>NZ_PPRU01000091.1 GCF_002902285.1 Staphylococcus simulans | reverse complement strand
AATATTATCTCTATTAAATATACTTATTTGTCGTTTCATACTTCTTAGTTCTTTAAGAAATGGATGAGTATAAGACGTATATTGATTATGATTATGTATATCTTTTTTTAAGAGTTGTAAACCAAGATGATCGATAGCTTGATTTAGATGATTTATTCCTTCTTGAATTTCTCTGTCAGGAGTAAAAGATTGAGTACTGCTAATAATATTTTCCAAAGAAGACTGTGCAAAATATTCCTTTGAATAAAGATTTTTAGCATCTAAAAATTTTTTATTATCTGATTGAAGGGTTTTTAGTAAAATTTGATCAATAAAAGGTATCTTGAAATTATATTTATCAATAAGTACTTCTTTTGTATTAATAGAAGTATTTGATGATGTATTTATTGAATCAGTATCTTCTTCGATTATTTCATGTTCATGAGCTATACTAGAGTAATTAATAAATTCATCATATAAGGCATTAAAATCATCACTTTTACCACTCAAAATTAATTCTTTCAATGAATGATACCCAGATACTATATTATTATCACAAGTGATAATCGAATCATCATTACTTCTCAAACTATTAATAAATTTATTATAATTTTCTTTTTCATCTTGATGCTCAAATAGCACCTTCTCAATAGCACTACTTAATTTCTGATATAAAATAACATTTTCATAAAAGTTACTTTCTTTCACTGCATTAAAAAATGTAATTAGTTTTTTTTCTAGAATATCACTTTCTACCGCTAAACGTTTCATAGTTTGAAAAGAAAAATCTGTATCTAATACTTTTTTTAGTTTTCTGAATTCTATATCCTTTACTTCTTTTATTCCTAATTTAAAAAAATCTTCGAATTCTTGTGCATTACTTTTTGACATAGATTCATTAATAGCATCAATATAATCTATATTATTAGGAGTAGTAGGTAAGGGATATTTTTTTTAATAGTTTTATAAGACTACTTAATATTTGATATTCCAAGGAGTTAAAATTGTAATTGAACTGATTATTTTCTGCCTTACCATGATAATTATCCGGTTGATATTTTGAAATGTCTATACCAAATATCTTGTAAAGTAGCTTCATTTGGTTGGTCATAGTTTTTTCAGATAAGCCAACTTTTTCACGAACATGTAATTTTTTAAATTCCATATCATCACTTTTATTACTTAAATAAAAATAACCGACATTGGTTCCCTCATTTTGATTTATATTTATATAAAGTTTTATATATATAATAGATACAAGTTGATGAGCTTTCTTTTTCGTTTTATAATTTTTAAATAACTTTTCCAATTCATTAAATAGTTCATTCTTTTCTTCATCATTTAAACTAGTTTTCCTTAAATCTAATAAAATTAATTCTTTAATAT
>NZ_PPRU01000090.1 GCF_002902285.1 Staphylococcus simulans | reverse complement strand
TACAATAAATGGGGAAAAGGTTATTATGTAAAATGTTAAAAAATAAAAAATGCCGACAAGTCCGTAGGACTTTGTCGACAGTCTGAGAGAAACTATTTAAATAGTTTCTCTTTTTTATTGATTATGTAAAAGAAGAATGCTATTATTCTTTTGCAGTATGTATTCAATGTGCATATTGTATCCTTACTTCCTTAATGCTAGATTCAAAGCATTTCTGTTATTTTATTGTGTGTTTTCGTTACTTTCTCTCTAATCTATCCCAAACGAGAACACAGCCACCTTTCGAGGTGGCATACATAATGTGATTCACTTAACTATTTTAGGTGTGTCTTTTGACAAAATTAAAAACTTGTATTAACATGATTGATACAATATCAAAAGATATTGTTCGTGTGTTATTGTTTCTCTATTTTCTTCTGCTTAGAATGTTGAAAAAGTCTTGATGATTTAAGTATGGATAATAGGGGAAGAGGTTGCTTAGGCAACCTCTCAGACTGTCGACAAAGTCCTACGGACTTGTCGGCATTTTTTATTTTTTAACATTTTACATAATAACCTTTTCCCCATTTCTTGTA
>NZ_PPRU01000089.1 GCF_002902285.1 Staphylococcus simulans | reverse complement strand
ACTATTATCATTTGTAGAAAAAGTTAAGTCATCTGCATAGCGTGTATAGCTTAGTTTATATTTCTAACATAACTTTATAAGTCTAAAATCCATAATTTTCCCTATTAAATTTGAAATTATGGGAGAAGTTGGCGCTCCTTGAGGTAAGGCACCCTTATAACAAGTTAACCGAGCAATTATTAAAGCTACTTCTGATGGAACTTTGAAAGTTTTATCTTTCTCAAAAAAACCTTTTACTCTTCCAAAATGAATAGTATGGAAAAAGTCCTCTAGATCAATATTTAATATATGTTTTTTATTACGATGCACTTTTGCATTAGTTATTATTCCTCTATTTTGGAGAAACCCTTGCAAAAATGTATCCTTATTCTTATTATTTCGAATGGATTCGTAATAATGATTTTCTAATAATTTAGCTAATTTCTTTTGTACACTTTTTAGCTCATCACTCGGCGCATGAATTATTCTTTCGCCACCGCTTTTCTTTAAGATCGAAAAAGTCGAATACATATTTTCGGGTCCCATTTGATGCTTGTTGTAAAGTAAGTAGTTCATTTTTTGAGTAGGTATTTTTAAAGCTTGAAAAAAATCATTCTTATCAGTAATAAAAGCGTATTCCATAATAAAATACTCCTAAAATTTAAATACGCATGGCTACTCATTAGGCTGTTTAGTGGAAATGTAGAACGAAAATGTAAAGCTGACTAAAAGCAAATATCGCCAGCAATTCGATAAATGCTTGCGAAACACAAGCAAAAATTCTAGCCATGCGCTAAGGTAATTTTATCATACTTACTTATTTTTTTAAAATGTTGCAATCTATTAAAATCTTCTTTTCAACACCCTTTAAAATACTAAGGTTATAAATCGCCCACCGCTTACTTTTCAAAATCCTAATATTAACTATTTTAATCATTAAATTGAATCTTGTTAAATGCTTTCAACATCTCTTGTATATTTTTAAATCTCATTGAAATCTCATTATTCATGCCTTGATTTATGAAGTTATTTAACGCATTATTTTCTGTCTCTACAACGTTAGTTTTTCCAGTCAAAATGTAATATATTAAATAAGATATCGAATATATCTCGTGTACTAATGTATATTCTTTGAATTTATGCATTAAACTAGGATCATTAAACGATCCTTTAAATTCAGTATTTAACGAGGTTAGTTTATTCGTTTTTATTTTTACTAAACCAAAATCAGATATTTTTGCTACTAATGTACCGTCATCATACTCTTTAAGCAAGATATTTTTAGGAGAAATGTCTCTATGTAACATATCCTTTTTGTGAACATAATCGAATCCCTTCAAGATTTGTGATTTTATTCTCTTTCTTTTTTTGAAATTCAACTTTTGATTATTCTTCTCAATGTACGATTCCAAAGTACAATCCATATATTCCATTGAATATTCATTTTTTTGTTCATCATATTTAAAAACTTCACGATATAAGGAGAGTTCAATGTCTTTAAAGATTTAAATTCTTGTTTGAATCTTTCTAATTCCTTTTCACTTATGCTTTTTTTAGCTCTTTTAATTATAATTTTTTTATTGTAATTAGGATCTTCATATCTGTAAACTAATGCATAAGAACCTTCTCCGTGCACTTTCATCTGTAGGTTGGACAAACTATTATCTTTTTGAATATAGTCGACAGTTGCTTTAAGGAAAAACATCTTTTTCTTCAAATATATTTTAATTTTTTTCATATTTGGAGGAATGGCGCTTCCCCCTGAATCACACAAAAACGTTTTACAATTCTTTATTGTGTTATAATAGTAATTATCTATTTAAAATGAGTATTTTGTATCTTTAAATTCATAATATAACTCTTCTAA
>NZ_PPRU01000088.1 GCF_002902285.1 Staphylococcus simulans | reverse complement strand
TTTAAAAAATGTGAACATAAAAAAATAGAACATATATAATTATAAATAATATATATGTTCTTCGATATTATGAAGTTTTATGAAAGATAGAATTATATCAGTTTTTGTAGTACATTTAGACTATTAAAATTTGTTTATTACATTCTTGGCGGTTTCACTTATCAATTTATCATTAGGTTTATCACTTTTATTGTCTTTATTCGTAAAAATGACTAAAATAATAGGTTCAGATTGGTTCTTAGGATAAATAAAAGCTACATCATTTCTAGAAGCATATGTTATTGCTTGACCACTTTTATCAGCAACCTTATAGTCTTTTGGAACACCATCTTTAATTAAAGTGTCTCCGTTTTTATTATTTAACATTAAATCAAGTAAGAAATTTTTATTTTTTTTGCTTAATTTTCCATTTGCGATAAGTTTATTTAAAGTCTTGCCGAAAGCAGCAGGCGTTGAAGTATCTTTTTTGCTCTTTGGTGAATAGTAATTTAATTCTATTTCATATCTAACTGGATTTGTTACTTTATCTCCCAATTTTTTTAAACGTTTTTTAATTTTTTTGATTCCACCGATTTCGTTTATAATTTTGTTGTTTGCTGTATTATCACTATACTTCATTGAAGCCTCAATAAGTTCTTTTAAAGTGATATCTTTTCCTACATATTTTTCTAAAATAGGAGAATAAGCAACTATATCATCTTTGTTAATATGTACTTTTTTATTTAACTTATTATAAGATACTTGTTCTAACAAAATAGCACTATTTATCGCTTTTGAAGTTGAAGCATAGGCAAATCTCTTATCGGCATTAAATTTTACTTCCTTACCACTTTTAGTATCTAATGCATAGACACCAATATTAGCATTATATTTCTTTTCTAAATTATTTAACTCTTTAGCATGTGAACTGGTTGAATTACATGCACTTAAAACTAAAGCAATTGCAATTAAAAGTATTAACTTTTTCAAAATATACCCTCCAATATTACAGTTGTAATTTCTATAAATCAATAATATTACAATTGTAATATTCGCGTCAATAGTTTATTATAAATATTTGAAAGAAGGTGTTGAAATGGCTAAGTTATTAATAATGAGCATAGTAAGCTTTTGTTTTATATTTCTATTGTTATTATTTTTTAGGTACATATTAAAACGCTATTTTAATTATATGTTAAATTATAAAGTTTGGTATCTAACTCTTCTTGCAGGATTAATTCCTTTCATCCCTATTAAATTCTCTTTTTTTAAATTTAATAATTTGAATAATCAAGAGCCCACAGTTGAAAGTAATTCACACAATTTGAATCCTAACATAAATACCACTAAACCTGTTCATGAG
>NZ_PPRU01000087.1 GCF_002902285.1 Staphylococcus simulans | reverse complement strand
GGGTCCTAAGTCGAGGCCGACAGGCGTAGACGATGGATAACAGGTTGATATTCCTGTACCACCATTTATCGTTTTAAGCGATGGGGGGGACACAGTAGGATAGGCGAAGCGTGCTGTTGGAGTGCACGTCTAAGCAGTGAGACTGAATGGTAGGTAAATCCGCCATTCTCAAGGTTGAGCTGTGATGGGGAGAGGAAACATGTTTTCCTCGAGTCGTTGATTTCACACTGTCGAGAAAAGCCT
>NZ_PPRU01000086.1 GCF_002902285.1 Staphylococcus simulans | reverse complement strand
TACCTTTGACTTCATCTTCAGTAGTTGCTGTGCCATATGGTTTTGTGATTTCTCCCGCAGTCGGTTCATATTTATCATTTTGCGGTTGCGGATTAACTGTAACTTTAACTACTACATGGTCTTTTGTACCATCTGGATAAGTGACTGTAACCGGCACATCAAATACCCCATGAGTATTTCCATCAGGTAAGTTAGTTGGATCTTCCACTGTGACCACTGGTGTACCTTTATCCACTGGGAAGTTAGGTACTGTCACTTTATCTTTGACCTCTTGTTCAGTTGTGCATTGACCAAATGGTTTTTCAATCGGTTGGACAGTTGGTTCATAAGTGTCTGAATCTTTTGGACCGACTGTTACTTTCACATTCACTGTATCTGTTGTTTTATCCGGATAAGTGACTGTGACTGGCACTTCAAACTCACCGCTTGTTTTACCGTCAGGTACTTTTGTTGTATCTACAGTAATAACTGGTTGGTCTCCTTCTTTAGGGAAATCCGGAACACTTACTT
>NZ_PPRU01000085.1 GCF_002902285.1 Staphylococcus simulans | reverse complement strand
TATCTGGACACCAGAGTTAGAAGAGGTCGCTGAATTTGATATACAAAGCACACGTGGTACAAACGGGTTCGGAAGCACAGGATATTAATCAGCTTGGCGGTTCGTCCGCCTTGCTTTTAGGAGGTAGAAGATGAATAAAATAAAATTAATAACGTGCAGTAATAATATCTATTTCGCATATACGCATAAGTCATTCGATGAGTATGCTGAAAATATTTTAAATACCATCGGATATGTGCATGTTGAAAATTTAATTAAAAAGAAGTGTTGGGTTAAAACAGAATACATCGAATCGTTAATTTTGGAGGAAGACAATGATTAAAACTATATTTAAAATTATCTTAACGCTTACACTATACGAAGCAGCTAAATACATCACTGAACAGCTTATCATTCACGCAACACAGAACGATGATGTGGAAGCACCTGCAGACTTCGACATACACGATCACATACATCTTAATAATTTAAAAGCAGAGGTGAGTGATTGATGTGGATAGCACTAACCATTCTCTTCGCTCTCCTCTCTCTTGTGCTTTATATGGCGAACAGAGAGTTGGATACAGAGTTAGAGTTGAAGAACATTATTATAGATAATTTGATAATTAAAGGTTATCATGATAAACATAAGTGATAAGTAAATGTTATAATAAGTGTATATATTATTTGTTAATGGAGGGGAACTGGTGAATTTAGGCAAAGAAGATATTCCAATGTTAGAGAAGTATTGGAAAGACATAGATAAATTAAGAGGTCAATTGTCCTATCGAAGATATGAACTACTATATACACCGAGAGATGAAAATGTAGGAGGCGGTAAATCTAACTTGCCTAACAGTCCAGTCGAGAAAGAAGTCATCAAGCTGCATGAAGATAATTTGTATAGAAACTTGAGCGCTACTATCCAAGCAGTCGAAGATGTATATAGAAATGCTACACGGGAACAACGACTCATTGCACAGTATCGTTACTGGGAAAAAGACTTGATGATATATGAGTGGGAGGATATTGCCCATGAGTTGACTAAGCAAAGGAAGGACGATAAGATAATCAGTCGCAATGCAACATTAAGAATGCGCAACCAGATGATGAGAGAAACAGCCAAGCGTATTGGTTGGATCGTTACAGAGTAGCGAACTTTTGATAGTGTGGAAGTTCACGCGATAACCACATATTATGGTAGTGTAGGATAATTACCTAGACCAGTAATAAGAAGGGCGTGCAGTCACATACGCCATAACTTCAATACACTATATTATTAAGGCACACTGTTTAAAGGTGGTGTGCTTTGGATGTACCATAGTTAAGCAGCACATGTAATAAGGCCACTAATCCCTAGCGCTATGTGTTGTGCCTTATACATAGTGCAATGTCTAGGACATCGTATAGGCTCAAGTCATATTGAATAGAACTGAACTCATTCGTTTGGAAGATGAATCGAGTTAATAAATAAGATTGAAATGTAGAAATGATTTGAGTTAGCAAAAGAGAATAAAGAAATGATTATTGATTGTATAAACTTTATCATCAATTTGCAGATCATAATTGTTTCTTGGATTGAAAGACAAAATGTTTTAGATTAGTTTCTATTTCGTTTTGTCTTTTCTTTTTATTCTTAAATTGATTTGAGTTTCTTTATTAAGAATTGAAAGAACAAAAGTTAATTGAAAGAAGTTGAAATGAATTTGAGTTTCAAAGAACCAAAAATTCGTTTAGGAAACAGAACTTATAGTCAAAGCGAGTTGCAAGAGTATAGGAAAGACAATACCAAAAGGTATAACCAAGATGTTAGGTACAACACACAAAACAGTAAATACACAAAATTTTATCATAGTACACAGTGGCGCAAACTGCGTAAGCAAGTATTATTACGTGATAACTACTTGTGTCAACAGTGCTTGGCTGATGGTGTTGTAAATGACAAAGATTTGATTGTTCACCATAAGGTTGAATTGAAACGGGATTGGTCGAAAAGGATGGATATGGAAAATTTAGAGACGGTTTGTTTTAGCTGCCACAACAAAATTCATTCGAGTTAAAATTTTTATTTTTTTGAAAATATTTTTTGCGGGGCTTCGATTAGCCCCCGTCATATCAAGGGTTTTGATTAAACGAACCGCCCTTAACTTTCAATAAATTTCTAAATGAAATCTTAAATATTCGTAAAGTCTTTTTACTTTACGTTAAATAACTTAGAAAGGAGGGCGAAAATGCCACCAAGAAAATTACTATCTCAACAAAAAGGTAATTTAACAGTCGAACAACAAGAAAATAAAGAAAGTGCAGAAAAAGCGATGTCACAACTCACCAAGATAGATGGAAACCCTCCTGAATGGCTTGATAAAGATGCAATACAAGAATGGCATCGCATATTACCTTTAATTCAAGAACTACCAATAGCAGCTTTAGATATGGGTTTATTAGCTACCTATTGTCAAACATATAGCAATTATAAGAACGCAACGATCCAATTAGAAAAAGAAGGTATGGTCGTTGAAACCGAAAGAGGAACGAAGTTATCCAGTTATTACACAGTACAAAGGGACAGCGTAAATGCTATGAACTCTATTTGTCCTAAATTAGGATTGACAGTCGAATCACGTTTAAAAATATTGTCGCCAGATACCAAGAAGGAAAAGAAAGATGAATTTGAGGATTTAATGAATGGCAAAGATTAGGGATTATGTTACAGAATACGCAAAAGAAGTAGTTAATGGCGATATTATAGCTAGTGAAAAGAACGTGAAAGCCTGTCAACGTCATTTAGACAACTTGAACGATGCAGAACTCCCTTATCATTTCGATGTAAAGAAAGCCAATCATATTATCAAGTTTCTTGAAATGTTGCCGGACCCTAAAAGTGGTAAGCAATTATCACTGGGCGGTTTCCAAAAATTCATTGCCGGCAGTTTAAACGGTTGGTATGACAGACATGGTTATAAGAGATTTACAAAAGCCTATATATCAATGAGCCGAAAAAATGGTAAAACATTATTGATTTCCGGAATGGCATTATATGACTTGTTAATGGGCGAAGATCCATTGAATGAACGTTTAATCGGATTGAGTGCCAATTCACGTGACCAAGCCGGAATAGCTTACGATATGACATCGGCACAGTTGAAAGCAATCCGAAGTGTTTCGCCTAAGATTAAATCAATGACTAAGATAACACCGAGTGCGAAAGAAGCATTGAATATCAACGACCGAAGTAAAGTCAAAGCTGTTTCAAATGAAGCTGCAAACTTAGAGGGTCATCAGTTTAGTTACGCAATCATTGACGAATACCATGAAGCTAAAGATAAAAAGATTTACGAAACGTTAAGACGTGGGCAAGTGCTACTGCACAACCCTATACTAATCATTATCTCAACTGCCGGAACTAACTTGAATGGTCCGATGTACGAAGAGTATTTATATATTGATAAGATACTTGACGGTGTAGCAGAGAATGAAAACTACTTTGTTTTCTGTGCCGAACAAGATAGTGAGGAAGAAGTATATGACGTTAAGACTTGGATTAAATCTAATCCATTAATGGAATTGCCGGAAATGGCACAACTGTTAACTAAGAATATTCAACCCGAAGTTAAAACTGCAATTGATAGCGGTTCGGGGTTAAATGGAATATTAATTAAGAATTTCAATATGTGGCGTGCAGCAAGCACAGAATCTTACTTAGATTTCAATGATTGGAAAAAGAATGAAACTAACTTTGATATACGCGGTTCGAAAACTTATATCGGCTTAGACTTATCACGAGCTGATGACTTAACCGCAGTATCGTTCATTCATCTTGATGAAGGTAACCAGCAATATTATGTAACCAGTCACTCATTCGTTGCTACAAAAGGTGGATTGGAAGGCAAGATTGATAGAGACTTTATCGATTACAGACAACTTGCAGAAAATGGTTATTGTACGATTACTGATTTACAAAGTGGGATTATCAATACCGACCAAGTTTTGAATTACATCGAAGATTATATCAATCAATACAACCTAGATGTGCAAGCGGTATGTTACGACCCTTATTCAATACATGGCGTTATTGCAGAGATTGAACGTAGAGATTGGCCTTATGATTTAGTGGAAATCAGACAAGGACCACAAACGTTATCCAATCCAATACTAGATTTTAGATTGAAAGTGATTAACAGTGACATCAAACATCACAAGAATCCGTTACTAGATATTGCAATAAAAAACGCAGTGGCTAAAGATACTAACGATTCTTTAATGATTGAAAAGAAAATGAACAGAGAAAAGATAGATCCACTCATGTCGACCATATTTGCTTATGTAATGGCTTGTGAACATGAATGGGACACAGAAACGTTAATGCCATTATTCTTATAGGAGGTGTAGCAATGAAGAAAATCTTATATGCACTTGTAGTAATACTATTATTCGTTATAGGGCTAGTAGGGCTATTCTACGGCTTATTTATCCTATGGAAGCCTCTTGCCTATATCATCGGCGGATTGCTCTTGATTGGGCTTTCAGGTGTCTTAAATCAAGCATATGATAATACCTCTATGGGGCGGAAAGGGGGTGACAGTTAATGCCGTTACTTGATTTAGGATTTACAAGTAAACAAGAAAAGGTGAACAGAGATTTAGAACGACTCTTGTATTGGCAAGAACATGGTACGCACGCTAGTTATATCGGTATAAACGCATTGCGTAATAGTGATGTGTTTACTGCTACACGTATTATTTCAGCAGACATTGCAAGTACCAAGTTAAAAGTTAAAGGTCATGAAACAAATAAGGTAATGAATGACGTGTTGAACCTTTTCAATAACAATCCGTATTCAGATTTACCAGGTTGGCATTTCAAATTCATAATCATTGCGAATATGTTACTTAACGGTCAATCTTTTGTAGAAATTGTGCGTGACAAAAATGATTTCCCTGTTGGATTCCACTTCTTACATAATGACTTAGTAGGAATTGTAGAAAAAGATGGGGATATTATTTACAACGTAAGCGAAGATGTGGAAGGTAATGCAGTTAAGATAACAAGTGAGGATATATTGCACTTTAGATATATTACATTAGATGGATATGTTGGCTATAGTCCTTTATATGCACTAGCGCATGAGATTGGTATATCACAAGGTTCAAAGAGCTTCCTGCGTAACTTCTTCGATAATGGCGGGACTTCAACATCAGTATTGAAGTACAGAAAAGGACAAATCAATGCTGAACAACTAAGGGATTTGAAAAAGAATTTCTCAGAAAGTCAGTTAAAAAACAATGGTGGTTTAGTTGCTATTGACGACACAATGGAGTTTAGCAGATTGCAAATTCCTACTGAGGTATTGAACTTCTTAAATAGTTATAAGTTCAGTACATCGCAAGTTGCTAAAGCGTTTGGTCTGCCGGTTTCTAAGTTAGGTATTGAAACAGTTAATACATCCATTACACAAGCTAATCTAGAATACTTGCAAAGTACCTTAGACCCGATATTCAAAATGATGATTGCAGAACTTGAGACAAAGATATTTAAATTTATTGATTCTGGTTATGAATTAGAGTTTGACTCATCACGTCTTATTGATATTGACCCAGAACTACAATTACAACGTATTACTGAACTGCACGCTAAGGGGATTATATCAACAGACGAAGCCAGAAGTGTATTTGGTTATCAACCTATTGAACATGGCGATCAACCATTGGTTGACCTGAACCGTGCGCCACTAAATACGTTAGAAAATTATCAAAAATCAAAAATCAATAAAGAAATTGAAAAAAACACCCTTAAAGGGGGTGATGAGTATGATGAATAGTAACGTTGATGCCTATAAAGATATGGTTATCGAAGGATATGCAGTAATCTTTAATTCTGTTAGTAAAATGACACCGAATGGTTATAGAGAAAAGATAATGCCAACTGCATTTGACGGAGTTGACGTATCAGATGTTAAATGCTTAGTAGACCATGATTGGGGACAACTTATTGGTAGAACAAAATCAAGGACATTAGAAATAAATGTTGATGAAAAAGGGTTGAAATTTAAATGTTATTTACCTAATACATCAACAGGTCGTGATATATACGAAAACATCAAGTTAGGAAATATAGATGAATGTAGTTTCTTTTATACGTTGCCTCAAAAAAATGAAGGTAGTAGACATTGGGAAATACAAGATGGGGATTATGTACATGTAGTTCATCAAATTTCAGAACTTAGAGAAATAAGTATTGTAACTATGCCTGCGTATGATGATACATCGGTTATAGTGGCTCAACGTTCTGAAGATCTTACAAATGTAAAAGAGCTTGAACAAATGAAAATAGCACTAGACTTAGAAAGCCTTCGTTTTGAAACGTAAGGCTATTTTTTATGCCAATTTTTAATAAGGAGTGATATTACATGGCTAATTTAGAAGAGCGCAAAAAAGAACTCTCTAATTTGATTTCTAAAGCGCAAGAAGCAGTCGAAAAGGGCGACCTTGAAACTGCACGTAATTTAAAAGCTGATATTGATGCACAGAAAAAAGAGTATGAAGAACTCGAACAGCTTTCAAAAGAAATTGAAGCATCAGCACCTAAGCAAGAAGAAACACCACCTCAAAGTGAAGGTGCAGAAGTCGAAGATAACAAAGGTGATAACACTGGTGAAGAATTAGAGGAGAAACCGTCAGACGAAGAAAAGCCTGATGATAAACCAAAACCAGATGTTAAACCTGAAGCAGAAGAAAAACCAGAAGCACCCGCTATTGAAAAAGTAGAAGAACCTACTGAAGAAGAATTAGAAAAAGAAAAAGATAAAAATAAAAAAGAAGGAGCGAAACGTTCTATGGCGAAATTAAATCAAAATCCAGAAACAAATGAAGAAATTTTAGCATTTGAGCAGTACATGAAATCTAAAGGAGCTAAGCGTGACAATGTTAAATCTGATGACGTTGGCGTAACTATCCCAGAGGATATTAAATATATTCCTGAAAAAGAAGTTAAGACAGTCCAAGACTTGTCAGAGTTAGTACAAAAGACTTCAGTTTCAACTGCTTCTGGTAAGTATCCAATCTTAAAACGTGCTAACGCTAAATTTAACACTGTTGCTGAATTAGAGAAAAACCCAGAGTTGGCTCGTCCAGAATTCGAAACAGTGAATTGGGAAGTTGAAACATATCGTGGTGCAATTCCAATCTCGCAAGAAGCACTAGACGATTCAGTTGCTAACTTAACTGCTATTGTGTCTGAAAACATCAACGAACAAAAAATCAATACATTAAACGAAAAAATTGGTGCAGTGCTTAAAGCATTCAATCCTACTTCAATCACTGATGTAGATGATTTAAAAGAAATTATCAACGTTAAATTAGACCCTGGTTATGATCGCCAAATCATCTGTACTCAAAGTTTCTACCAAAAACTAGACACATTGAAAGATGGTAACGGTCGTTACTTATTACAAGACAGCATTATCAACACTGCTGGCAATACTGTATTAGGTATGAACGTAACAGTTGTACGTGATGACTTGTTGGGTGAAAACGGCGACGCATTAGCATTTATCGGAGATGTTAAGCGTGGTGTATTATTCGCAGACCGTACAGACGTTTCAGTTCAATGGATTGAAAATGAAATCTACGGTAAATACTTGATGGGCGCATTCCGTTTCGATGTAAAACAAGCTGATAAAAACGCTGGATTCTTCGTAACATTTGAAGATGCAGCAGAACCTAGCGGAGATTTAGGAGCATAAGTAAAGTAGGTGATTTCAATGTTTAAACTGGATGACGTTGAATCCATTAAGAAAGCAATACGTGTTGACCACGATTTTGATGATGATTTAATCATGGAAGTATATTTGCCGGGTGCAATTAACGAGATTAAAACAGCGGTATCTTTTGAAAAAGAAGATGAACCATTTTATGAAAATAATGTGATGTTCAATCTTGCTGTGCTTAACATCGTAGCGCATCACTATGACAATCGTTCAATCACATCCAACGAACAATCATTCGATATCCCTGCTTCTTCGATGAAACTCGTTCAAACTTTAAGAAGTAACTTAGTTAAATGGCGTAAAGATAACATCGAGGTGATAGCCGATGAATCTTAATCAATTAGACTATCGAGTTACTTTTTATGAAGTTGTGAATGAGGGGCCAGAAGCTGGTATGAACGAATGGAAAGAATTATACAGCTGTTTCGCTGGATTGTATGAACCGACCCAAAAAGATGTTCAGTTAGGTAATTTAGAATTAACAAATAAATCAGTCACATTAAACATTAGAGATGCACAACCTCAATTCATACCGAGTTCAAGACATGTATTTGAAATTCAAAACGGTATGTATAAAGGGTTGTTTTTTAATGTCAAAAATGTGGCTCCTGCTAAAACGCCTAACTATATCAAAGTGGTAGGTGAAGAAGAATGACGATTGAAATCAAAGGTGATAAAGAAATTATGGATTACTTGCGTAGTCATTACAGTGAGAGTGCAGTTATTAAAATGAATAAGGCTGCAATAAATAGAGCAGGTACTGTAATGGTCAAAAAATACAATGAAGCATTAAGACCGTACAGAGATACAGGTTTAACAGTTGCGTCTACAAACCTGTATGGACCTAATAACGATACTGGTTATAACAAAGGAAAAATTAACTGGTATGGGCATAAAGGTGACCGTTATAAATTAATGCATATTAACGAATATGGTCACTTTCTTCGCAACGGAAAGTTTTTCACACCACCACAAGCCGGATTAATAGAAAACGTAAGACGACATAGCAGTGGTATATTCCGCGAAGAAATTAAAAAAGAAATAGCAAAGAGGGTGTAGCTAATTGGATGACATTACAATGAAGATATACGAAGCGATAACAAATAATGAAGAAATGATGAAACATGTTCCAAAAAACAATATTAAATTCTTCGATTATCCCAACGCACAAGAAATCAAAGATGTAGTGATTGTCATAGATCCATTAGACACACCTACACCTTCTGACTATGGCGACGACGACAATATAACTTACACGTATTTTTATCAAATAGATGTATTTGTAAAACAAAAGCAAGGCGTAAATGGACGAGTCCTATCAGATAGGCTCGTTTTTTTATTGCAAAGAATTATGTGGGAAGAATTGGGATTCGGTGAAACGTCCTCCATGAAACCCGAATATATCAAAGATTTCAACATATACCGACAAGCGAAAAGGTTTGAAGGTAAACAATATTACAAAATTTAGGAGTGTTACATTATGGCAGAAAAAAACTACCGATCATTTACAGGATTAACAGAGTTTTATTACATGGTACATGGTGAAGATGTACAAGCTGTGACAGACCCAGAGCGCATCAAATTTTTACAAGAAATTTCGGTTTCTAAGGACCAAGATATTGAAAAAGCATACGGTGATAACCAAGTTGCAGAAATGGCAGTAGCTAATGGAACAATCGAAGTAGAAGCTGGTTTCCACAAACTACCTCTTGAAGATAGAGTGAAATTATTCGGATTAGAAAAATCAGAAGATGGCATTGTTTCGGTAGGTAACGATACACCTCCATACGTAGCAGTGATGTTCGCAAAAACAATGGAAGATGGTTCTCGTGAATATGTTGGATTACCAAAAGGGTTATTCACATTCCCTGAATTAGAAGGAAGCACAAAAGAAGATGGCGTCGAGTTCAGTTCAGACTCTACTACTGCGGAATTTATGCAAGCACCAGTTAAAGGCTTTGAAGAAGAAAAAGCTATGTTATTAGGTCACGATGCTAAAGGTATATCTGTTATGAAGGATGCTATTTGGGAAGCTATCTTTGGAGAAGGAAAAGCACCAGAAAATGATACTGAAGGTGATCAAGGTTCAGAACCTGAAGCGAATTTAGGCGCATAACTTACAGGAGGTTTGATTATGGCTAAGAAAAAATATGAAGTTTTACACAAATTCATCGACTTAGAGGATAAGAACAAAGTATATAACGCTGGTGATACTTATCCTAAACCAGCAAACAAAAAAGTGTCTCACGATCGCTTATTAGAGCTTTCTACAAGCGACAATAAGCGAGGTAAGGTATTAATCAAGGAATTAAAAGAATGATTATCGAGGGCTATATGCCCTCTTTTTATTTGCAAATAAAAATCAACTTATAAAGGAGAAATTATAAATGGCTAAACGTAATTTTATTAAATTAGTACAAGTAGACAAAAAAGGTAATGCAGTAAAAGATACAGAAGGTAATGCAAAATACGACACATTCATTACACCGACTCAAATTCCTTTCCGTAAAATCTATGATGCAGCAGATTTAATGGACGGATCATCGGACGAGAACACTTCTGCACAAGAAAACATCGACCAAATGTTAGATATGGTCGTCGACATTTATAATCATCAGTTTACTAAAGACGACTTGTTAGACAGATTGCATGCACCAGATGCAGTGGAAGAATTACAACAACAAATCGAATTTATTGCACAAGGACAAATGGACGAAGAAAGAAAAAAGCAACTAGCGAAAATGATTTAAAATCTATTTCTTATAAAGAACACAAAGAAAACATGAAGAAACTTATTATGCAGTTGATGAAAGAAGGCGGCAAAGACATAAACGACATCTTAGATATGCCTTTCGCTTTCTTTATGGAATTGGTGGAGGAAAGCGGTAAGAAAAAGGTTAAGAAAACAGAAAGTATGATTGATGCATTCATGTAATAACTTTATAAGCAAGGAGGTGAAGTGATGGCAGAAATTAAAGGCTTGCAAGTTGATGTCAGTATGGATACCACTAAATTCGAACAAGGTTATGCTAACATTAAGAGGTCTATGGCTACATTCAACACCGTTTTAAAAACGACAAGAAATCAACTGAAGTACAATGAAAAGACTCAAGAAGGCTTCAAAAATCATATGAATAACCTAAAAGGCGCTATTGAAAATAGTGAGAAAAATATAGAACAATTAGGTAAAGCTTATGATAGTTTGAGCGAAAAACAAAAACAAGGTGTTAAGGGCAACCAATTCATTTCACAACTCGCTAAAGAACAAGATAATCTTAGACGACTTAGAAATGAATTACATGAAACTGAAATGACTTATGCTAGTACGTTTACGACTATGGGTAAAATTAGTCAGTCTTTCAAATCAATTGGAAATGGCTTGCAAGGTGTAGGACAAAAAGCGCAAGACATGGGGCGATCGCTTACCAATAGCATTACTAAACCAGCATTAGTTGCTGGTGGGGCTATGGCTGGTATCACTGCTAAATTAGGTCTTGATCGTCTCGTCGGCTTAGATACTGCTAAAGCTAAATTAGAGGGGCTTGGTTATTCTACAAAAGAAGTAGGCAATATTACTGATCAAGTAGCTAAAGCTATTGAGGGTGGAATGACTACAATGGCCGAAGGTACTGATGTAGCAGCAGGTGCTTTGGCAGCAGGCGTAAAGGAAGGTAAAGACTTACAGCATTATATCAAGTTAGTTGGTGATGCTGCAGTAGGTGCTAACAGACCAGTTGGAGATATGGCAATGATATTCAACCGTGTACAAGGTCAAGGAAAACTTATGACGCAAGAACTGAACATGATTGAAGAGGGTATGCCTGGATTTAGTAATGCGATGGCCGAACACTTAGGGGTTTCCTACGATACTTTTAGAGAAATGGTGACCAATGGAGAGGTGACGGCTAAAGACTTTTTAACTACTATGGATGACTTTGCTGGAGGTATGGCAGGAGCCTACTCTAAATCTTGGCAAGGTATGGTGCAAAACAGTAAGGCATACATCGGTCAAATTGGCGAGGCTTTCTTGAGTAGTACATTCCAAAAAGCAAAAGGTGGACTGCATGAGTTCGAAAAAATGCTGAAATCGCCCGGAGCAAAGCAATGGGCCGCTGAAACTGGGGAGAAACTAGCTAACGTATTAACTTCTATCGGTAATTGTATTAAGGGATTAATTAATTGGTGGCAAAGCCTTGATGATTCTACACGTAAAGTGTTTGGTGGTATTGCTAAATGGTTAGCAATAACTTTAGTAGCAGTTGGTCCTTTATTAACTATATTTGGTAAGTTAGCAACTGTTACAGGCGGTATGTTTACCACATTCGGTCAACTTGCCGGCGGAATTGGTAAGGTCGCCTTTGCGTCTCAACAAGCAGGTAGCTTATTAGGGGGGCTCACACAAGTATTTCCTAGACTAGGTGTTGCCGTCGGTTTCATGACTGGTCCAGTCGGATTAATTGTTGCTGGAGTCGTTGCATTAGGTACAGCGTTTGTTATTGCTTATAAAAAATCTGAAACATTCAGGAATATTGTTAATGGAGTATTAGAAGCAATAAAAAATGGCTTTATTGTGTTATGGAATGTTCTGAAACCGGTATTAGCTGCAATATGGGATATTGTTAAAACTGTATTTCAACAAATCAATGATGCAGGGAACGAAATTATCAAAATGTTGTCTGAACAATTTGGGCCTGCGTTTAAAGATGTTGGAAATATTGTAAAAGCATTACAACCTGTTTTCGAAACGGTAATGTATGCTATTAAGGCAGTTGTTGATTTCGTAATGCCTGGAATTAAAGCGGTTTTCAAAAACACATTCAATGGCATAAAAAACATTGTAACAGGTGCTTTAGATATTATTTTAGGCATAGTTAAAATCTTTGTATCCTTATTTACAGGTAACTTTAAATTGATGTGGTCGGGCGTCAAGCAAATATTCAGTGGCTTTATTAAAGTGATCGTTGGTTTATTCCAAGTGTCATTTGTTGGCCAGATTATCGCATTTGCTAGAAGCATGTGGACTAAAGTCAAACAGATTTTCATGAATTTTTCTAATGGTACAAAGGCTATCTTCTATGCTTTGGGCGCATGGATAGGGAAAAAATGGCAAGAAATCAAAAACTCAGTAGTAAACAAAGTGAAGGCATTGTGGGCTGGTGTTAAAAGTGTTTGGAACACTTTAAGAACTGGAACAATCAAAATTATGGTTGCCGTTGCTGTTTGGCTAATCAAAAAGTGGAATTCTATTAAAAACAATGTAGTTAACAAAGTTAAAAGTCTATGGAATGGCGTTAAAAACATTTGGAATTCTTTATTAAAAGGTACACGTAAAATAATGAATTCTGTCGGCGGATTCATGAGTAAAAAGTGGAAGGACATCAAAAACGGTACAGTCAACCTAGTTACTGGGATGAAAGATAAAGTCACTGGTGTTATGAATAAAATGGGTGACGTTATCAAATCAGTTACTAGTAAAATCAAAGGCTTTTTCGGAGACATGACAAAAGGCGTTGAAAAAGGATTAAATGCGCTTATCAAAGGTGTGAACTGGGTTGGAGACAAACTAGGTATGAAGAAATTACCGGAAGTTAAACTCCACACTGGTACTGAATCAACTCACACACAAAGATTCGTCACTAACGGTAAAATTAATCGTGATACATTCGCCACTGTAGGTGATAAAGGACGCGGCAATGGTCCTGGTGGTTTCAGACACGAAATGATTCGTTATCCTAACGGTAAAATGGCTCTCACACCTAATAGAGATACAACAGCGTTCCTGCCTAAAGGTTCATCTGTTATGAACGGTGCGCAAACACATTCTATGTTGAATAACTTGCCTAAATTCAGCACTGGTACTAATAAGAAGAAAAAGGAATGGAATTTTGCGCAAGAGGCTTTAGAAGGTGCAAACGCAATTAAGAAAGACGTTACTGATAAAATTGTTAGTGGCGGAAAAACAGTTGTAAACAAATCTCTTAACATGGCTTCTAAAGGAAAAAAATGGTTGGAAGATACTGTTGGAGATGTAATGGATTGGATTGAAAAGCCAGGTAAATTGTTAGATAAGGTTTTAGAAAGTGTAGGACTTGATCTAAGTGGATTTGGTATACCTGAATCAGCTTCTTTACCTTACGACATGATGAAAGGTATGTTCAAAAAACTCAAAAAAGCTGCTATTGATACTATCAAAGGTTGGATGGAAGAACAAGAAGGTGGAGACGGCGATGCTGCTTGGTTGCTTAAACATCCAGTGTTGCAAAGATTCGGACATTATACAGGTGGATTGATGTTTAATGGTGGCCGTCACTATGGTATTGATTTCGGAATGCCTACCGGAACAAAAATTCGTGCTTTAACAGATGGAACAATCACACAATCTGGATGGGCAACTGGCGGCGGAGGTAATCAAATCACACTCAAAGAGCCTGGCGGAAAATATTTCCAATGGTACATGCATATGAGTAAACTGCTAGCTAAAAAAGGAGATAAGGTTAAAACTGGTGATGTTATCGGTCTTTCCGGCAGTACAGGTAATTCAACCACTCCTCATTTACACATCCAACGAATGAAAGGCAGAGTGGGTAATGACACTGCATTAAGTAATGTAATGGATTGGTTAAAAGGTCTTGGCAGTGGAAGTCAAAACAAATCAGCAAGCAAGTGGAAAGGCGATATTAAACGTGCAGCTAAGAAGATGAAAGTAAATCTTTCTGGCGGAGATGTTAACGATATAGTTAGATTGATTCAAACAGAATCTGGTGGTAATGCTGGTGTAACGCAACAAATACAAGACGTAAATAGTGGAGGAAACGAAGCTCAAGGATTATTGCAATTCACACCTGGCACGTTTAACGGTTATAAATTAAAGGGTCATGGCAATATTAAAAATGGTTATCATCAATTACTTGCATTCTTCAATAATAGCAACTGGAGAGGTAACTTATCAGCTTGGAAACGAAGAATGGCTTCTGGATTAACTGGTTGGGGTCCGACAGGTTCAAGACGTTTTGCAAGCGGCGGACTAATCAATACAGAAGGTTGGTACAACTTAGCTGAAGGCGGTTACCCAGAAATTGTAGTACCTACAGACCCGGCTAAAGCCAGTGATGCAATGAAACTAATTGCCATTGCATCTGAGCGCGTTTCTCAGCGTGCCAAAAACAACAAAAGACCAAATCAACTGCGTATGCCTTCCACTAGCAACACTAACGACAACGAAATGATTAACTTCATGGCTAGACAGTTAGAAGCTACACAAAGACAAGTTGAATTACTAACACAACTTGTGGCTAGTAACCAACGTTTAGAACAGAAACCTACAGGATTTACTGAACGCGATGTAAGTCAAGCACAAGGTAAACGTGCACGAATGATGGCATACAACATGGGAGGTGCTTTCTAATTTGAAAAAAGAAGTAAGGTTATTTAATGATAACTTTGATGTTAAGTTAACCGATACACCTAATTTATTATTTTTAGATCATATAGAAGAAGATGTGGAAGTCAATGCAAATACAACTGAAATCAATGGTACTGATGGAGTACTTATGGGTCCGACTACGTTCGGGCCTTTTAATTTAGTTTTAAACTTTTCATTTAAAGGCTTAGATACTAAAGATTTGAAACTGTATAAACAGAAAATAAGAAATATCTTATACCAACGTGAACCATATTATGTGTGGCACAGTGATGCACCTGGTAAAAAATACGCAGTGTATTGTGATAGCAATGATAATGAAAATTTAACTAATTCATTTGCTACTTTTAAAGTAACTTTCGTTGTTTTCAAAGGTTATTCAGAATCATTAAAAGATACAAGTCAACTCAGTTTATCTAGTGGAGATTGGCAATTTGAAACAGGTGTTTTGTCAGATGATGAAATTAAATACAAACACAATACGACAAGTTTTAAAATTTACAACGGTTCATCGGACACAATCAATCCATTATTAAGACATCAATTTAAAATACTAATCAATATTGATGCACCTAAAGGTTTTAAAATCAAGAACAAAACAACTGATGATGTATTTGAATACAAAAAAGGTATCAAGAAAAATCAACAATTGGTCATAAATGGTGTCCACCCTTTCATTAATAATAAACGTGTAGGTATTGACACAAATTGGCAATGGCTCACATTAGATAAAGGTTTCAATGACATAGAAATCATTGGCGAGAATATCAGTAACGTTCAGACACAATGGATATTCCCTTTTATATATAGGTAGGTGAATGAATTGGATAGCTTAATTTTAAAAAATAAAAAAGGCACATACGGTGAAATATTAACCGATTTTGATTTCGGTTCATTCAAATATGAATATGAAAAGAATAATGAACGTTCAATAAGTTTTACGATATATAAATCGAACACGAACGCCGATATTTTCGAAACGATATTAAATGAAATGCTTATAATGTGGAAAGGACAAACCTACGTTATCAAATCAACGTCTATTAAATATGATGGTGCGGTTGTATCTAATGATGTGACTGCCAAACATATATTTATGGAGTTTCAAAATCATTACATTCAGAAAGATTTAGAAAATGAAGAAATGAATAGCGAAGAAACTACAGATGAAGAAAGTAAACCTACAATGACGCTCGAACAATATCTTGAGTTTGGCTTTAAAGGTAATAAGCTAGGATTTACCTATGAGATCAAAGGAACATTTAATAAACGTGTTGAGGTTGATGAATTAGGTAACAAAAATGGGATGGAGTTTCTAACAGAAGGCGCAGAGTTATTCAACTACATTTATTTCGCAGATAACAAAAAGATTTATATTTATGATGAAGAAACATTTTACCAAATGGCAGATATACCGTTAATCTACAAATACAATTCAAGTGAAGTACAAGCTACAATCACAACAACAGACGTTAAAACATATATTCAAGGTTATGGTAAGAAGAAAACGAAAGCTGAAACCAAAGACTATAAACCTATGAAACCTAAAGATTTAAGTTACTCAGGAACATTTATCAAGGATGGTACTTGGAGAACTGAATCAGTTGGTGCTAGTTATAGTAAAGAATTTAATTGTAAATGGGGAAACGAAACACTCGAATGGACATTAAAAAAAATGGCTAAAGGTGGTCTGCTCGATGTTTATTTAGATAGTGAGTTAGTTGGGCGGTATGAATGTTATAGCAAAGCAGCCACAAGCGAGAAGATAGTTATCGCAAAGAATTTATCAAAAGGTAATCACACATTTAAAGCAGTATTCAGAGGAGCCAAACCCGGTATAGACTATAAAAAGTCAAAACCTTGTATGTATGTAGGTACTGAAAAATCAACTGTATTAAATTTAACAGCAGTATTAAAAGGGACTGATATTTATCATGCTTATGCTGAATATAAATCCCCAAATATAGACGCTTTTGGTTTTTCGGAAGCGCCGACAGTGTTTGATGATAATGCGTTAGATAAAGATGAATTATTAAAGAAAATAAAAGGCGAACTCAATGACCAACCAACAGTTGAAGTATCAACTAACTATTTAGGATCCGTTGAGAATAAGCACTACCTTAATAATGATGATATTAAAGAAAACAACACAATACGCTTTATACACCAACCCTTAGGCTATAACTTAGATTTAAAAGTTGTTAAAATCACTGCTTCACATCCATTAATAAATGAACCAGTGGAAGTTGGTTTCAGTAACTCACCTAAAGACATTATCAAAATACAACAAAATATAAATAGTAATATTAAGAGAATGAATAACCTAGTTAAAGGCGGGACACTTGGTGGCACGTCTTTTTCTATGCCAGAAAACTATTCAGACATTGTGGGGGTGACATTAACAGATGGCTGAGATTAATCACAGATATTTAAAAGATAATGATGGGGAAATGTTTTATCCAATCACACATATAGATGCTGTGCAAGGGTTTGACCAACAGAGTACAAATAACCCGTTAACAGATATAAACGATAAGATTAACCAAATGAACACATTGTTAGCAGAGCAGAAAAAGTTTTTAGATACATTCAATGTAGCGCTAAGGGATATGGTTGGTGACACTGGCTGGGTAGATATTTCAGTACCTACCAGCATGAAAAATAATGCTAATAGCGGTGGGTTCAAATGTGGTATTAGAGAGGTCAGAGTAGGTAACAGTTTAATGCCACATTATTTTGTAATCCGTTCGATTAGGTTGAACATATCAGACATCACAGGTTCTACTGTGCAAATAGCTCAATTGCCTACAGGATTTATTACTGATAACCAATCATTCTTGGCTAGACAAAATGGTTACAGACACCCAGTAACAGTTGAATGTTTAAAAGATGGTAAGGTCATGGCTTATATCCACCCTGACGACCAATCCAAAACGAATTGGGTTTATCAAGAGTATACTTGGTTAGAATAAAAGGGAGTGACAAAATGAAGTTAAAAAAAGATTATCCAATTGATATAGGGCAAGAGTGGCGTTACAAAACAATTTTTAACTTTAAAACAATTGAAAATTTTTATCAAAATATTATAGATATATTAGAACGTCACAAAACAAATGAAAAACATGCACACAACGCTAAACAAATCGATTACAAATTAACTAATGTTCACGATGAGTTGCAGTATCAA
This sequence comes from Staphylococcus simulans, assembly GCF_002902285.1. Classification (GTDB taxonomy): domain Bacteria; phylum Bacillota; class Bacilli; order Staphylococcales; family Staphylococcaceae; genus Staphylococcus; species Staphylococcus simulans. Next base: position 6,339 of record NZ_PPRU01000085.1, on the reverse strand, counting down.
GATGGACGTATTGAGGGATTGGTGATCGGTCACAACGGGGATGGCATAGAAGAACTTAAAGATAGTAGAACAGCTTTAGATGGTTCTAATCAACCTCTATTATCTAAACGTTTAAAATATGATTTTGAAATCATTAAAAACAAAATGGAAGAACACTTTAATTACCTTAATGAGAAGATTGAACGTATTGTAAACGTTAATGATTACGGTGCAGACCCAACAGGAGAACAAGATTCTACAGAAGCCTTTAAAGAGGCTGTAAGAGGTGGAAATGTTCACGTTCACATGACAGCAGGAACTTATAAAGTAACTGGAATCAGATTACCAAACAACACTATATTATCAGGGGAAGGTAAAGATATTACTACAATTAAATTTGCAGATGAAACACCTGCCGAGAATATTGTAATTACCAATGAAGATATGTCAGGTAATGCACATAATATTGGCATTAAAGACTTTACAGTTAATGGTAACAAGTGGAGACAAGGCAAGAAACTAAAACCTGCTGGTGGTTCATTGTCTTCAAATGTTAGATTTGCTGGTGTTAAACATGGTTTTGCAAGTAATGTTAAGTCAGTTGATTCATTGTTACATGGTTTTGATATTACTTACGCAAACGATGATTACTTTTATCAAGGTGATGGCATAAGAGTAAATGAAGAGTTAGAAAGTAAATACATTCATATTGATAATTGTGAAGCTAGCGGTTTTGGCGATGATGGTATTACTACCCACCATTCAAGATACTTGTTAATCACTAACAACTATTCACATCATGCTACAGGTGGCGGTAACAACAACGGTATTGAAATTGATGACGGTTCACAACATGTAATGTTAGATAATAATATGACTGAAGAAAACTATGGCGGTGTGGAAGTTAAAGCTCATGGTAATTCATCGGCTCCTAATAATGTTATGATTTCTAACCATATGTCTATTAAAGATTCACGTGCTTATAATATTAGACACATTGGCCACCACAGAGCAGGAGACCCTATTTCTAAGACAGCTCACAGCGTCATATTAAATAATTGTTCAGCTATCACGCCATATGACAATAAAGTATATACAGGAACAACGCCACGTGCATTAGTTATTAGTGGTTACAGAAACGTACAAGTTAATGGTTATACTGCAGTTGGAGATGGAACGTATACAGCTAACATGCCAGTTGTAGCAGTGCAGTTCATGTCTAACAACATTATGTTGAATAACATAAATATCACTGGATTTAAGAACTCACAAGCTGATATTAAAGTGTTTGGTGGTTCGAACAGAGGTAAGAAAATTACTATCAGTAACGTTAACATTTGGAATTCTTCAGCAAATAGAGGTATTGCAGGCGGTGGAGGTATTTATGATTTAAGAATTATAAATGCTAACTTGCAAGGACAAGGCACAGGTAATGGATTAGAACTATACAACAATACAGCTGAAGTTATAGGGGTTAACGCAGAAAACTATAATAATGCTGCATATATCACTAATAAAGCTTATAGAGTTGTTCCAACAGCAGTAAAAGGTGGATTCAGTGGTGGTTCTACTGGTGCAGGTGCTATTGCTGAACGTTCAGCTGTTATAGCATCAACAGGTGGCTCATACTCTCACAGTGATAGAAGTTGGTTAGCAGGTGTTGGTGCAGGTTCTCATGCGCACGGTTCTCGTAGTTCTGTTATGAACTCACTAGAATCAGAAACATTGCCTGGTGCTTATTGTCAAACAATTGTTAACAGTCGTGGTGTTAAATCACCTGGTAACTATCACTTCTTATTAGGTTATGGTACTGATGGAGCTAAGTATGAAAATACTACTATAGATATGTCTACAATTAGTGGGAACATTAAAACTAAAGGTACTGTATCATCAGGGCAGAACTTTGGTGACTATGCGGAGTATTTCGAATCTCAATCAGGACAAGAAATTCCTAATGGATATTTAGTCACACTTGATGGAAGATATATCCGTAAAGCTAATTCAAATGATACACCTATCGGCGTTATATCTGGAACAGCAGGAATTATTCTTGGTGATCAAATGTTCCACCACAAAGATAAGTTCTTGAAAGATGAGTTTGGTGTAACGCAAACAGAATTACAAACAAAAGAGTGGCAAGATGATGAAGGTAATTGGTATTCAGAAAAAGTAGATGTTCCAATTCCTAACCCTGATTACATTGAATACGATGAAGATTATATTCCACGTTCCGAACGTCCAGAATGGAATGTGGTAGGTTTAGTCGGACAAGTATTTACAAGAATTGACGCAACTGTATCGGTTAATGACTATATCAAAGCTGATAAAGGTGTAGGCACAAAAGACAATAACAACGGGTTTTATCGTGTGTTAGAAATTACTACACCATATGACACTGAAAAAGGGTACGGCGTTGCTGTCGTACTAATTAAATAAGGAGTGATTTTGTGAGTAACGGAATAGATAAAAAGGCATTATTTAAATTAAAGTCCGAACCTTATTTGAAACCAATCTCTGATTTAGGGGTTGGTTTTTATAATTTAGATGAAAACACAGCAATATTAAGATTTCAATTAAGTAATACAAAAGGGCCTTTATTAATCCATGAGAATAACTTAACAGCTTACGCTTACTTTGAATCTAGTAATGGTAGTGTATCAGATGTAATTGAGTTAGAAATTGAAGATTCAAATAATGGGATAGTAACAATAACTTTAGATAAAGAGTTTTTACAAGCTTCTACGTCTACAAAAATTAAAGGACAGGTTTATATTGGTGTTAATAATGTAGATGGAAATCCTGAATATAATGAGGTAGCTGTATTCAGAGAATTTACTTTTGAAGTAGCAGACGCATTGATCAACAAAATATCGTCATTTACTAAGGTTGAATATATCCGTATGTTCTCTCAATTAAAAGAACGTATCGAACAACAAGTTAGAGATATTGAGGAAGCTATCGCTAACGGTGCAGATTACGTTGCAGAAATGAAGTCAGTATTACAAAAAGGTGTAGAAACACTTAATGCTATTGTTGCTGATGGGAAATCAGATATTCAAGCATTTATTACTCAGGCTAAAACTGATTTAACAAAACTTAAAGATAATGCTACAAAAGATATAACTACTACAGCTAACAATGCAAAATCAAGTGTTCAAGATACAGCATCAACAGCAGTAAATAGTATTAATAATAAAGCAAACGAAGCTACAGAACATGTAAACACTAAAGTTACAGAATTTAATCAAACAGTTGAAGATAATGGTTTCTTAACTCATGATAAATTAACAGAAGATTTAGCAACTTTAAATTGGCAAAAATATAAACTAACTAATGATGATGGTAAATCACATAAATTAGTTAATGCCGAATTAGATAATCCGGATTTTCTAAGTAATTTAAAGACAGGATTCTATTATTGCCCTTCACCCACAGGTTCGCCATTAGACAAAAGTGGTTTTTTAGAAGTGTATGAATATGGCAATAATATTGTTAAACATGTTTTTTTCAGACCTTTTAATTTAAACAGAATTTTTATGAAAAATTGTCACATATCTTGGTCAGATTGGAAAGAAATTACAAATAATCAATCTGATACTGGTTGGATACCATTCACAATTATTAATGGTGGTCGAACTAATACTGATTATGGTTATGGTGAATCTCGTAATGGTTACGGCTGTTCTTATAGAGTTATCACAATTGGTTCTATGACACAAAAATTTGTAAGAGTAAATGCTAGCAACGTTGCTCATGAACAATATATAGCTCAATTGCCTGCTAATATCACTAAGAGCCCTCAAGTCGGATTTATCAGAGCACCATTAGATCATAATGGTACAAGTATAATTGTAGAGAATGACGGTTCAGTTAAGTTGTATGTAGCTAACAAAGATGAATGGGAAAAATCTGATAAAAAATATATTTATGGAACAATCAGTTGGGTAGAATAGGAGGTTGATATAAATGTTTAAACAAGTATTTTTATATGATGGAACACCTTATTTAGCCTTTGTTAATGATGAAGGTGAATATGATTATCCTAAAGAGGCATGGACTGAGGTAGCACCACCTGAAGGGATTTATAGTCCATTTTATTTCAACGGCGATGAATGGATTGGAGCTACTAAAGAAGAGTTTGAGGAATCGCTTCCTAAAGAAGAACTACCGCAACCATCAACTTCTGAGATTATGATGGCTAGTGCTCAAATGCAGATAGCAGAAAGCTCATTTCAATTAAGAGATACACAAAAACAATTAGCCCAATCAATGTTAGACATTGCTGAAAAAGATAAACGCATTAAACAGTTAGAACAGCAACAAGCTCAAATACTATTAGAAATAGCAGAAATGAAAGGGGAAAAATAATATGTTTCCAGGTTTTGACAATATTAAATATTTTTATGATAGAAGATGCTACACTAACGCGCAAGTTAAACGTTTTGTAGAGTTAGAGTGTATTACTAAAGAGCAGTATACAGAAATCACAGGTGAAGAATATCCAGAACAACCACAGGCTTAGGCTTGTGGTTTTTATTTAGATGGAAGTAGGTGAACACATGAGCAAAAATTTTACAATACACGATAAATTGGCAACTTTATCATTATTTGGTTTAGGTGTTTTTGTAGATATACGTGGTTGCTACTGGCTTACAAGTCCAGAAAATGTAGTTAATGAAAGTGCTTTTTATCATGCATTAAATGAAGTTATGCCTATATGGATTTGGGGGTTACTACTGCTTATATTTGGTACTTGTCTAATTTTATCAAGTTTATTCTTTGGTAAACGGTCTGTGAATAATATTTCGAACTATTTTATGTTAATAGGTGGTGTGGGAAGTTCAATCATACACTTCTTACTAGCATCAGCAGGTGTATACAACGCTCTTAATTGGCTTACACCAGCTCAATTAATCACTATGACAGCGTGGCTTGGATTTGTTGGTTTCTTAGGTGGTTTAGGTATTTATGGACGAAAATAAATATGTTCTAAGACATGAGTGGGAAAAGTCGAGAGGAAAGATACACGAGCGAATAAATGAAGTGGATGCAAAGCACACAGACAAGTTTAACAGTTTACTAAATAAGATAGATAGACAGACACTGCTGCAAGAAAAAGCATTTGAATCACAAGCTAGATCAGAAAAACATTTAGAAAAAATGAGCGAATCATTATCAACAGTTGGGACTAGAGTTACTGATTTAGAATACGAAACAAAAAATCACGAAAAAGAAATTAAAAGTTTGCAAGGTATTGTAGAAGCAGAAGCAAAAGGAAACAGAGAAGTGATTGGCTACTGGTTAGGTTTTGCAGGCGTTGTATTAGTACCACTCATTTCTTTAGTTGCAAACATCTTTTTCAAATAAGTCGGCGCACTGCGTCGGTTTTTTACTATTTCAAAGGAGTGAATTAAATGGAAGATAAAATTAAACAATTCATCGGCTTAATCGGTGGTTTTCTTGGCGCTTTATATCTTGCACTAAACACAAGTGGAATCAGCGCGGAATGGATTAATCCTCAAAAAGTAGATGCATGGATTAATGTGATCAATACTGGATTACCCCTCGCATTAGTATCGTATGGAGTATGGAAGAATACATTTATCATTAAAAAATCAGCGCGTGACCAAGAAAAGTATTTAAAAGAGAAAGGGTTGAAATAGAATGCTAACTGCTATTGATTACCTTACTAAAAAAGGTTGGAAAATTTCATCCGACCCGCGCACTTATGATAATTATCCTAAAAATTATGGATATAGAAATTATCAAGAAAATGGAATTAATTATGATGAATTTTGTGGTGGTTACCACAGAGCGTTTGATGTATATTCTAACGCCACAAATGACGTACCAGCAGTCACAAGCGGAACAGTTATCACTAGTGAGCCATATGGCAATTTTGGAGGCACAGTGGAAATCAGAGATGCCAATGGTAACGATTGGATTTATGGCCACTTGCAACGTAATTCATTACGATTCTCAAAAGGCGATAAAGTCAATCAAGGCGACATAGTTGGATTGCAAGGTTCATCCAACTATTATGATAATCCTATGAATGCACATCTTCATTTACAACTACGTCCGAAAGGTACTAACTTGAAAGATGAAAAATTAGAAGTGTGTAGTGGTATTCCAATTGAAAAATACGATATTAGTAAGCTGAATGCAAAGCAAGATAAATCTAAAAATGGAAGTGAGAAACAATTGAAACATATTTATTCTAACCATATCAAAGGTAATAAAATTACAGCTCCAAAGCCAAGTGTTCAAGGCGTGGTTATCCATAATGATTACGGAAGTATGACACCTTCTCAATATTTGCCATGGTTATACGCACGTGAAAATAACGGTACACATGTT
>NZ_PPRU01000084.1 GCF_002902285.1 Staphylococcus simulans | reverse complement strand
AAGTAAGTGTTCCGGATTTCCCTAAAGAAGGAGACCAACCAATTATTACTGTAGATACAACAAAAGTACCTGACGGTAAAACAAGCGGCGAGTTCGAAGTTCCAGTCACAGTGACTTATCCAGATAAAACAACGGATACAGTGAATGTAAAAGTTACGGTCGGTCCAAAAGACTCCGATACTTATGAACCAACGACTCAACCAATCACAAAACCATTTGGTCAAGGTACAACTGAACAAGAAGTCAAAGACAAAGTCACAGTACCAAACTTCCCAGCTGACAAAGGAACACCGATAGTAACAGTTGACGATTCAACAAAAGTACCTAATGGTCAAACACCGGGCACATTCGATGTCCCAGTGACAGTCACTTATCCAGACGGCACAAAAGATTACGTAACGGTTAAAGTTACAGTGAATCCGCAACCACAAAACGATAAATATGAACCGACTGCGGGAGAAATCACAAAACCATATGGCACACCAACTACTCCAGAAGAAGTTAAAGAAAAAGTAAGTGTTCCAGACTTCCCTAAAGATGGTGGCAAAGTTGTTGTTACAATTGATGACCCAACAACAGTACCTAGTGGAAACGCATCAGGAGTCTTTGAAGTACCAGTAACGGTGACATATCCAGACGGCACAAAAGATCATGTAACAGTTAAAATTGTTGTAACACCACAACCAGAAAACGCTAAATATGAACCAGTGTCTAAAGATATTGAAAAACCATATAATCAACCAACAACTGTAAACGAAATCGTAAACCAAGTAACTGTCCCTGATTACCCAACAACAGGTAATCAACCAAAAGTTACTGTAGATAACCCAGCATTAATCCCTGACGGCAAAGTTCCAGGTGAATATGAAGTACCAGTAACGGTGACATATCCAGATGGCACAAAAGATCATGTAACAGTTAAAGTTGTTGTAACACCACAACCAGAAAATGATAAATATGAACCAGTATCTAAAGATATTGAAAAACCATATAATC
>NZ_PPRU01000083.1 GCF_002902285.1 Staphylococcus simulans | reverse complement strand
GATTATATGGTTTTTCAATATCTTTAGATACTGGTTCATATTTATCATTTTCTGGTTGTGGTGTTACAACAACTTTAACTGTTACATGGTCAGTCGAACCATCTGGGTATGTCACTGTAACTGGAACATCATATACACCTGGTGTGTTTCCATTAGGTAATACAGATGGGTTATCTACGGTAACTTTATAAGGATCATCCACTTTAGAATAGCCTGGTACGTTTACTTTAGAAACAACATCTTCAATTGTAGTTGGTGTACCATATGGTTTTTCAACTTTTCCAGCTACTGGTTCAAAGACATCTGAAGCTTTCGGACCTACTGTCACTTTAACCATAACGTGGTCTTTTGTACCGTCTGGATAAGTGACTGTTACTGGTACTTCATATTCACCTGGAACTTTGCCATCAGGGATTAATGCTGGATTATCTACTGTTACTTTTGGTTGGTTACCTTCTGTTGGATAATCAGGTACAGTTACTTGATTTACGATTTCGTTTA
>NZ_PPRU01000082.1 GCF_002902285.1 Staphylococcus simulans | reverse complement strand
GATATATTCGGAACAGTTTCGCAGGAAACTGAAACGGAATAACGTGACATATTGTATTCAGTTTTGAATGTTTATTTGAAACATTCAACGTGAGATGGGCCTATAGCTCAGCTGGTTAGAGCGCACGCCTGATAAGCGTGAGGTCGGTGGTTCGAGTCCACTTAGGCCCACCATTTTGATTTTTTGTACATTGAAAACTAGATAAGTAAGTAAAAAATAGATTTTACCAAGCAAAACCGAGTGAATTAGAGTTTTAAAAGCTTTATTCATT
>NZ_PPRU01000009.1 GCF_002902285.1 Staphylococcus simulans | reverse complement strand
CTACCAATGGTTCAACGCTGTTAGGAGTAAAGTCAGCCTGATTGATAGCTTTCGCTTTTTCAAGTTCTGCTTTCAACGCTTCAAGTGCCGCATTGACTGCATCAGCTTTATCTTGAGTTGCTTTAGCTTCAACTGCTTTATTCAATGCATCTTTAGCAGCGTCTACTTCTGTTTGTGTCGCATTAGCATCTGCTTGTACTGCTTTCGCTTTTTCTAATGCGTCTTGTACTGCTTTATCTTCTTTGTCTGCTGGATCTAAAGTTAAGCCTTCTGCGTTATTGATTGCTTTATCAAGTTCTGTTTTATCTGCTTTCGCAACCAATCCAGCTTGTGCATCTTTCAATGCTTGTGTAGCTTTTTTGATTTCTTCAACAGTCTTATCTTTCGGAGCATCAACAATTGCTTGACCCACTGTTACAGCATCAGTTAATGGTTTCACACTATTTGGTGTGTATGCATCTTTATCTACTGATTTCGCTTTTTCCAGCTCTGCTTTTAATGCATCAAGTGCTGCTTGTTTTTCAGCTGCTTCTTTTGCATCTTGAGCTTTCTTAGCTTCAACCGCTTTATTCAACGCATCTTTCGCTGCATCCACTGCTTCTTGTGTCGCATTTGGATCTTCTAAAACAGCTTTTGCTTTATCCAATGCGTCTTGAACTGCTTTGTCTTCTTTATCTTTTGGATCTAAAGTTAAACCTTCAGCTTCAGTAATAGCTTTGTTCAATTCATCTTTATTCGCTTTCGCTTCAAGATTATTTTTTGCATCGTTAATTGCTTTAGCCGCTTCTTTTAACTCTTCTGGTGTTTTAGTCACATCTGCTTTTGCAGTTTCACCCGCTTTAATTGCATCTTCTAAAGGTTTCACTGTGTTAGGTTTGAAGTCATCTTTATTAACAGCTTTTGCATCTTCGATAGCTTTATTCAATTCATCTAAGGCATCTTGATGTTCTTTAGCCGCAATCGCATCATTAATTGCTTTCGTAGCATCTGCCACTTCTTGCGGTGTTGCGTTACCGTCTGCTTTTACTTTTTCACCTACTGCAACTGCATCTAAGATTACTTTATCTTCTTTGTCAGTCGCTTCAAGATTATCAATTGCGTTAGCTTTATCAATAGCATTTTGTAACTCTGATTTATCTGCTTTTTGAACTAAACCAGCTTGCGCATCTTTTAATGCTTGTGTTGCTGCTTCGATTTCTTCTACTGTTTTGCCAGTTGGTGCATCGATAATTGCTTGACCTGTTGTTTCAGCTTCAGTTAACGGTTTTACACTGTTTGGTGTGTAATCATCTTTATTGATTGCTTTCGCTTTTTCAAGTTCTGCTTTTAATGCGTCTAATGCTGCATTCACTGCGTCTGCTTTATCTTGAGCAGTTTTCGCTTCAATTGCTTTGTTCAACGCATCTTTCGCTGCATTAACTTCATCTTGAGTTGCATTTGGATTTGCTTGAACAGCTTTCGCTTTTTCTAACGCATCTTGTACGGCTTTATCTTCTTTATCTGTTGGATCTAATGTTAAACCTTCTGCGTTATTGATAGCTTTATCAAGTTCCGCTTTATCTGCTTTCGCTACTAATCCAGCTTGGGCATCTTTCAATGCTTGTGTAGCTGCTTCTATTTCTTCAGTTGTTTTACCATCTGGAGCATCAACAATTGCTTGGCCTGTTGTTTCTGCATCAGTTAACGGTTTTACACTGTTTGGTGTGTAATCGTCTTTATTGATTGCTTTCGCTTTTTCAAGTTCTGCTTTTAATGCGTCTAATGCTGCTTGTTTAGCATCTGCTGCCTCTTTAGCTTCTTTTGCATCCTGGGCATTTTTAGCATTAATTGCATCTTCTAAAGCTGCTTTCGCTGCATCTACTGCGTCTTGAGAAGCATTAGGGTCTGCTTGAACTTCTTTTGCTTTAGCTAACGCGTCTTGAACGGCTTTATCTTCTTTGTCAGTCGGATCTAATGTTAAACCTTCTGCATTATTGATTACTTTATTCAACTCATCTTTATTAGCTTTTGCTTCTAAAGCTTTTTGCGCATCAGTGATAGCTTTAGCCGCTTCTTTCAACTCTTCTGGAGTCTTAGTAGCGTCTGCTTTCGCTGCTTCACCCGCTGCAACTGCATCTTCTAATGGTTTCACAGTATTTGGTTTGAAGTCATCTTTATTGATGGCATTTGCTGCATCGATTGCTTTTTGTAATTCATCTAAAGCATCTTGATGTTCTTTTGCTGCAATTGCATCATTAATTGCTTTTGTAGCATCTGCCACTTGTTGTGGTGTTGCGTTGCCGTCAGCTTTCACTTTTTCACCTGCTGATACTGCATCTTGAAGTGCTTTATCTTCTTTATCAGCAGCATCAAGGTTACCTAAAGCATTTGCCGCATCGATTGCTTTTTGTAATTCAGCTTTATCAGCTTTTTGAACTAGACCTGCTTGAGCATCTTTCAACGCCTGTGTTACAGCTTTGATTTCTTCTGTAGTTTTTGCATCTGGAATAGCTACAATTGCATTACCTTCGATTTCTTTATCAGTTAAAGGTTTAACACTATCAGGTGTGTATTGATTAAGGTCGATTTTTGCGACTTTCGCAAGTTCTGCTTTCAACTCATCAAGCGCTGCTTGTTTTGCGTCTGCTTGATCTTGAGCAGTTTTAGCTTCAATTGCTTTGTTTAATGCATCTTTCGCCGCATTAACTTCATCTTGAGTCGCATTTGGATTTGCTTGAACTTCTTTTGCTTTTTCTAAAGCATCTTGTACAGCTTTATCTTCTTTGTCAATTGGATCTAAATTCAATCCATCAGCAGTTGTGATAGCTTTATCAAGTTCTGCTTTATCTGCTTTTGCAACTAAACCTGCTTGAGCATCTTTTAATGCTTGTGTAGCAGCTTCAATTTCTGCTGTTGTTTTATTGTCTGGTGCATCAACAATTGCTTGTCCTGTTGTTTCTGCATCAGTTAATGGTTTCACACTATTAGGCGTGTAGTCATCTTTGTTGATTGCTTTTGCTTTTTCAAGCTCTGCTTTCAACGCATCTAATGCTGCTTGTTTGGCATCTGCTGCTTCTTTCGCTTCTTTTGCATCTTGAGCAGCTTTAGCATTAATTGCATCTTCTAATGCTGCTTTCGCTGCATCTACATCTGCTTGTGAAGCGTTAGGATCTGCTTGAACTTCTTTTGCTTTAGTTAATGCGTCTTGAACAGCTTTATCTTCTTTGTCAGCTGGGTCTAAAGTTAAACCTTCTGCAGTAGTGATTACTTTGTTCAATTCATCTTTATTAGCTTTTGCTTCAAGATTGTTTTTAGCATCAGTGATTGCTTTTGCTGCGTCTTTCAACTCTTGTGGAGTCTTAGTCGCATCTGCTTTTGCAGTTTCACCTGCTTTAACCGCATCCTCAAAAGGTTTCACTGTATTTGGTTTGAAGTCATCTTTATTAACAGCTTTTGCATCTTCAATTGCTTTATTTAATTCATCTAAAGCATCTTGACGTTCTTTCGCTGCGATGGCATCGTTAATAGCTTTTGTAGCATCTGCCACTTCTTGTGGTGTTGCGTTGCCGTCAGCTTTAACTTTTTCACCCGCCGCTACAGCATCTTGAACGGCTTTATCTTCAGCATCAGCAGGATTCAATTCACCTAAAGCGTTCGCTTTATCAATCGCTGCTTGTAAAGCGGCTTTGTCTGACTTAGCTTGTAATGCATTTTCTGCATCAATTAATGCTTGAGTTGCTTCTTTGATTTCTTCAGTTGTTTTCGCATCTGGATTTGCAACAATCGCTTTACCAGCTTCCTCTTTTTCAGTTAATGGTGCAACTGTGTTTGGAGTGAAGTTGTCTTTGTTAATTTTAGCGACTTTTTCTAACTCTGCTTTTAATGCATCTAAAGCGTCTTGTTTAGCTTTCGCTGCTGCTTGAGCTTCTTTTGCATCTTGTGCATTCTTAGCGTTCACTGCATTTTCTAAAGCTTCTTTTGCCGCATCAACATCTGCTTGAGAAGCATTAGGATCTGCTTGAACTTCTTTCGCTTTATTTAAAGCATCTTGGACTGCTTTATCTTCTGCGTCTGTTGGATCTAAAGTTAGACCGTCAGCATTTGTAATAGCTTTGTTTAACTCATCTTTATTAGCTTTTGCTTCTAAAGCTTTTTGAGCATCAGTGATTGCTTTGGCTGCGTCTTTCAACTCTTGTGGAGTCTTAGTCGCATCCGCTTTTGCAGCTTCGCCCGCTTTAACCGCATCTTCTAAAGGTTTCACTGTATTTGGTTTGTAGTCATCTTTATTGACTGCGTTTGCTGCGTCGATTGCTTTATTTAATTCATCTAAAGCATCTTGATGTTCTTTCGCTGCGATAGCATCGTTCAAAGCTTTTGTTGCTTCTGCTACTTGTTGTGGCGTTGCATTATCATCAGCTTTAACTCTTTCAGCATCTGCTAATTTATCTTGAACCGCTTTGTCTTCTGGATCATTCGCGTCAAGGTTACCTAAAGTATTAGCTTTATCGATTGCTTTTTGTAACTCAGCTTTATCAGCTTTTTGAACTAAGTCTTTTTGAGCATCTTTCAATGCTTGGGTTGCTGCTTCAATTTCTGCTGTTGTTTTATTATCCGGTGCATCAACAATTCCTTGTCCTGCTGTTTGTGCATCAGTTAATGGTTTCACACTGTCTGGTGTGTACTCATCTTTGTTGATTGCTTTCGCTTTTTCAAGCTCTGCTTTCAACGCATCTAATGCTGCTTGTTTGGCATCTGCTGCTGCTTTCGCTTCTTTCTCATCTTGTGCTTTTTTAGCATTAATTGCTTCATCTAACGCTGCTTTCGCATTATCAACTTCAGTTTGTGTCGCATTAGGATTTTGTTCTACTGCTTTAGCTGCTGCTAAGGCATCTTGAACGGCTTTATCTTCTTTATCAGCTGGGTCTAATTGACCTAAACCTTCTGCAGTTGCAATTGATTTCTCAAGTTCAGTTTTGTCCGCTTTTGCGACTAAACCTGCTTGGGCATCTTTTAAGTCTTGTGTTGCTTTATTAATTTCTTCAACAGTTTTACCTGTTGGAGCATCAACAATTGCTTGTCCTGCTGTTTCAGCTTCAGTTAATGGTTTCACACTATCTGGAGTGAATTTATCAGTTTGAACAGCTTTCGCTTTTTCAAGCTCTGCTTTTAATGCATCAAGTGCTGCTTTGACTGCATCTGCTTGATCTTGAGCAGTTTTTGCTTCGATTGCTTTATTTAAAGCATCTTTCGCTGCATTAACTTCTTCTTGAGTTGCGTTAGGGTTTGCTTGAACTTCTTTTGCTTTATTTAATGCATCTTGAACGGCTTTATCTTCTTTATCATTTGGATCTAAAGTTAAGCCTTCTGCTGCAGTGATTGCTTTATCAAGTTCTGCTTTATCCGCTTTTGCAACTAAACCTGCTTGTGCATCTTTCAATGCTTGTGTTGCTTTTTCAATTTCTTCAGTTGTTTTATTTTCAGGTGCGTCAACAATCGCTTGTCCTGCTGTTTGTGAATCAGTCAATGGTTTCACACTGTCTGGTGTGTAGTTGTTTTTATCAACTTGTGCTGCTTTAGCCAACTCTTGTTTCAATGCATCTAACGCTGCTTGTTTTGCGTCAGCTGCTTCTTTAGCTTCTTTTGCATCTTGTGCTTTTTTAGCGTTAATTGCATCTTCTAATGCTGCTTTTGCTGCATCGACTGCTGCTTGCGTAGTATTTTGATCTGCTTGAACTTCTTTCGCTTTAGCTAATGCATCTTGGACCGCTTTATCTTCTTTATCGTTTGGATCTAAAGTTAAGCCTTCTGCAGTAGTAATTGCTTTGTTCAATTCATCTTTGTTAGCTTTCGCTTCAAGATTGTTTTTAGCATCAGTGATTGCTTTAGCTGCTGCTTTCAACTCTTCAGGAGTCTTAGTCGCATCTGCTTTGGCTGCTTCGCCTGCAGTAATAGCTGCTTCAAATGGTGCAACTGTATTTGGTTTGTAGTCATCTTTCTTAACAGTTTTCGCATCGTCTAATGCTTTTTGTAATGCATCTAATGCATCTTGACGTTCTTTTGCTGCGATAGCATCAGTGATTGCTTTTGTTGCTTCTTGAACTTGTTGTGGTGTTGCATTTCCGTCCGCTTTGACAGCTTCACCTGCAGTAACTGCGTCTTGAAGAGCTTTATCTTCTTTATCAGTAGGATCAAGTTGACCTAAAGCATTTGCTTTATCGATGGCTGCTTGTAATGCCGCTTTATCAGATTTAGCTTGTAACGCTGCTTCTGCATCTTTTAATGCTTGTGTAGCATCTTCAATTTCTTTAGTTGTTTTATTTTCAGGTGCTGCAACGATAGCTTTACCTGCATCCTCTTTTTCAGTTAAAGGTGCAACTGTATGAGGCGTAAAGTTATCTTTATCGATTTTAGCAAGTTCTTCTTTCAATGCGTCTAATGCTGCTTGTTTTGCGTCAGCTGCTGCTTTAGCTTCTTTCGCATCTTGTGCTTTCTTAGCATTAATTGCGTCATCTAATGCTTTTTGAGCTGCATCTACAGCATCTTGTGAAGCATTAGGATCAGCTTGAACTTCTTTCGCTTTGTTTAAAGCATCTTGGACTGCTTTATCTTCAGTATCAGTTGGGTCTAATTGACCTAAACCTTCAGCTGTTGCGATTGATTTTTCAAGTTCAGCTTTATTCGCTTTAGTTTCTAAAGCTTTTTGTGCATCTTTGATTGCTTGTGCGGCTTCTTTCAACTCTTGTGGAGTCTTAGAAGTATCAACTTTCGCTGCTTCACCAGCTTGAACGGCTGTTTCGAAAGGAGTTACAGTGCTTGGTTTATAATCATCTTTCTTAACTGCGTTAGCTGCATCTAATGCTTTTTGTAACTCATCTAATGCATCTTGACGTTCTTTAGCCGCAATTGCATTGTTTAATGCTTCTGTTGCTTGTTGAACTTCTTGAGGTGTCGCATTTTGATTATCATTCACTGTATTAGCTGTTGCTAAAGCATCTTGGACTGCTTTGTCTTCTTTATCTGCAGGGTCAAATTGTCCTAAACCAGTTGCTTTATCGATTGCTTTTTGTAACTCAGCTTTATCAGCTTTTTGAACTAAATTTTTTTGAGCATCTTTTAATGCTTGAGTAGCCGCTTCAATTTCTTTAGTTGTTTTGCCATCTGGTGCATCGACAATCGCCTGTCCAGAAGTTTCTGCATCAGTTAACGGTTTTACGCTGTCTGGTGTGAAATTATCTTTTTGAACAGCTTTCGCTTTTTCAAGCTCTGCTTTCAATGCTTCTAAAGCTGCTTGTTTTGCATCCGCTGCCTCTTTAGCTTCTTTTGCATCTTGTGCTTTTTTAGCATTAATTGCATCATCTAACGCTTTTTTAGCTGCATCGACTGCTGCTTGATCCGCATTTTGATCTGCTTGAACTTCTTTAGCTTTATTTAATGCATCTTGAACTGCTTTGTCTTCCGGATCATTTGCGTTTAATTGACCTAAACCTTCAGCTGTCGCGATTGATTTTTCAAGTTCAGCTTTATTTGCTTTCGCTTGTAATGCATTTTGCGCGTCTTTGATTGCTTGTGCTGCTGCTTTCAACTCTTGTGGAGTCTTAGAAGTATCAGCTTTCGCTGCTTCACCAGCTTGAACTGCTGCTTCAAATGGTGCAACTGTATTTGGTTTGTAGTCATCTTTCTTAACTGTGTTAGCTGCATCTAATGCTTTTTGTAATTCATCTAATGCATCTTGACGTTCTTTTGCTGCGATGGCATCGTTAATTGCTTTTGTTGCTTCTGCCACTTGTTGTGGTGTTGCATTACCATCAGCTTTAACCGCTTCACCAGCAGTTACTGCATCTTGAAGTGCTTTATCTTCTTTATCTGCAGGATCAAGTTGACCTAAAGTTTTTGCTTTATCGATTGCTTTTTGTAATTCTGCTTTATCAGCTTTTTGAACTAAGTTATTTTGCGCATCTTTCAATGCTTGCGTTGCTGCTTTAATATCTTCAGTTGTTTTCGTATCTGGTGCTGCAACGATAGCTTTACCTGCATCTTCTTTTTCAGTTAAAGGTGATACTGTATCAGGGGTAAAGTTGTTTTTATCAATTTTAGCGACTTTCGCAAGTTCAGCTTTCAATTCATCAAGCGCTGCTTGTTTTGCATCCGCTGCTTCTTTAGCTTCTTTTGCATCTTGAGCTTTTTTAGCATTAATCGCGTCATCTAACGCTTTTTTAGCTGCATCAACTGCTGCTTGATCCGCATTTTGATCTGCTTGAACTTCTTTAGCTTTATTTAATGCATCTTGAACTGCTTTGTCTTCCGGATCATTTGCGTTTAATTGACCTAAACCTTCAGCTGTCGCGATTGATTTTTCAAGTTCAGCTTTATTTGCTTTCGCTTGTAATGCATTTTGCGCGTCTTTGATTGCTTGTGCTGCTGCTTTCAACTGTTCTGGAGTTTTAGAAGTATCAGCTTTGGCTGCTTCACCAGCTTGAACGGCTGCTTCGAACGGTGCTACAGTGCTTGGTTTGTAGTCATCTTTCTTAACTGCGTTAGCTGCGTCTAATGCTTTTTGTAATTCATCTAATGCATCTTGACGTTCTTTTGCTGCTAAAGCATCAGTTAATGTTTTAGTTGCTTGAGCGACTTGATCAGGTGTTGCATTGGCATTATCATTTACAGTTTTAGCTGCTGCTAAAGCATCTTGAACTGCTTTGTCTTCTTTATCTGCTGGATTTAAATCTTTTAATGCTTCTGCTTTGGCAATGGCTGCTTGTAATGCTGCTTTATCTGCTACAGGTTGTAATTGATTTTGTGCATCAGTAATTGCTTTAGCTGCCGCTTTTAATTCTGCAGGTGTTGCATTTGTATCTGCTGCTTTCGCTTTACCGTCATTTAAGGCTGTTGTGAATGGTGCAACTGAATCTGGAGTAAAGCTATCTTTGTTAACAGCTTCTGCTGCTTTAATTGCTTTATTCAATTCATCTAAAGCGTCTTGACGTTCTTTCGCTGCTACAGCATCGTTTAATGCTTTTGTAGCTGCTTGAACCGCTTGAGGTGTAGCATTAGCATCTTCTTTAACAGTTTTAGCTGCTGCTAAGGCCTCTTGAACTGCTTTATCTTCTTTATCCGCTGCATCTAAGTTTGGTAAGGCTTCTGCTTTTTCAATCGCAGTTTGTAATGCAGTTTTATCCGCTCTATCTACTAAACCGGCTTCTGCTTCTTTAAGCGCTTGCGTTGCCGCTTTAATTTCTTCAGTTGTTTTAGCTTCTGGTGCTGCAACAATGGCTTTACCATCTGCTTCTTTTGTATTTAAAGGCGCTACACTGTTTGGTGTGTATTGATCTTTATTAAGACCAGCCACTTTTGCAAGTTCTGCTTTTAAAGCATCTAATGCATCTGAATGTTCCTTAGCTGCTATGGCATCATTTAATGTTTTTGTAGCTGCTTGAACTTCAGCTTGTGACGCATTTGGATTATCATTCACTTTTTTAGCTGCTGCTAAAGCATCTTGGACTGCTTTATCTTCTGCATCTGCGGGATTTAAACCTGTTAATGCTTCTGCTTTATCAATTGCTGCTTGTAATGCTGCTTTATCAGATTTAGCTTGTAATCCTTTTTCAGCATCTTTCAACGCTTGTGTTGCTGTTTTAATTTCATCAACTGTTTTATTTTCAGGGTTAGCAACAATCGCATTGCCTGCTGTTTCTTTTTCAGTTAATGGTGCAACGCTATCAGGTGTAAAGTTGTTTTTATCAATTTTAGCGACTTTTGCAAGTTCTGCTTTTAACTCATCAAGTGCTGCTTGTTTTAATGCATCTGCTGCATCTTGTGTTTGTTTTGCTTTAATTGCATTGTCTAATTCGACTTTCGCTGCATCTACAGATGCTTGGTCAGCGTTTTGGTTCGCATCAACTTGTTTTGCTTTGTCTAAAGCTGCTTTAACTGCGTCATCTTCAGGATCTCCTGCTTTTAACGGTTGTAATGCTTCAGCCGTTGCGATTGATTTTTCAAGCTCTGCTTTATTTGCTTTTTGTTTTAACGCATCTTTCGCAGTTTTAATTGCTTGTGCCGCTGCTTTAAGTTGTTCTGGTGTTGCATTTGAATCTGCTGCTTTTGCTTTACCATCTGTAACTGCTTTTTCAAATGGTGTCACAGTTTCAGGTGTGTAATTAGCTTTTGTAACAGCTTCTGCATCTCTAATTGCTGCATTTAATTCATCCAAGGCATCTTGGTAAAGTTTTTTGTCGATTGCTTTATTTAAAGTATCTGTTGCTTCTGCCACTTGTTGTGGAGTTGCATTACCATCTGCTTTGACTTGGTTTGCTTTTGCTAAAGCATCTTGAACTGCTTTGTCTTCAGTATCAGCTGCATTAAGTTGACCTAAAGTACCCGCTTTTGCAATAGCTTTTTCTAATTCTGTTTTATCTGCTTGTTTCACAAGTGCTTTTTGTGCATCTGTTAATGCTTTTGTTGCTGCTTTGATTTCTTCTGTTGTTTTAGATTTTTCAGCTGCAACTACTGCATCTCCAGCTGTCACTTGTGCATTTAAAGCATTCACACTATCAGGCGTGAATGGTGCTTTATCTAACGCTTTGACTTCAGCTAATTTTGCTTTTAAAGCATCTAATGCATCTGCATGTTCTTTAGCCGCAATTGCATCATTAATAGCTTTTGTCGCATCAGCTACCTGTTGTGTTGTTGCGTTCGCATTGTCTTTAACACCTTCACCTGCTGTTAGGGCATCTTTGACTGCTTTATCTTCAGCATCTGCTTCATTTAATGCACCTAATGCTTTGGCTTTATTAATTGCCACTTCTAATGCTGATTTATCTGCATTATGTTGTAATTGTGCTTTTGCATCAGTGATTGCTTTTGCTGCTGCATCTAATTGTTCAGGTGTAGCTGTTTTATCTGCTGCTTTCGCTTCACCTGCTTTAATTGCTGCATCAAATGGTGTCACTGAAGCTGGTGTGTAATCTGCTTGGTTTACACCTTTCGCATCCTTAATTGCCGCATTCAAACGATCTAAAGCATCTTGATAAAGTTTTTGATCAATCGCTTTATTTAAATCAGCTGTCGCTTGATCAACTTGTGCTTTTGTGGCATTGCCATCTGCTTTAACTGTGTTTGCTGCTGCTAATTTATCTTGAACAGCTTTATCTTCAGTATCTGCTGGATTTAATGTACCTAAAGTACCTGCTTTATCGATTGCTTTTTGTAATTCTGTTTTATCTGCTTGGCGTACTAAACCAGAAATACTATCATTGATGTCTTTTGTCGCTTGTTCGATTTGGTCAACAGTATATTGTTTACGTACTGTTGGATCATCAGACATAGACGCTGTTACTAATGGATTTACTTTTTGAATCGTATCTTTAACGGCTTGTAAGCTGTTTGGTGTATAACCATCTGTTTTTGCGACTTGTACACCTCTCATCACAGCTTGTTGTAGTTTTTCATATGCATCCGCTCTTAATTTTTCTTGGATAGCGTTATTTAAACTATTTTTACTGTCATCTACTGCTTTTTGAGTCGCATTTTGATCTGCATCTGTATTTTTCGCATTAGCTAAAGCTGTAATTAATTGTTGATCCATTGGTTTAGTTGGATCTAAGTTTGTATATTTACTTGCTTCTGCAATAGCTTTTTCTAAGTCTGTTTTATCTGCTTTACGCACTAATTGATCTTTAGCTTGTTTAACTTCTTGAGTTTTCGCATTAAATTGATCTGTTGAACCATTTTCAGGATGAGCAATTAATGCTTCTGCCTCAGTTAACTTCGCATCTAATGCTGCAACACTATTTGGTGTGTAGTCATTTTTATTTACAGTTTTCGCATCTGCGACTGCTGCTTTTAATGCTTCAAGCGCTTTATTAGGCGTTACTACAATATTAAATGTTGAAGTACCAACATTTGTTGAACCATCAGTTGCGCTAACTGTTACTGTAGATGTACCAACAGTTGTCGGTGTACCTGTAATTTGTTTTGTTGTTGGGTCAAATGATAATCCAGTTGGTAAACCTGTTACTGCTAATGTCGGTGCAACTTTAGAGTTATCTTCAGCATTTACATTAATTGGTGTCATTGGTGTATATGCTTCAGTTGTTTGTTCTACAACCATAGTAACATCTGGCGCTTTTGTATCCACTACTGTATACGTAAATGTTTTAGTAGTGCTTAAACCAGCATGGTCAGTTGCAGTTACAGTTATTGTTGACGTACCCACTGCAGTCGGTGTACCAGAGATTGTATTTGTAGCTTCATCAAATGTTACACCGGCAGGCAAACCTGTCACTGTTTTCGTATTAAGATGCTTACTATTATCTGTAATATCTAAAACTAACGGTTTCATTTCTGTATTAACATCGACTGTTGGCGCTGCTATATCACCAATTTTTGGTGCTTCAATATCTTTAACATAGTAAACAAGAAATTGACTCGCATTTGTTAATTTAATTGTTTTTTTAGTTTTATCATAAGTAGGCGCATGTGACGTATCTTCACTTAATAATTTATAGCCTTTGTCTGCTAAGTATGTGCTAGGGTCTTGTACAGTAATAATCTTATCAACATCACCAGATGTACGAAGTGGTCGATCGATTAATTCTTGTAAATCTGTATCTACAAAATCTTCTTCTAATAAGGCAGCTGCAGTATATGTGAATTTTTCAAGTTTTACTTGTTGTAGGTTATATGCCCCACCAGTTGAAGCAGAAATGGATAAAGAATACTCATTTTTACGTGTATAACTAAAGTATTTTTGTAAACTTTGTTTCCAGGTTTGACCTGCATATGTGATAGTCATTTCTTTCGTATCACCATCATAATCAATCGTAAATGGTTGGAATTGGTTATTTGATGGCTGTACATCTAACAATGCGGCCTTCCATCCAGGTAAACCTGTTTGAGTAGTTACTGTTCCTGCTTTGTCCGCGAATATAAATGCTCCAAATGCTCCTTTATTATAGAAATCAATCGGGTCTGGTTTAGTTTTACCTTTAGGGTCAAAGCTTTTATTAACATACGTGTCTAATTTGAATCCAAATGCATAAGGCAATCCGCCCATTCCTAGTCCTGAACCGTACTCACCAATGACGTTAGGATCACCTGGGTTGAAAACAAAGGCAAGTCCATCGCCACCTGGATCCCCATCTCTAGAATGGCCTTCATATTTGTCTCCCAAGTTAACTGCTCCGGTAAAATGGAAGTCTTTATTAACGTTCATTTTTGTATCTAAAGTAATTGAACCTCTGAAACTTGGAAAATCAGGAGTTAATGTAGCAATACCTTTTGTTTGATCATAGTATGCAATCCCATGAGTAATGAAGTATTGATTAAAGTTTTCAGGCGTCACCACGACATCATCTTTTAAAGAGGTATCAACTGAAAATGTACGTACTGCTGTCGTTGGTTCTTCTACTGCTGATCTTAATTTTGTCGCTTGTGGGCTGTATAAGTCTTTTTGTGCTGAACCTTGCTCAAGTAAAAGTTTTAACACTTCTGCTTTAATTTGGTCCTCTGTTAAATCTGTAGTATCGATAACAGCTAATGCTGCATCTACTTTTGAACTGTCATAATCTGAGGCAAGTTCAGTTTTTACTTTATCTACCTTTTGTTCGGTAGATAGCGGTGTTGATTCTATTGTTGGTGTTGCTTGGTCTGTTGAAGTCACTGTTTTAGCTTCTGAAGTATTGTTTGTTTCAGAAGTTGTTGCTGATGTTGTATCAGCTTTAGTTTCTTCTTTAACTGACTCAGTTGTTGATTTAGGAGCTTCAGTAGTAGCTGCTGATTGTTCTTTTGTAGAATCAACTGTTTTCGTTTGTTCGGCTTCAGCTTGTTTCACTGCTTCAGCTTCTGCTTTTTGTGCTTTGTCAACAACTGCTTGAACGTCAGCTTCAGTTTGAGCTTGTTTGACTTCAGCAGTATATTGTTTAACTGTTTCTTCAGTTAAATGTGTAAATGTAGAAAGTTTAGACAATGCGTCTGTCTTAACTGTCTCCAATACATTTGATGTAGTTTGAGTGTTTCCAGCTTGTTGAGTAGTGTCTGTTGTTTTATCTTGTGGCACTGTGTTCTCTACCGGTTCTTGTTGGGATGTACTTGTATCTTTAGATGCCTCTACAACTGTGTTATCGTTTGTGCTCTCCGCTGCTTTGGCTTCGCCATTGTGACCTAAGAATAAAAGTGATCCAATAAGAATAGATGCTGTACCTACAGTAAATCTTCTAATTGAATAGCGATTTCTTAAGTTAGGCAAAAAATCCAACTTCTTCATTTGATGTCCTCCGATATATTAAATTTTGAACTACTTTATAATTATAAAACGGAGTGACACAATTGTATATAAAATAGGTTCCATGAAGTTTTAATGGTATTTTATAGTATTCAGTTATTTATTTTAAAAATAATGGTGCATAATACATATAAACTACGGTTGCATCTACTATTAACGGCATATTTTAATGTGCGCAATAAGACTTTCAACATTATAGTTTATAAGCATCAACATAATTTCTACATATAAAATTTACAAAAACGTAACACAAACGTAATAAAACAAAGCGAGATTATAGTATACTTTAAGGGTTAAACCTTATAGCACTCTATAATCTCGCTTATTTTTAATACATATAATGTTTTTTAGTTTAAGCTTACTGTCTATTTATAACCCGCATGTACCTTCTAATGACAATGCCGCTTCAGCTTGTTTCTGACATTCTTCTATAGGAAGTTTTTCTTCAAATGAATACATAAAGATATCCTGGAACTTTTGTGCTAATGCCTGTGTATCGTCAATTTGATGAACTGCATCCATCATTTCATACACTTCAGCATCCCCCATCGTTTGATCCTGAAAGTTCATCGGATTCCAATCTGCGAGTTGTTGATATAACGCAATATTGACCTCGTTCTTTTCCACTGAGAATTAACCTCCTTTATCTTTTCTTAAAATAAGCCCGATTTGCGTCACCACAAATCGAGCTGCATCATCTATTTGAAATGCTTGTCTACTTATTTTTCTTCAACGTCAATTGATTCAATAACTACATCATGAACTGGTTTGTCTTGAGGACCTACTTTAGTATTTGCGATATCTTCTAAAGTATTTTCACCTTCAACAAGTTGACCAAATACTGTGTGTTTTTGGTCTAACCAAGGTGTTCCGCCTTTTTCACCGTATGCTTCTACGATTGGTTTTGGCCAACCGCCATCAGCTAATTGATTCAACATGTTTTCAGGTACTTCTTTCATTTGTACGATGAAGAATTGTGAACCGTTTGTGTTAGGTCCAGCGTTCGCCATTGATAATGCGCCATATAAGTTGAATACTTCCATAGAGAATTCATCTTCAAACGCTCCACCGTAAATACTTTCACCGCCCATACCAGTTGCTGTTGGGTCGCCGCCTTGTACCATAAAATCGTTGATAACACGGTGGAAAGTAATGCCGTTATAATAACCATTTTTGGCATGTGTCACAAAGTTTTCAACAGTTTTTGGTGCTAAATCAGGAAATAGTTTAAAAGTCATGTCACCTTTATTTGTGTGCATTACGACTTTAATTTCATTATCTTGGATTTCTTTATTTAATTGAGGATAGTTTGCCATAATTAATACTCCATTCATGTTAAGATTGATGTATCTCAATATTAACATATACCACAGAAAGGAAGTATTAAAATGTTATATCGTTTTTCACATAAAACAGGAAGCTATGGTGTTTCAATTGTAGAAGAGAAAGACAACGGTGAAGTCTTAGTTCAAGTTGAACAAGTCATCAAACATCCTAAACAAGGTGATTTACATGATCCAACAGCAACAGAGGGCGTCTTCTTCCATGAACGTCGCGCACTCAGTCATTATGAAAAAAGATTCACACCTAAATCAAAATTACGTGAATTCAATCTTGAACCTTTAAATTATGTAGATTCTTTACAACAAGCGATTACAAATTATGAAGAACAATTAAAACAAGAAAATACTGAACATGCGAAAATGTCTTTACACAATTTAAATACGCTAAAGAATGATTATGGCATTCAGTACAAACAAAATTTTAAATAATTTATTATGGGTTTCTTCTTATTTAAAAGACCCCCGAAATGTAAGCGTGTTACCGGAAAACAAGGTTTTTACACACTTCACATTGATGTATAATGAGGTTATCTTATATTCAAAGGAGGACAAATAATGAGTTGGTTACATGCAGCGGTATTGTTGCCGTTCATTTTTGCACTCATTATCCCTATTGTTTATCGTTTCATTAAGCGTATACATATAGGATGGTTCACATTACCTGTCCCCGTCGTTTTATTTATTTATTTCTTAACTTATATTTCGACAACGATGTCAGGTAAAACACGTTTTGCGGAATTACCATGGATGCCGCAAATTGGTATGAACTACAATTTATATGTTGATGGATTAAGCTTATTGTTCAGTTTATTGATTACAGGTATCGGTGCTTTAGTTACCTTCTATTCAATTAGCTATTTAAGCAAAAAGGAACAATTGGGTAATTTCTATTGTTATTTATTACTCTTTATGGGTGCAATGCTAGGCGTCGTGTTATCAGATAACGTCTTTATGCTGTATTTATTCTGGGAAATGACATCATTTTCTAGTTTCTTATTAATTTCATTTTGGCGCACTAGAGAGGCTTCACTCTACGGTGCTCAAAAGTCATTATTAATTACAGTATTTGGCGGCTTATCTTTACTCGGCGGCTTTATCTTAATGACACTTTCAGGACATTCAACAAGTATTCGCCATCTTATTGCACATGCCTCTGAGATTCAATCAAGCCCGTTCTTTATCTTGGCTATGATTTTAATACTCTTTGGTGCAATGACAAAATCAGCGCAATTTCCATTTTATATCTGGTTACCAGATGCAATGGAAGCACCTACGCCAGTCAGTGCTTATCTGCACTCTGCAACAATGGTCAAAGCGGGCATTTACTTAGTTGCACGACTTACACCAATCTTTGCATTATCACAAGGTTGGATTTGGACAGTCACTGCAATTGGATTAGTCACATTATTCTGGGCATCTTTAAATGCGACAAAACAGTCAGATTTGAAAGGTATCTTAGCTTTCTCAACTGTTTCACAACTCGGTATGGTCATGTCAATGCTTGGTATCGGAGCTGTCAGCTTCCACTTCCAAGGTTCACAAAGCCAATTTTATGCAGCCGCGTTTATCGCAGCAGTCTTTCATTTAATTAACCATGCCACATTCAAATGTGCACTCTTCATGGTTGCAGGTATTATCGATCACGAAACCGGAACACGTGACGTACGTAAACTCGGTGGTTTAATGACAATTATGCCGATTTCATTTACAATTACAGTCATTTCAGCGTTAAGTATGGCTGGTGTGCCGCCATTTAACGGTTTCTTATCAAAAGAGAGCTTCCTTGAAGCAATGATTAATGTTACACAAGCACCTCTTTTCAGCTTGAACACGTTAGGTGTCTTGATTCCAATTGTTGCGATTTTAGGTAGTATCTTTACATTTGTATATTCAGTCAGATTTATCGGTCAAATTTTCTGGGGTTCATACAAACCTGAATCTTTACCACATAAACCACACGAACCATCAGTGTTAATGTGGATTGCTCCTGCTTTCTTAGCAGTATTAGTAGTGGTATTCGGTTTATTCCCAACATTATTAGCAAAACCGATTATTGATCCGGCAAGCCAAGCAATACGTAATGCGAAGTTGCCAGATGCAGAATTCCATTTATTCCATGGATTCACACCTGCATTCTTCTCAACTTTAGTTATTTACGCAATCGGTATTCTATTAATCTTCACTTATCATAAGTGGGTTAAAGTTCTAGAGAATATCCCAGAGCGTCTCGAACTAAATCATTTCTATGATCGTTCAGCAGACAACTTACCAGTATTCTCTAAACAAGTGACACATACTTATATGAGCGGATTTATCCGTAATAAACTTGTTGTCATTATGGGGAGTTTAATCGTATTAACTGCTGTTACTGTACTTGCATTGCCATTTGCATTTGATTTCAGTCATGTCAGTCGTGTACGTTCATATGAAGTTATCATTGTTGTGATGATTTTAGCATCTGCAATTATGTTAGTCTTTGCACGTTCAAGACTGTTCAGTATTATCATGCTGAGTGCTGTGGGTTATTCTATGGCGATATTCTATATCTTCTTTAACGCACCAGACTTAGCATTAACACAATTCGTAGTTGAAACAATTTCAACCGCATTGTTCTTATTATGTTTCTACCATTTACCAAACTTGAACCGTTATAACGAAACGACTTCATTTAAAGTAACAAACGCCGTAATCGCGGCTGGTGTCGGTATCGCAGTAACAATCCTTGGTTTAATCGCATATGGTAATAAACATTTCGATTCTATTGCGGCTTACTACAAAGAAAATGTCCATAGTTTAGCACATGGTAACAACATGGTTAACGTTATCCTTGTTGACTTCCGTGGTACCGATACTTTATTCGAATCATCTGTATTAGGTATCGCTGGTCTAGCAGTTTACACGTTAATTAAATTACGTTCTAAACATAAAAATGGTTATGAAAGGGTGGATGAAAATGAACAAACAGAAAAATGATATTATCTTTCAATACTCAACAGTAGTCATTTTCTTCTTAATTGTCATGTTCGCCTTTTCACTATTCCTAAATGGACACTACCAACCCGGTGGCGGATTCATTGGAGGTTTGCTTGTTTCAAGTTCATTAGTACTCGTTGCGGTGGCCTTCGATGTGAAAACAATGCGTAAAATTTTCCCGTGGGATTTTAAGAAGCTGATTGCGATTGGTCTTACATTTTGTGTTATGACACCTGTTGCAAGCTGGTTCTATCACAAAAACTTCTTTACACATAAAGTATTCGAAGTACCGCTTCCACTCTTAAAACCTATGGAAATCCATACAGCATTATTCTTTGACCTAGGCGTATTATTAGCCGTTGTCGGTACAGTAATGACAATTATTTTAGCGATTGGAGAGAATGAGTGATGGAAATAATTATGATTATTGTTTGCGGTATCTTAACATCAATCAGTATCTATCTCATTTTGTCTAAGAGCTTGATTCGAATCATTATTGGTACCGCAGTTCAAACACATGCTGCAAACTTGTTTTTAATCACAATGGGCGGCTTAGGTGAAGGCTCTGTTCCAATCTTTAAATACGGAACAAAAAGTTATGTCGACCCTATCCCGCAAGCGTTAATCTTAACTGCGATTGTTATTTCATTTGCGGTTACAGCGTTCTTCTTAGTACTTGCTTTCAGAAGCTATAAGGAACTTGGAACTGACAACGTAGAACAAATGAAGGGAGTGCCAGAAGATGATGATGCTAGATAACTTAATCGCTGCGATGTTGATTACACCTATGATTACTGCAGTGATTCTTGTATTTATCGGCAAGCGTCCTTTCATTAAACGTTATGTCGCTTTAGGCGGATCTTTAATCGCATTAGGTCTTGCCATTTGGAACTTTATCAACGTATGGCACCATGGACCTTTGAAATTAGAATTAGGTTCTTGGAAAGCACCATACAGTATCGTATTTGTACTTGATTTATTCAGTGCAACATTAGTAATTACTAGTTTAATTGTAACTATATTGATTATTTTGTTCTCATATCAATCAATCGGTTTACACCGTGAAACATATTATTACTATTTCGCAGTCATGTTCATGGAAACAGGTATTATCGGTGCATTTATCACAGGTGATATCTTCAACATGTTCGTATTCTTCGAAGTATTCTTGATTTCTTCATACTCCCTACTCGTTATTGGCGGTACGAAGATACAATTACAAGAAACAATCAAATACTTACTTGTGAACGTGGCATCTTCAGCCTTCTTCGTAGTGGCTGTCGGTATCTTGTACGCAGTAGTCGGAACATTGAACATGGCAGATATCAGTCAGAAATTGGGACACTTATCTGATACACAAAGCGGACTTGTCAGCATTGTATTCGTGATGTTCCTCTTTGTATTCGCAACAAAAGCCGGTGCCTTCCCTATGTACGTATGGTTACCTGGGGCTTACTATGCACCACCGTTTGCGATTATCGCATTCTTTGGTGCCTTGCTTACGAAAGTTGGCGTTTATGCGATTGCGAGAACATTAAGTTTATTCTTTGCACACACACTGACATTCTCGCACTACACAGTACTGATCTTAGCGTTATTAACGATTATCTTCGGCTCTATCGGGGCAATCAGCTTTAATGATACGAAGAAAATCATTTTATATAACATCATGATTGCGGTTGGTATCATCCTAGTTGGTGTAGCAATGATGAATGAAGCTGGTATCATCGGCGCGTTATATTACACAGTTAATGACATGTTGATTAAAGCAGCATTATTCTTCTTAATCGGTGTCATGCTTAAAATCACTGGTACCACAGATATCAGAAAGTTCGGTGGATTGATAAAACATTATCCTGTTTTAGGATGGACATTCTTTATCGCATGTTTAAACCTTGCAGGTATTCCACCTTTCAGCGGTTTCTACGGTAAAATGTATATCGTTCGTGCCGCATTTGAACAAGGATTTTATATCAGCGGTATTGTCGTCTTATTATCTAGTCTCTTAATTTTATATTCTGTGATGAAGATTTTTATCAGAGGATTCTTCGGAGAGTCAAAAGGTTATACATTTAATCCGCATTTACACTACCGCGGCCTATTAAGTGTCGCAATTCTAGCTGTTGCGCTATGTGTGGTCTTTAGTTTCGCAGCAGAATGGTTGTATCCATTCGTTAAAGAAGCAGCTGTCACATTCTATGACCCTAAAGCATATATCGACAGCGTACTGGGGGTGAAATAATATGGCAATTCAAGTACTCGTGAATCTATTACTTGCTATATTTTGGCTGTTCGTTAATGACAGCTACACTCTTAATAACTTTGTATTAGGATACGTCTTCGGTTTATTACTCGTATTCTTAATGCGTAAGTTACTACCTGGACGTTTCTATGTGGTTACACTTTATTACGTAATCAAATTGATGATCATCTTCTTAGTTGAACTCATCAAAGCGAATATTGATGTAATCCGCATTGTCATTAAACCGAAAATGGATAACGAACCTGCATTCTTTGTCTACGATACAGATTTAAAAGAGCCATGGGAAGTTGTCGTATTAAGTACACTCATCACCCTTACACCAGGGACTATCGTTCTTGGCGTCAGTGATGATAACAAGAAAATCTATATTCATTGTTTAGATTTCAGCACGAAAGAAGAGGAAGTTGAAGGTATTAAATCTTCCTTAGAAAAAGCTGTCAGAGAGGTGGGAGAAGCATAATGTTTGCCTATAATGTCGTTATTATAATCGCATTGATTATCGTTGCACTTTCGATACTCGGTATGTTGGTACGTGTGATTCTCGGCCCTTCTCTTGCCGACAGAGTCGTAGCTTTAGATGCGATCGGTATTCAATTTATGGCGATTGTTGCTCTGTTCAGTATCTTCCTAGATACTAAATACATGATTGTAACGATCCTGTTAATCGGTATCATCGCATTCTTAGGTACAGCTGTCTTCGCGAAATACATGCAGGAAGGTAAGGTGATTGAACATGATCGACGCGATAATGATTAGTTTGTCATTATTCTTTGTAGTTGTCGGTGCGATTATCAGTGCCCTTTCTGCCATTGGTCTTTTACGTTTGAAAGATGTTTATGGCCGTGCACATGCTGCTGGTAAAGCAGCAACCTTAGGTTCAATGAGTTTATTATTAGGTGTCTTCTTATTCTTTATTGGCCATGATCATTATGTGAATCCACAATTGATTATTGGGATTTTATTCATCTTGATTACTGGACCTTTATCCAGTCACTTAATTATCAAAGCATCTTATAAAATTAAAACACCTTACTCACGTTCGACTAAGTTAGACGAAATGAGTGAATTACAAAAAGATAAGCCAAAAGCAGCTGACAAATCTTAATAGATTCAGACGCCGTAAAGTACTGTGACAACAGTATATTACGGCGTCTTTTCTTTTGACTTCAGCTTGTGATGCAAAAAGAAATGTGCTATATTAATTAAATCGAAACTATTACGATTTAAGAAGGTGACGCTATGTCTTGGACAATTATCGGCGGTGGTATTCACGCCGTTACTATTGCGATTAAACTCCGTGCTTCAGGTTTAGCAGCTGAAGACTTAACGATTATAGATCCTCATGATTCACTATGCGAACAATTTGATGATTTCTCTTGCCGTATCGGTATGCCGTTTTTACGCTCACCACATGTACACCATGTTCATCCTGACCCTTTCCATTTGAAACATTTTGCGAAAACAAATCAATATACAGGTGCCACTTATGGCAAATATCAACGTCCACAACGCGATATGTTTATGGACCATGTGCATAAAATGCTGCATGAATTTGATTTAAACAGTCGTCATATTAAAGACGTGGCTACTAATATAGACCGTGTTGACGGTCAATGGCAAGTCGATATGAAAGCACACGACACTGTCACAAGCGATTATCTCCTTCTCGCTATCGGCAGTAACAATATTCCGCATATTCCAGATATG
Source organism: Staphylococcus simulans (assembly GCF_002902285.1). Taxonomy (GTDB): domain Bacteria; phylum Bacillota; class Bacilli; order Staphylococcales; family Staphylococcaceae; genus Staphylococcus; species Staphylococcus simulans. The sequence goes on along the minus strand of NZ_PPRU01000009.1, from coordinate 25,856 downwards.
TATATCAATCAGCCTGATGTGAAACATATCTTTGATAATGAAACAATTCCTTATCAAGATGCCTCACATGTCATAGGCAGCGGTATTTCAGCAGCCCATTTAACATTAAAATTGATTGAAGAATCAAAAGCTGAAACGGTTCACTTATGGATGAATAAGCCCATTGAAGTCTATGACTTCGATGCAGATCCAGGTTGGTTAGGCCCTAAAAACATGACACGCTATCGTGAAATCGATTCATCTAAAGAACGATTAAGTATTATTGCGCAAGAACGTCATAAGGGTTCTATGCCTAAAGAGTTATATTTACGTCTAAAAAAACACGTACAAGATGGACAACTTCAAATCCATGTGAATGAAATTCAAGCAGTAAAAAATCATAGGATTATTACTGAAAATGAAAGTTATGAATATGACCATATACTGCTTGCGACAGGCTTCAAAAATAACATTATGCAAATGCCTGTCATTCAAAGCTTTGTGGAAAATACACAAGCACCTTTAACAGAAACAAAACATCCAGTCTTAAATGAAAGTTTAGAATGGTTGCCAGGTGTTTTTGTTTCAGGCGCACTCGCTGATATTGAATTAGGTCCATTTGCGAGAAGTTTTGCGGGAGGCAGAGAAGCTGCAAGCCGTATTTCAAAAGCATTTATCAATCAAGAAGAGAAAGTTTCTTAATATAAAGAAAAGGTTCCCTCGTCATATGACCAAAGGGAACCTTTTTCTATCTATTTATCTTTATAATCACGCATCGCGTTTTTATAGTTTCTTACACACTAAAAAGCAGTAAAGTTACGCTTCTCAAAGTAACTTTACTGCTTAAATATAGTCATCTATTTACGTGGTTTCAACATCATCGTTCCACGCATGACACTAATTAATTTGTCTTGACCATCTACAAGGTTGATATTCCAAACTTGTGTCGAGCGACCTCCATGAATCAATTCCGCAATCGCATATACATAGCCGTCTGTAGCTGAACGGATATGATTCGTATTCATTTCAAGCCCTACTGGAATGACCTTATCCGTATCTACCATATGAGCAGCACCAATAGAACAAGCTGTTTCACCGAGTGCCATGGTTGCGCCACCATGAAGGTAGCCGAAAGGTTGTTTTACTTTATCACTGACAGGCATTTTCATTTTAACGTAACCTGATTCGACTTTAAGCACTTCCATTTCTAATGTTTCTAATAAATTCGTCATCCCATTCTCTCCTATCGACTAGATTACTTCTATAATATCATAGCCGCAATCGTACCGAAGACCATTAACGGTATGTTATAGAATACGAAAGTCGGAATACATGTATCTCTAATGTGATCGTGTTGGTTATCTACATCAAGTCCTGCAGTCGGTCCTAAAGTTGAATCACTGGCTGGTGAACCTGAGTCACCTAAGGCACCTGCTGTACCGATGAGTGCGATTAATGCCATTGTGCTCATACCAAGTTGTTCACCTAGTGGAATAAACAGTGCTGCGATAATTGGAATCGTCGCGAATGATGAACCGATACCTAATGTGACGATTAAACCAATTACATACATTAAAATAATCGCGATTAATTTATTATCTCCAGTCATGTTGGCGATACTTTCTACTAAACCTTTAACATCACCTGTCGCATTCATAATCCCTGCGAAACCATTCGCAGTTAAAATAACGACACCAATGTAAGCCATGATTTTAATACCTTCTGTAAATTGTTTGTCCAATTCAAACCATTTGAATGAACGAGAAAGAAAGAAGACCATCACACCGGCTAACGCACCGAAAATCATTGACTCAGTGAATGTTTGAACTAAGAATGTTGCTAAAATCGCTACAATTGTTACACCTAAAACATATGGTTTTAATTCCTTAGGCGCATTTTCAATTGCTTTATCTTTTTTATATTCACGTGGTTTTCTGTAATAGAACATACCTAAAGCTAAACCGACGATATAACCTAATGATGGAATCAATAATGATTTCCAAATCATGTCAAATTCAATTTGGTGGTGTGCTTTGGTAAATCCAGTTTGAATAATTTGGTGATAGATTTGACCAAATCCATAAGGAAGTAATAAATATGGAAAACACAAACCGAAACTGATAACTAAGGCAATTTGACGTCTATCAATATTTAATTCATTAAATAAACTTAATAACGGTGGAATTACAATTGGGATGAACGCAATATGTACAGGAATCAAGTTCTGACTACTCATACTTAATAATAATAAAGCAACAATTAAAATAACTTTAATCGTAGAGCGAGAAACTTTCGTATTCTCTGCTTTGATTAAGTTGATGATTTTACCTACTAAGTAATCTGTAATGCCACTATAAGAAATTAATGCCGCGAAGCCTCCTAATAAAGCATAGCTTAAGGCTACTTCTGCCCCATCTACGATGTTATCCGTAAAGACATGGATGACTTTTTCTACTGACATCCCTGCGACTAGACCGCCAACTAATCCGCTGACGAACAGACTTAAAACAACGTTCAGTCTGAATAAACATAAAACAATCATTAATAAAACTGCGACTACTACTGCGTTAACCATTTTGCGTTACCCCTTTACTACATTATCGAACTAAAGTGTTATGTTAGTATAATAACAGTCCACTTTAGAGATGTCAATACAACATTATGTATTTCTAACACAATATAAAATACCCATCTCAATCAAAATTGAGACAGGCATTTTATGGTAATTTAAATTTTAAGATTGTCTTAACCAATCTACTATACTATGGATTAAATAACCCGTTGGCCCTTTAGGACCATTGTAGTCTGATTTAGATGTCGTTGCTGGACCTGCAATGTCAAAATGCAAGTGCGGTGTACCAGCACTGAAGTGCATAATAAAGGCTGCCGCAAAGAGCGCTTTGCCCATGCCATTTGTATGATTGACTAAGTCAGCGACTTCACTGTGTTTGATTAAACTGCGCTCAGTAGCCGTAACAGGCAATTCATAAGTCCATTCCCCATTACGTTGTGTCAGTGCTGTAATAGCATCTAACGGTGCGTTGTTATTATTTTTAAAGACAGCTGCTTTATCAAAGCCGAGTGCCGCAATAGCAGCTCCAGTAAGTGTCGCAAAGTCTAATATGACTTTAGGTTCATGTTGTACTGCTTGGAAAACAGCATCGCCTAATACGAGACGCCCTTCAGCATCAGTATTTAATACCTCTACAGTTTCTCCGCTCATAGCTGTAAAGACATCATCTGGTTTCATAGCCGCTTCATTAATCATATTTTCAGCAGATGCAATAATACCTACGATATTCACAGGTAAAGCTAATCGATGTGCCGCTTCAATCATCCCTACTACATTTGCCGCGCCACACATATCAAATTTCATCTCTTGCATACCAGGTTTAGATTTAATAGAGTAACCGCCTGAATCATAAGTGATACCTTTACCGACTAACGCGATTGGTGCCGCGTCAGGGTCATCTACACCTTGATAAGTCATTGTGATTAATCTAGGACCATTTGCGGAACCTTTACCGACCGCATGGATTAAACCGAACCCTTCCGCTTGTAACGTTTCTGCGTCTTTCACATCAACTTCTACTGCCGTTTCTGCGAAATGACCTGAAATAAGTTCTGCAAAATAAGCAGGAGTTAAAATGTTAGGCGGAATATTACTTAAATCTCTCGCAATTTTAATGCCTTCTCCAACTACTTCACCATCTTTAATGGCAGTAATTTCGTCTGGTTCTGCTTGATGTAATTTTAGATTTAAGTGATACGGTACTTTCTTATCTGATTTATAATTATCAAAAACATATAATGCTTTTTTACCTTGTAGGCCGAATAATTCAGCCATTTCATTTTTAGAAATCGCTTTTGATGCGAATGTTGAGAATAATACATCCGCTTCTGTTACATGTTCTGCTTTTAAATACTGCAGTAAGTTTCCGTATACTTTCATTGTTTGAATACGATCTAACTGCTTCAAATTGCCAAGTCCTACCGTAATCAAACGAACTTTAATGTCTCCTGTTTCAAAGAACGTCGAACTGACTTTACCCACTTCACTATGAATCATATGGTGGTGCTTATATGTATCTAAAGCATCCGATAAATCATGACCTTGAAGTGTGACTGTTCCTAATTGATTCAAGTGATCTGGCAAGCCGAGTACTAACGTGTTGCTGATTAATTCATTTTGTTCGTCAAATGTTATTTGTATTGGCATAATGTCTCCTCCATAAGATACAAAAGAGGTTGGTAAAAGCTGTTTATCAACAGTTTTGCCAACCTCTTAAAGTCTATATTAGCCGGCTTTTATGCATATAGCCGTATTATCATATTAGGTTAATATTAGAATTTACCTTTTTTGAATGCTAAGCCGATACCGCCAAGTTTGAAGATTGAACGAGTATCGATAACTTTTTTCATGAATGCTGCTTTTTTACCTACGATATTTTTACCGTAAACAACACCAATACCGTCATTAGCGCCTAATGAGCATACTGTACCACGGTTTACGTAGTTGAATGGCTCTTTAGGTTGACCATGTAAGATATTTTTGATGTTTTGAGCAACGTTTTCACCTTGTTGCATTGCGATTTGTGCAGTTGTTGGTAATGGACGTTCTTCACCTTCAGGAATGTAAGCTGATACGTCACCGATTACGAATGTTTCGCTATAACCTGGTGCAGTTAAGTCTTGGTTTACAACTAAACGACCACGTTTAACGCCATCGAATGATTCTTCCATTAATTTGCTTCCGCGTACACCAGCAGCCCATACTGAAGTGTTCGCTTCTAATTGTTCTTCTTTGTCGCCGACTTTAACTACGAAACCTTTTTCGTTTGCGCCAACAATCGGTGTACCGATTTTGAATTCAACGCCGCGTTCTTCTAAGTAGTTAACAGCGTGGTTAACTAATTCGTCGTCGAACATTGGAAGCATTTTAGGTGCTGCTTCAACACAAGTGATTTTAACTTTGTCACGGTCTACACCGTATTTGTTTGATAATTCATCAACGCGTTCAGTTAATTCACCTAAGAATTCGATACCAGTGAAGCCTGCACCACCTACTAAGAATGCAAGATCTTTAGGATCTTTTTCTTTTGAAGATGCATAGTTCGCAAATTTATCTTCGATGTGACGAGATAATTCACGTGCAGTGTGGATGTTTTCGATTTGGTAAGCATGTTCTAACATACCTTTGATACCGAATGTTTCACTGATGAATCCTAAACCAACCACTAAGATGTCATAGTTGAAACGACCATTGTTTGTTTCTACTACTTTAGCTTGTGGATCGATTTTTGTTACTTCTGCTTTAAGGAATTTCACTTTATCTTGCTTGATTACACTTTCGATTGGGAAGATAATATCTTCATAGTTTACAGTACCTGCTGATGCTTCATGTAAAAGTACTGATTCATAGTGATAATCATCTCTATTGATTAAAGTGATGTCAGCTTCGCCAGCTGGTAAAATCTTTTGTAATTTTGTTACAGTTTGCAAACCTGCATAACCTGCCCCTAAAACAATAACTTTTTTTGTTTCAGCCATTTTATTCACCTATGCTTTCTTAAAATTTTTGTTAGTATACGCTATCTTAATATATACCCCATTTGATTGAAAAAATGTCAAAATAAAGACAAATGCCATTCCTCTTAATTCTATAATTAACCAAACACTTTTTCAAGGTAATACTAAGAAAACAACTGATAATTTCAGAATTTACTGATTCTCAAGTACCTTTATTATGGTCATAGTTAGTTGGAATTTTAAAGTAAAAACATTTTCCAACTAAAAAAGAGTTGAGGAATATCCCCAACTCTGAATTGTATAAATGAAAATTGATTAACAATCTTCAGGTTGTCCAGCTACTTTCGCTGTTCTAAATGAGCTGCCGCAACCGCATGATGCAATCGCATTTGGATTATCAATTTGGAATCCGCCGCCCATTAATGATTGTTTAAAATCAATTGTTGTACCTTCAAGTACTGGTTTATCATATTTGTCGACTAATACTTTAAGACCGTAGAATTCGATAACTTCATCGTTCTCCCCTGGTTCTTGTTCTGCTGACATGCCGTAAGTTAAACCTGTGCAACCGCCGCCGTTCACTTTAATTTTCAAGTATCCGTCTGGCATATCGTTGCTTTCTAACATACTTTTGACTTCATAAGCTGCAGCTTCTGTCAAAATCACTGTAGACATATTATATTCCTCCTTGTAACACGTCTTTCTATTGAATAAAACTTAGAAAATCCAAGTTTCCTCTATATGCTTATAAATATTTTGCAATAAATCGTCTGGTGAATCTCCTTCAACAATATCACCATTCACTAATGCATACAAGCCACTCGAACATACACCACAGTTTTGCAGACAACCATATTCTAAGACATCTATACCTGGGTCTTGGTCCAACTGATTGTATACATAGTCTCCGCCTTTTGCCATGTTTGAAATGCAAAATTCTACAATTGGATTCATAATGCACCTCTTCATATTTTTGAGTCATACAATTATAACATATTTCACTGACTTTCTCTTGGGTTTGAACAGAATTTTTCCTTTTAGAACATTGTTTGTCTGAAATGTGAAAAAAGATTATAATAAATGAAAGCGTATTTTTAGAGAAAGCTTCTAAAATGACGTTGGTTACAATTCAACATAGCTTTCAGTCATCAAGCAGTGATGCAGCGTTATATAAATCTTGATAAGAGGGGTTATCGGAATGAAGAATTTAGTAATGTTAGGTGGCGGTTATGGTAACATGCGTGTTTTATCGCATATTTTACCAGATGCATTACCAAAGGACTACACTATCACTTTGATTGATCGTATGCCTTATCACGGTTTGAAACCAGAATATTATGCTCTGGCAGCGGGGACCAAATCAGATAAAGATGTACGATTACAGTTTCCGGAATCTGAGAAACTTAATGTTGTTTACGGGGAAATCTCAGCTATTGATTTAGATGACCAAATTGTTTCTGTCGGTGATACCAAAGTAGATTATGATGAACTTATTATCGGACTTGGGTGCGAGGATAAGTATCATAATGTACCAGGTGCTGATGAATTCACTTACAGTATTCAAACACTATCTAAATCTCGTAAAACTTACCATACGATTAACGAATTGCAAGCGGGGGCAAAAGTCGCAATTGTGGGTGCTGGACTTAGCGGTATTGAGCTTGCAAGTGAGTTGCGTGAAAGTCGTTCAGATTTAGACATCAAACTTTACGATCGCGGAGAACGTATTTTAGCACGTTTCCCAGAAAAATTAAGTCGCTTTATTGAAAAGTGGTTCCGTAAGCATAACGTGACAGTCGTACCAAATTCAAATATCAATAAAGTAGAACCAGGTCTGATTTATAATCATGATGAACCTGAAGAAGTAGATTTAGTCGTATGGACTGCAGGGATTCAACCTGTTTCAGTGGTGCGAAATTTACCTGTAGATGTTAATAAAAACGGTGCAGTGATTATTAACCAATATCACCAAGTACCGACTTATCGCAATGTCTATGTCGTTGGTGATTGCGCAAACTTACCGCATGCACCAAGTGCACAACTTGCTGAGGTTCAAGGAGACCAAATTGCTGATGTGTTGAAGAAACAATGGCAAGGTGAAGCATTACCTGATAAAATGCCTGAACTTAAAGTACAAGGCTTCCTAGGGTCACTTGGAGACAAACAAGGTTTCGCTTATGTGATGGACCGTCCACTCACAGGACGCATCGCCTCTATTTTGAAATCAGGTGTCTTATGGTTGTATAAATATCATAACGGTTAATAAAAAGATGATTATACACAAACGCTCAAGTACTGAAATACATGTACTTGAGCGTTTTCAAACTAAAAACAAGCCCTCTTTTGTTTTAGCTGTTGATTTTATTGTGCTACAAAATGTTCATCAATGAATCTTGTAATTGGTTTAAGTTGTACATAGCCGTCTGCCACATACATATCGTTCATTGTAACTAATGGATAAAATAATTCATCATTTTCAATTTGTTCGATAAATTGTTGATCGTGATCTGTTAAATTTTCAGTATCTTTTTCAAAATCAATATATGTGTATTCAAAGTTGATATCAGGATATTTACGTTCTAACAAGGCTTTCAGCCAATCATACGTGTCTTGAGATGTCGGCGCATTCACACAACTTGCGCATACTACATCTGCCCCATAAACTACTACGCTAACTTTAGTCATTTGGTTCCCCTCCATAGATTTTTTTCTCTAAGTCTATTATAATAAATAAACAAGCAAAATATGAAATTATATACTTGGAAGGAGATATATCCATGCCAACTGAAAATACAACAATGTTTGATCAAGTCGCAGTAGTAATCGAGCGTTTACGTCCATTCTTATTAAGAGATGGCGGAGATTGTACATTAATCGATGTGGAAGACGGTATTGTTAAATTACAATTACACGGTGCATGCAACACATGCCCAAGTTCTACAATCACATTAAAAGCAGGTATCGAGCGCGCATTGCTTGAAGAAGTACCTGGTGTAGTTGAAGTAGAACAAGTCTTCTAATCAACTTAAATAAATCGCATGACGAGATAGGCACAGTCTGTTTTAACAGCTGTGCTTCTTTTTTATTTTGTATAAGCTTTAATAATCTGACTTAGGCATTCTGCTGCGTCTTGTTTACCTACTAAATCATCATAATATTTTTTGAATCTATCATCTGTTATATAAAGCTCAGCCATAGCTTGATGATAACCTTCACTATATTGGCCACTCATCAATTTCAACCATTGACGATGTGCGTTAAATACCGCTTCAGCATCTGAACCTTGTACATCAATTTGATTATGTTCTAATAATTGATTTAGTTTTTCTTTGATAATTTGTTCTTGCTGTTGTGCTTGTTCATATTCTAATTCTGAAAGATGACTCAAGTGATGCTCTGCCTTACCTAACGCTTCCTCACCATAACGTTCGATCACTTCTTCACCGTATTGTTCACGATTTTCGGTTATTTTCTTTTGTTTAAACACTTCAAACTTTTCTTTATCTGGCATCATAACTTCCTCCTGTTCTATTTTATTAGTCCACTGAATTAAAGATTGAATTTTCTGTTGTTTCTCCAATAACTGTCTCTTTTGTTCTGCTAAAAGCTGTTGTGTATTTGTATTTTGTGCTAATACTTGTTGAATCTTCGATAACGGAAAGTCTAGTCGACGTAGCAACATGATTATAGACAATGTATCTAAATCCTCTGATTGATACACACGGTAGTCATTCTCTTTTATTCTACGTGCTTTAAACAAACCAATATCGTCATAATACCGTAACGTCCGTTTGCTTAGTCCTGTTAATTCAGACAGCTCACTTACTGTATACTGCATGTTTTTCACCTCCTGATACTTACATTAAGGGTTGACGTAACGTGAAGGTCAACTCATTTTCCAATATTTTTCACATTTAACAATCAATTTCAACATTTTTAACAAACTAAAAAACGCAAATGATATTCACATACCATTTGCGTTTTGATTCATTATTTTTCCTTCATGTGTTGTGCGATACGCTCGTCGATGTAGACCCAGCCTTTCCAGCCGATGTGGACTGCATCTGTGATGACATAAGGTTCATAGTCCTTATCTGTCAGGTCATAAATTTGGCCACCGTTTTCAGTAACGACACGGTTGATTTTTTCATAAACAGGTTTACGTTTCTCTAAATCAACACCGATGTGATCATACCATTTTCCATTTGCGGGAATACTGATATATTCAACATCTGCCCCTGCTTCTCTCATTGTATCTACAAGTAATTTCAAGTCATTAAACTCTGGTGAGTTGATATTAAATTCATAGTCACGTTTAACACGACGTTTATTCGCTTGAATTAATTTCCAATACTTATCTCGGATATGGTATTCATTCGATTTCGAATGCGCTTCGCCATATTGTGTCGCAACATCTCTCATTTCTGACCATGATGCTTTTTCACTTGTTACAGGTTTTACATGTTCTAAAGGAACGTCTTTAAAATTAGCTAAACTTTTGATTGCTTCAATTTTAACTAATTGATTCTCTTTAAAATTAGAAATATAATTGCCATCCGTTTTGCCATTATGCTTTACTGTTGCTTTTAAAAAGTCTTTATTGTGGACGTGTTTGAATTGCAGCAATCGTTTCGCATAGCGTTGTTTCAGTTCATCACTCATATTTTTTTGGTGGAACAATTGATTGATTTGGTTTTGGGAAACACGTGCATCAAAGTTTTGATTCGTCAAACCATGATTTGTGAACCATTGCGGTGAAATAATGAAAGCAATTTTCTTTCCTTTTAATTCATCATAATTTGATGCAAGTTCAATACCATTGACTAAATCTGTATTCCCACCGGTACCGATTAAGAAAGGTTTACGTGATGCATTATGCGAATTTAATGCAATCGCCGGGTTGAATGGATCATCTTTCTCTAATTCACTTGAACCATAAATCGGGTAAAATTCATCGTTGTGTTTAAATAAACGCTGCTGTATTAAAGTTCCTTTTAATACTTGGTCAGTCAATGACACACGATTTTCAGCAAGTGTTTTTTGATTAACGAGTCCAGTAAACCAGCTCGCTGGCAGCAATACAAAGATAATAAAAATGGCACCGCTGATTAATATCGGCAAAAATGGCTTTATTTTTGAACTCATTTAAGTTCTTCTAAAGCTTCAACAATTTTATTAGGAGTCGCCCACTCATCACGATCAAAGTCCATAATTGAAACTTCGATACCTAATTTATTTTGAATTTCTAATAGTAATCCTACTGTTTGGAATGAATCGATAATACCTTCTTCAAAAATTTCAACATCTGGATTTTCTTTAACGATATCGTTCTCTGCTACTTCTGCTAATAAGTCTAAAACTTGTTCTCTAAATTCCATAATATTATTAAATCTCCTTTATTAAATCAATTTACCTGAAAAGATTAAGAATCCGAAAGTGACAAAGTGGAATGTGATAATAACACTGAGTGCTGTTGTGAACTTGTTATTAAAGCGAGGCGGATGTGTCTTACGCCAACGTTCATAATAACCATAACCAATAAAGCCTGCCGCATGGTATAAACCATAAACAATGTAATAAATTTCGATGCCATGCCAGATACCCATGATAAAGAAGTTGATAAAGAACGCGACATTCGACATTGCGAATTGACTCTTTAATAATTTCTTTTTAGACATGTAGAAGAGCGATCTCATATAAATACAATCACGGAACCAGAATGATAACGTCATATGCCATCTGTTCCAGAAGTCTTTAATATTCTTCGCTTTAAACGGCTGGTTAAAGTTTGGAGGTGTTTTGATACCGTAAATGTAACTAAACGCAATTGCGAACAAACTGTAACCTGCGAAATCAAAGAATAAATACATGCTGTAAGCATACATATATAACCAATAGTTTGTGAAACCATGTAAGTGCAATTGCAACGGCATCACACCGTATTGATTCACAAAATACGCGATAATATATTTATATAAGAACCCTAGCATAATCATATGCACTGCTTTTAAGATTAAACCACGGTATTCATCTTTAGTCGGTACTTTTTTATCATCTTTTACAAATCGTTTATAGCGGTCAATCGGTCCAGATGAAATCGTCGGGAAGAATGAAATGAATTGGAAAACTTTCCCCCACTTAATTTCTTTAATAGAACCGTCACGAATTTCCATAATCAACTGTACACTTTTAAAGGTAACATAAGAAATACCTAAAAAGCCGACAAATTGGATTAATTTGTGTTCGTGGAATTGAATTTGCTGACCACCGAGCCATGTACTTGTCAATACTTTAACAATGGCTAACGGCAAAATTGATAATGCCATCACGATAAAGAATTTTAAGAAAGTATTCTTCTTAGGTCGCGAATGGTAATACCACATAATTAAAAGTGCTTGCCAAACCACATATATTATAAAGCTAATCAGTTGGATACTTAAATATTTCTGCCCGAACAAGTTCAACTTATCGGAAGAAAAGATAATCACAACCATGATTGCTGTACTGATACCATTATAAATATAGCTTCGCTTACCTAAGAAACCTAAGATAATAACAGGTATAAGAATAATAAATGCAATCAGGAAGAAACTAAACGTACCATAAGGAATCATGAATTCAATTCCTCAGCGATTTGTTTACGGTCTAATTTACCGTTGTTTGTTAATGGTAATTGATCCATCCATACAAATTTTCTTGGAATCATGTATTCGGGTAAGCTGGATTTCAATTGTTGTTTAAGATCATGCGAATACTGCGCATTGTCTTCCACTGTTTGTGTCGGTACGACTGCGCCGATTAATTGAACGACTTTGCCGTTTTTATAAATCGGTACGACTACCGCTTCTCTCACTAAATCTGACTGTCTCAACAATGCTTCGATTTCTTCAAGTTCCATACGATAACCATTCATTTTGATTTGGAAATCGATACGTCCTTGGATGAACCATTGATCATCTTCAAATTTTGCTTTGTCTCCTGAACGATAGACACGTACGCCATCGACGTTACTGAAGACTTCTTTAGATTTTTCTTCATTTTTTAAATAACCTGCGCTGACACTGTTGCCTGCAATCAGCAATTCACCTTCCTCTGTTGTAGAAAGTGTTGTGCCAGGGCGTGCTTGGCCGACTGGAAGCGGATTGAAACGTTCCAAAATTTCTTGTGTAATCTGTACACTAGTAACCGCTACAGTAGCTTCTGTCGGACCATACGTATTATAGACTACTGCAGATGGGAAGCGTGTAAGCAACGCTTGTGCAGTACGATGCGGCAGAATTTCTCCACAGAAGAAGAACTCTTTCAAGCTTGGATATTGTTTTTCATCTAATGTTGGCAATAATAAGCACATTTCAATAAATGAAGGTGTTGAAACCCAAACATTGATTGGAGTCGCTTGTAACATATCATTCAGCAATTTAGGCTTTTTAATCATGTCTTTATCTACTAAATTCAATGTACCACCAGTAACTAAACATGGATAAATTGCCATCACTGATAAGTCGAATGAAAATGGTGCTTGGTTCAACCACTCAAGATTTTCACCGAATTGATTCAAATCTTTCATCCATGTCGCAAATTCAGTTAAGCTTGCATATTCAATTTGAACACCTTTAGGTTCGCCTGTTGAACCTGAAGTGAAGATTGTATAAACCACATCTTCAGCTTGCATACGTGGTTCAAATGAAGCATTTGAAGCTGTTTCTAAAGCTTCGACAGTTAAGACTTTGCCATGTTCAAAAGTTAATACTTGTTCTGATACATCAAAAATAAATTCAGGTTGTGTTTTTTCAATAATCATTGCCGTACGATCTTCAGGTACTGAAGTATCAATCGGTACATAACCGCATCCTGCTTTAATACCAGCCATCATCCCTACGATCATATAAGGTGACATATGGCCATATAACACAACTGGTTTTTGACTCTCTTCGATAAGAGAAGCCAATTGGTCAGATTTCTCATCTAATTGTTGATACGTTAAAGTATCATCGATGTGTCTTACCGCCACTGTATCCGGTTGTTTATCTGCGAAATGTCGTAATACACTAATAATATCTGTCATAACTATACTCCTTTAATTAGAATTCATTGTATATAAAGTTATTGTGTGTGTCTCCTGAGCCATATATCAAATACAATGTAATAAATATCGCTAAATAAAGAGCAGTCAATAAATATGGTTTTAATTTGTTAAATGTTTCTGAAGTAGTATTTTGTTCTTTGGATTTCATCTTACACCCCTCTATCTCGGTCATCTTTTTCTCTTTTTTGCGACTCAATGCTTCCTGCTGAATGTCTTCTCCAATTCAACAAAATTATAATTCATTATAATCTTTTTCTCATGTATTTTCAATTGTATATTGGAAAAACCATACAATCTTTTTCATTTGTTCATAATTAATACAGACCAAGTTTGGTGTTCTGTACCAATGCGCTATCAGCCGGTTTTATATCTATTAAATGCACTAATATTTTAGCATTTACAGTTTACTTCTCTTCAGTTGGAAATACAATCCTTTCCACCCTAACAGAATTGTAATGCTTTTTATTTGCTTGTCACATCCGCCCTCAGCCCTATCACAAAATTAAAATGTAAAATAAGAAAAATGCAGTGATACACACTGTTCGTATGTACACTGCATTCTTTTTCTGTTTATTATTTATCAGTAACTGGTGTAATAGCCGGTTGGCCTTGCAGTACTGATTTCACATTATTAATAGAAAGTTGAATCATTCTATCACGCGTTACAACTGACGCACTACCAATGTGCGGTAAAGCAGTAACGTTTGGTAATTGTAATAACGGATGATCTGCACGGATTGGTTCTTCTCTGAATACATCTAAACCTGCACCGCCGATTTCACCCTCTTTTAATGCTTGCAGCAAGTCATCTTCAACAACCGTTGCACCACGGCCGATATTGATAAATATTGCATCATTACGCATTTTCTTAAAGGCTGCCGCATTAAATTTATCTTTTGTTTCCTCTGTTAAAGGTGCTGTACATACGACAAAATCACTGTTTTCTAACAGTTCATCAAATGAGACATAGAGTACACCCAATTCTTTTTCAGCTCTACGGTGACGACTGCGGTTATGATACATGACGTTCGCTTCAAAACCTTTTAAGCGACGTGCAAAGGCTTTACCGATATCACCCATACCGAAGATACCTACATTGGAACCATGGACATCTTTACCTGCAAGCAAGTAAGGTCCCCAGCTTTTCCATTCATCATCTTTAATATACTTTGCTGCTTCTACGATTCTGCGTGCTGTCGCAAGCATTAATGTGAAGCCAAGCTCTGCTGTTGTTTCAGTTAAGACACCTGGTGTGTTCGTTACGGTTACACCATGTTCTTCTGCTAAAGCAATATTGATGTTGTCATAGCCAACAGCCATGTTCGCAACGATTTTTAAATTAGGTGCCGCTTCTAATGTTTCTTCATCAATTCTTTCACTTAGCGTGATAAATGCTGCTTCTGCATCTTTGATTTCTTCTAAGAATTTTTCGCGCGGCATCGGAACGAATTCTTCATCCCACATTTTCACATCCGCAAATTCTTCTAATTGTTGAATAAATTTATCTGGTACTTTACGTGTCACTAACACTTTGGTCATCGTAACACCTACCCTTCTAAGTCTTTGATTACCTCATTCAAATCTTTGAATGTGTAAGTTGGTTGTTGATCTTTTTCTGCTAATTCTTCCTTACTTGTTACACCTGTTTGTACATGAATCGTATCAATGCCTGCGTTGATACCTGACATAATGTCAGTTTCATATAAATCGCCGACCATTGCGACTTCTTCTTTCGGCAAATTAATAACATCCATTGCCATATCCATAATAATCGGCTGGGGTTTACCGATAAACGTCGGTTGTACTTTAGTAGATGTTGTAATCACACTTGTGATTGCGCCATTACCTGGTAAGAAACCACGTTCATTCGGAATAGATATATCTTGGTTTGTCGAAATAAACTTCGCACCATTACGCACACCGAGTGTACCTTGTGAGAATTTATCATAATCGACTTTAGTATCTAAACCGACTACGACATAATCCACATGTGTGTCATCAATCAATGTTAAACCTTGATTTAATAATGCTTGACGAAGTCCGCCTTCACCGATGACATAAATGGAAGCTTGCGCATTTTCTTGTTTAATATAATGTGCTGTTGCTAAAGCAGATGTAACTACTTCTTCTGGTTTCGCTTCAATGCCGAATCCAGCTAATTTCTTCACAACATCTTCTGGCACTTTAGTAGAATTGTTTGTCACATACAAATGTGGAATGTCGTGTTGGTTTAAATAATCAATGAATTGCTTAGCGCCGTCAATTTCATCAGCGCCTTTATACATTGTGCCATCTAAGTCAATCAGATAACCTTTGTATTGTTTCATTTATTTCTGGTCTCCTTTTCCAAATGCTGTAACGGGTACATTTTCATTGTTTAAGAAATTGATGACTTCATCAATAAAACGTTCATAGTCTTTAAGTGAAGCATCAAATAAAGGGATTAAATCTTTTGTATCTAATTGATCATATTGATGTACAAATCGTTTACGTACATCTACGGTTTGATTGATACCTTGTTGTGTTTCTTTAGAAATCACACCTTCTAATTCTAAAATATCAATGACATCTTTATAATTACCTGGATCTCTTAAAACAAAACCATCAATGACCATATTTCCAATATCTACGGAAGACTCAATCAACATTTGTGCAATTCTTTCAAATGCATAATGGTTCTCTTTATTTTCTGAATAATCTTCTGTTAACTTTTGTAAGTAATTCAGCTTATACGTCAATTTATCTTTATCAACAAAATACATGTTATTCAACTCCTCATCCCCTCAATCATATCACATCTTTGCAGTACAAATCATTTCTGTTTATACTTGAGAAAAGAGAATGTACAAAGGAGTCAATGAAATCATGATAGAGATGTTTTTATACGATGATAACGAAGAAGCTGATGTACAATATGTTGGAATGGTCGGAGAAGAAAGTCGTTATGATTTAATGATGTTCCAAACCAATCGTCATTACGGAAAAGTACTTGTACTTAACATGCAGACAAACAAATTTGGAATTATTGGACCAGACGACTTAGCAGAAGATGGTTATATTGCTTATACATTAGGTGTCAGTGAAGCAGAGGGAGAAGAACTGACAGCATATTTAAAAGATGTTATCCCTAGTGGCACATTTGATAGTGGAGAGTACTAATATTAAACACTAATAACAACTTTAAAATTGATATAACAAAAAGGACAGCTATCGATCAGCTGTCCTTTTGTTTTTGGTCAGAAGGTAAACTTGGCGCAATTTTAACATCATGTAATTTATCTGATGCATCGGCTTCTATTTCTTCTTGTGCACGCAGTTTTTTCAGTTCACGTTCAGGAATGCGACGTAAAATAAAATAAGCACAACCGAAGTTGCAGTATTCTAGTAAGTAATCTTGAATCGTCGCAAAGCGTTTACTGATTTCTACTTTTTTATTAGAGTCTTTGTAAAAACCTTTGAGTCTTAATTGTTCATAGCCGAAGTCACCGACTACAAAATCATATTTATCTAGTATTTCTGAATAACGGTTCGCAAATTGTTCTTCATCGAAACAATCACGATATTGTTCGATCATTTCGAAGTATTTATCTCCTACTTTTATCATGTATGTCACCTATCAATTCTATTCTTGAGCATTTTTGCTTGTTTCAATGTCTCGTGTATTATTGACTTCAATCTTGAAGATTTACTTATATTATACATTATAACAGTAGTTGAATGACGAAAGAAGCGGACTGATTCAGCCCGCTTCTTCCCCATTCAAATCTATACTTATCAATTATGCTTCAGTTGATTCGTTTAATTTTTCTTCACCAATACGTTGTTTTTCTTTCGCAGCTTCGTTAACTTGCTCATCTGCGTGGTAAGAACTACGTACTAATGGTCCAGCTTGGCAATGTTTGAATCCTTTTTCCATTGCTACTTTTCGTAATTTACCGAATTCTAATGGTGAATAGTATTTTTCAACTTTCAAGTGTTTACGTGAAGGTTGTAAGTATTGTCCAATTGTTAAAATATCTACATCTGCTGCACGTAAATCATCCATTGTTTCATGAAGTTCTTCAATTGTTTCGCCTAATCCAACCATGATACTTGATTTCGTTGGAATATCTGGTTGTAATTCTTTAGAACGTCTTAAGAATTCTAAAGTACGGTCATATGTTGCACGCGCACGAACTCTCGGAGTTAAACGACGTACTGTTTCGATATTGTGGTTTAAAATATCTGGTTTAGATGCCATTAATGTTTCAAGCGCATCATAGTCGCCACCCATATCTGATGGTAAAATTTCAATTGTCGTATATGGATTACGTTCTCTTACTTTTCTTACTGTTTCAGCATAAACGTTTGAACCTGCATCACGTAAATCATCACGGGCAACTGCTGTGATTACCACGTGTTTTAAGTTCATAATTTCTACTGACTCTGCTACACGTTCCGGCTCGTCTAAGTCTAATTCGTTAGGTAAGCCAGTTTTAACTGCACAGAAGCGGCAAGCACGTGTACATACTGCACCTAAAATCATAAATGTAGCTGTTCGGCGCTCACCCCAACACTCATGTATATTCGGACACTTTGCTTCTTCGCAAACAGTGTTTAAATTCTTCTCACGCATCATCTTCTTAAGACCAGTATAGTTCTCGTTCGTGTTCAGCTTTATCTTCAACCAGTCCGGTTTACGTAAAATCTCATTGTTTTTTGTAGCCATTACAACACATACCCTCCTGTGTACTCATCTTCATCTTATTATAACGAATTTATAACAAAATGAAAACGCTATAAGTCATAATTCATAATTCTAATAATTTCTGTTTGAAAATATCTCTTAAAAATTCTGGCATCAAATATTCTGTCGGCAAGTTTTTAAATAGAGGGAAATAACGTCCAAACGTATACATATCAACAGTTCCTAATGTATAGATGTGATCATCAACAATCTCTTTCCCTTGAACAAAGAAACGAGATTCTGATTCAATATAACCCATTTGATATAAAATATAACCGCCGAAAATATCGCCTCTAAATCCTAAACCTTGCGCATGTTCGTGCATATACGCTTGTTCTTCAGCTGTTAAGATAACTTGTTTTAAATCACGGCCTGTAATTTTGATACGTACTAAATTAATCGGATGCGGCAACATTTGATGCACATCATATTCAGTGACGTTCGGCCCTTCGATGCCTTTGACTACTAACCCAGCGTTAATAATTGCACAATCTGCATGTGTGAACTCACATACACTTTCCGCAAGTAAATACGCTGTTTTGGTAATCATATCTGTCTTTCTTTTTAAGTTTACAGGATGATCAACTAAAGGCGTGCTCATCAATGCTTTACCTTCTTCTTTAAAGTTCGTTTCAACTTCTGGCAAGGTGTCTTCAGGATGCAGGATTGCTGTTTTATGTACGACTTTCTTATTTTCAATCGTTAAATTGACTTCACCTAAGAAATGACCGTATTTTCCTGCTGCTGCCATTAAAACACCATTTTTCATTTCGCCTTCTTCAAAATAATGATGGGTGTGACTACCAAAAATAACATCAATTTCAGGAATCTCTTCACATAATTTACGGTCGAAGAAGATACCGCAATGACTCATGATCATCAATACATCATAATTACCTGCTTGTTTCTCTACTTCATCTTTTATCGCAGCCATCGGATCAGTAACAACCCAATCTAAAGCACGATAGAACGGTGTGAAAGGTGCAGTTGCGGCAACAAATAAGATACGTACACCTTCAATTTCTTTAATATAACTCGATGTAATATGGTGTGGCAAATGGCCATCTTCATCAAACACATTACTGCAAGTAACCGCAAAATCAGCATCTTCATATAATGCATTTAAATCTTCATGTGAAATGGTCATCCCTTCATTATTACCGATTGTCGCAATATCACAATGTGCGTCATTTAATAATTCTATATTTTTAAGGCCATGTGTTGCTTCTGTTACAGGTGCTGATAAATCAACATGGTCGCCGATATCTATATAAAGTGAAGGATGGTCTAGTAATGGTCTATGCTCTGCCATATACGCAGCAATACGCTCGTAAGCATGCAGATGGCTGTGAATATCATTCGTATGATAAATCGTTAATTTCAAACTCGACGCCTCCTTTAAAGCAATGATTTAATAATAAGATAAACCCCTAATAACAGCATCACCGTTCTCAGTAAAGCAACCACTGTATTAGATTTGATAGATTGGTTGATTCTAACACCGATTTTAGCTCCGACATAACTTGAAATAACTAAAACAAGCGCATAATGCCAAGCAACGTGACCTTGGAAAGTATGTCCGATAGAACTCATCACACTAGAGAAGAAAATCATCATCATACTTGTACCTACCGCAACGTGCGGCGGGAATCTGAACACAATCAACATTAACGGTGTCATCAAAGCGCCCCCACCGATACCGAAGAGTCCTGTTGTAATTCCAATGAAAAATGTTACCACGAACGCAAATACAGGCGGCACGTGATAATGATAAATCGTCCCATCTTTATCTACATATGTTTTTTCATACTTTTTCTTTTCAAAGAGTTTGATCGGCTTAATTGAATTACGTACTAATAATAAAATCGAAACCAGAATCAAAAACATACCGAAGTACAAATTAAATGAATCTAACGTTAAATAACGACTGATAAATGAACCGAATAAGGAGCCTGGTAATAATCCGAATAAGAATATATAACCATTTTTTGTATCTACTTGCTTAGATTTTAAATACCCTAATGTAGACACTAAACCTGTCACAATTAAAATAATTGAGGAAGTTCCAATCGCTATTTGAGGCGTAATCCCATGGAGTAAATCATGTTCCACACCTAAATAGACTAATGTCGGAACTATAATTAATCCGCCTCCAATTCCGACAAGCGAGCCTAAAATTGCTGATAAGGCTCCTATTAAAATGAGTAAGAGAATACTCACCATATCATCACTTCCTAAAATAATTTAAGCTGCTGCGGTGCTAAGCCTTCGTAGTCAATACCAAGAATTCGTTGAAGTTCTTTCGCATTATTTGCTGCGTGACCGCCTGAGTTGTTATTGAAAACTACATAAATCTTTTTAGCTTTTTGTTGAATAATACGCACATGTTGTGCAAGTTCTTCTAACTCTTCTGTTGTATAGTCATATAAATAGCGGACATCTCGCCACGCTTCGTCTGTCATATCTTGCTTAGTCCAACCATGACGGTTACGTCCATGATAACGTACAAAGGCTGTATCCGTTGTAATGCGGTTGACGAAAGGTGCTGAACCTTCCCCGACTTGCGGTTCATCGACAATCGCATGAATCAAGCCTTGTTCTGTTAAAAAGGTTAAAGTATGTTCTTTCATCTCCCCTTCAAACCAAGTTTGATTTCTGAATTCTATACAAACCGGCACATGTTTTAAATGTTCACGTACATAACGTATGTAATTAATATTTTGAGTCTTGCAGTCAAACCATGGCGGAAACTGAACAAGTACCATCGCAAGTTTATCCGCTTCAATTAATGGTTGAATCATTAACTTGAACTCTTCAAAGAGTTCATTTCGTGTCTCAGCAAAGTCTTTAAAATCCGCATGCAAAGTCAATGCTTGATGAATTTTCACCACAAACTTAAAACGATCGGGTGTTTCTTTTATCCACTTTCTAATGTTGCGTTCGGGTTGAATCGCATAATACGACGCATCTAATTCTACCACTGGAAAATGACTCGCATAAGTCTTTAATTTGTCTGTTTTACGACTTAGATCAGTATAAAGAGAATCGTGATCTCCCCACCCTGTCAGTCCAATATCTATCATACATAATCACCAATCTCATTCTATCATATTTTATGTCTAGAACCTGTTCACTTCATCTTAGAATTGAAGTAAAAATAAGTACTGCGCAATGACCAACGCAGTACTTATTACTCTTCATCTCTATGATTGAAAACGCATATCTTCAATTTGCTGCACTATAGATTCAACGACTTCATTCGCTTTACGACTTGTCGCAAGTCTTGGTGTCTGACCACTCCATAATGACATTAATGAGTGATCATGATTGGCAGTCGATGCTTTACGGATTGCTGAAGTCAATTGGTTTTGAATTGGGTATTCTGGCACTTCTCCACGAAATGTAGACAGGTAATCTACAAAATCATTACGGATACCTCGTGCCATTTTGCCACTGAAAGCATTTGTTAACACGGTTGATGTTTCTGTGCTATTTAAAATTGCTTGCTTATACGCAATATCTGCACCGCTTTCTTGTGATGTTAAGAAGGCTGTTCCCATCTGTACACCTGACGCACCTAAAATCAGACTAGCAAGTACACCCCTGCCGTCCATAATACCACCTGCTGCGACTACAGGTAGAGACACTGCATCAGCTACTTGCGGTACAAGTGAAATACTGCCAATCATTGGATATTCTCCGTCTTCTTGTTTTAAAAATGATCCGCGATGTCCGCCTGCCTCACTACCTTGTGTCACAATAATATCAATACCCGCTTCTTCATTCACAATTGCTTCTTCAACAGAAGTCGCGGTACCCATCACTATCATATGATGTTCGTGCATTTTACGAATTAAATGGACATCTGGAATACCGAATGTAAAACTAACAATGGGTACACGTTTTTCAATCAAGATATCAATTTGTTGTTCAAGTTGTTGTGTTTCAGATAAATTCACTACGGGTTGTTCTAAATCCAATGCACGACGATAAGGATTTAACCATGCATTCATTAAATCAACTTGCGCACGCTTGATATGTTTTTTACTCGGCACAAATAAATTAACCGCAAAAGGTTGAGTGGTTAATAATTTAACTTTATCTATTTCCTCCGCAAGTTTTTCTGAACTGAAATACCCTGCGCCTATCGTTCCTAAGCCTCCGCTATTACTCACACTAGCGACTAATTCAGGCGTTGTATTGCCTGCCATTCCGGCTTGAATAATTGGATACTTGATTCCAAGTTGTGCAGTGATTTTTGTATCTGACCACATATGTGAACACTCCCTATAAAGATGATTGATTCGCTTTTGGCTTTTGTCTATTTTTCAAACGTTCATCGACTTTATTTTGTTCATGTTGATCCATTTCATCTTCAATATCTAAACCAAGCAATTGCTCAATTAAGTCTTCCATCGTAATAATCGCATCCGTACCGCCATATTCATCTAATACAATGGCGATGTGTTTACGTGTCGCAATCATTTTACGCATGACCCACTCAGCTTTATTGTGCTCATTCACAAAAAGTGGTTTAGAAATATAATCTTCTAATGTTTTATCATAGTGACGACTCCATATTAATAAGTATTTTGAATGAAAGACTCCCACAATATTATCAATGTCTTCATCATAGACCGGATAACGTGTATATGGGTGTGACATAATAATTTCATACACTTCGTCATATGGTGTATCTTTTGAGAATGCAGTCACATTGACACGTGGTGTTGTATCTACATCTTTAACACGCAATTGTTGGAAAGTTAAAACACTTTGAAGACGATCTCGTTCATTCTCATTAAATGCCCCTTGTGCCCCTGCAATGGTTACCATTGTACGCACTTCTTCTTTAGACATGGTTTGGCTTTGGAATTTATCATTCGCAAGCATTCGGTTAATCAAACCAGTTAAACCATTTAAAATTTTAGTAATCGGCGTTAAGATTACCACAAATAAATGAATTACCGGATAGACTAATTTAGAAATCGCATCAGGATAAGTTGCTGCAATAGATTTTGGTATCACTTCTGAAACAATAATTACCACAACTGTAATCACTAAAGATGCAATCCCCACGTTCCAACCATGTTGTACAGCAAGAATAGTAACTAGCGTAGGCAACACGATATTCGCACTGTTATTTGCGATTAAAATCGTTGTGATAAAATCTCTAGGTTTATTTAAAAGTGCCAATAACCTTTTTGCCTTTGGATCTCCTTTCCTGCTTTCAGTCTGTAATTTCACTTTATTCGCAGCAGTTAATGCCGTTTCACTGCCAGAAAAGAAGAAAGAAACAAAAATTAAAATAATGATAGCTATAATCATGATGGCCGACGCTCCCTTAAAACTCTTATTGACTCTGTCAAAAAGCGTATATTTCTTATTAATTTCCCATCTCTCTATTTATGTAAACCGAACAAGTTCCACGCTTTTCACGAAGTACAATGATTAATTACCATTGTACCGAATTTTCAGATGAATTGTAGTACCTTTAAAAAATACTTTTAATAAAACAATCCCTCTAGGAGTAATACTGCACTTTAACGTTAGATATCTAACTAAGTAGATTTCAAGAAAATAAATTCACATACACTACGCGTAGAAATTTCTTTTAAAGATTGCACGATGGATAACATCATTCTTTATGCTATCTTTAGCGATGATAAGCAGACTATCACACTTTGTGACGATGGCTATACACTATTTAATTTAAAACCTCAAAAACCTGAGTTGTTTGAGCAGAAACCAACACTTAAATTACTATACAAATACATTCAAACATTTAATGTAAATATAGATGAAAGCACTGAAGAAATCTATATTGAATGTGTTATACAGAATTTAAATGAATCACTTCAAAGTTTTACTCAGTCAATCATTTGTATAAATAACTTATTCAACAATAAGACATCGATACAGAATTTGTCTCTAAAAGATACAACTAACGACTTTTTATCATTTAATCATTTACTTTTATGAACTAAAATAAAGCCAGAAAGTAAGATACAGTGTAACTGTTTACTTTCTGGCTTTTAAAATATACTTTTAAAATAAGTAAGTGAGATAGTAGATAAAATGAAACGCCATAAATATTACTGCACAAATTATAGAAATCGTGAGAAAACGATCTCCAACGACATCATTGTATTTTTTGATTTTCACACTACAAATTATACTTCCAATCGCAAATAACGGGCTGATAATTGTTAACAATATAAATACTGCTGCTAGAATCTTTAACAAAGTTGGATTATTCTTCATAGGTTTCCCCTCTAAACATTTTCTTTATTTTATCACTTACTTATACCACATTTCAGAATTTTACGTCACGTTAAATTTCAATATAAATTGTATTAGTAGACTCTAACATGTCCTAATTTGCTTAATAAATTACCAAAAATCGTATTAACCCTGAACTTGTCTGACATGCCTGACTTAACTCTCTTTAAATCTCGGTAAATCTCTTTATTGTTTCATTACACTTATCTTTTCACTTAACTTCAGACATTAAAAAGCAGCACACATACGATTAAGTATGCGTGCTGCGTATTTTAATACATATATTCAATGAACACTATTGGATTAACCGATAGAACCTTCCATTTCGATTGAAAATGAAGTTTTTTAGGATTTCTTGAAATTTAAAACGTTGATTTCATGCGATTTCAAGCACTTAAATTTTCTAAACTTTTTCTGTTTTTAAACAAAATGGTATCAAAAATGGTATCAAAAAACTGCCTATTTAATGGTGGGATCTTACAAATTAAAAAGCGTCATCTGATGTAGGTTTGCGGGCTATATCAGATAACGCTTAAGGCGCAAAAAAATATATGAGTGAATAACACTCAATAACTACTATAACATTTCTCTCTTTTTTCATCAAAAAAATATATAATTTCAATAGTATTAACCATGCAATAATAAAAAAGAGGTTGCCGAAGCAACCTCTCCTTATTATTATTGCTTTACACACAAGACTTTTTCAACAACATTCGTAACATAAAAAGTGGTCATACCAATAAAAGTAAGGATCACTCTATTAAAGAGAAAATAAAGCAAAAAATAATAAGTAAGGCAATACCTAAAAAGGTATTGTATATCAAATAATAATACATTACTTTGATGCAGTCAATATAATGTATTAAAAGTCATGTACTAATCTAATTGATATGTAATAAAAATTGTCACTTGTGCATTTTAGGAAGGGAACACAAGTGACACAAAGCATATATAAAATAATAGAAATGGAAGTAATCAAACTTCAAGTTCACTTAAGCAAATTAAAGATGAACAAAGAACATTTTAACATATTTCCAATGTTAAGTAAATATTAAAAAGTAAATTTATTAGATCAGCAAAAATAAAACAGCACTATGTTGATGGTACTATTCATTTACGCTTATATTTACTATCAACTAAAAAAAGAGGTTGCCTAAGCAACCTCTCAGACCGTAGACAAACTACCGTTATAACTTGAAAAAGTGTAACGGTAGTTTATTTTTTTATGAAATTTTCGAAAATATGTATAAAAAT
>NZ_PPRU01000081.1 GCF_002902285.1 Staphylococcus simulans | reverse complement strand
TCGAAGGTGGGACAAATGATTGGGGTGAAGTCGTAACAAGGTAGCCGTATCGGAAGGTGCGGCTGGATCACCTCCTTTCTAAGGATATTATTCGGAACAGTTTCGCAGGAAACTGAAACGGAATAACGTGACATATTGTATTCAGTTTTGAATGTTTATCATTCAATTTTAAATGGGCCTATAGCTCAGCTGGTTAGAGCGCACGCCTGATAAGCGTGAGGTCGGTGGTTCGAGTCCACTTAGGCCCACCATTTAAAATTTCAATATGGGGGCTTAGCTCAGCTGGGAGAGCGCCTGCTTTGCACGCAGGAGGTCAGCGGTTCGATCCCGCTAGTCTCCACCATTATTATTTGTACATTGAAAACTAGATAAGTAAGTAAAAATAGATTTTACCAAGCAAAACCGAGTGAATTAGAGTTTTAAAAGCTTTATTCATTTAAATGAATCGCTAGTAATCAATTGCCGA
>NZ_PPRU01000080.1 GCF_002902285.1 Staphylococcus simulans | reverse complement strand
CAGCAGCAGATACAGCACGCGTTTTAGGCGGCATGTATGACGGCATCGAATATCGCGGATTCTCTCAACGTACTGTTGAAACATTAGCTGAAGAATCAGGCGTGCCGGTATGGAACGGTTTAACTGACGAAGATCACCCAACACAAGTATTAGCTGACTTCCTAACAGCTAAAGAAGTATTGAAAAAACCTTATCACGAAATCAACTTCACTTACGTAGGCGATGGTCGCAACAACGTTGCGAATGCGTTGATGCAAGGTGCAGCAATCATGGGTATGCGTTTCAACCTTGTTTGCCCTAAAGAATTGAATCCTA
>NZ_PPRU01000079.1 GCF_002902285.1 Staphylococcus simulans | reverse complement strand
ACAAACACTTAAAGGAAAAAACATTGCATTAATTTTCGAAAAAGACTCAACTCGTACTCGTTGCGCATTTGAAGTTGCGGCAGCTGACCAAGGTGCAAGCACTACTTATCTTGGACCAACTGGTTCTCAAATGGGCAAAAAAGAAACAGCAGCAGATACAGCACGCGTTTTAGGCGGCATGTATGACGGCATCGAATATCGCGGATTCTCTCAACGTACTGTTGAAACATTAGC
>NZ_PPRU01000078.1 GCF_002902285.1 Staphylococcus simulans | reverse complement strand
TATCTGGACACCAGAGTTAGAAGAGGTCGCTGAATTTGATATACAAAGCACACGTGGTACAAACGGGTTCGGAAGCACAGGATATTAAAGACCTACTACAAAAAGTGAAAGAGGTGTTGGGGAAGTGAGAGAACGAACTAAAATTATATATCGTGGTTGGAATAAAGAAATATTTATTTTGCAAGGCGAGAATATAGGACTTGATGGTGTAAGGCAAATGTTCAACGAGTTCAAAAGATTATATGAAGATTATAGAGTTATTGTCATCCCAGTTGAAATTGATTTTGAATTTAAGTAGGAGTGAGTAGAATGGAAAATTTTTTATTAATATTAATCATAGCATTAACACTATTTCTTTTGTTTCCCGTATCTATTTTTATAATTATTGTCAGCTATGCTATCAAAGAAAAAAGAGAACTTAATAAAGAGCAAGAGCGAATGGAAAGAAGGCATCAAAAATTTAATGAAAAGGTTAATAAAAGGATGGAAGAAGAACGTAAGTATTTAGATGAGAGAAAATTGAAAATACACGTTAGTAAAGGATTAGATAGCCATTTTAAATAACACAGGAAGTGATACTAATGATTAAAACAATATTTAAAATTGTCTTAACGCTTACACTATACGAAGCATCTAAATACATCACTGAACAGCTTATCATTTACCGTACACAGAACGATGATGTGGAAGCGCCTGCAGACTTCGACATACACGATCATATACATCTTAATAATTTAAAAGCAGAGGTGAGTGATTGATGTGCATAGCACTAACCATTCTCTTCGCTCTCCTCTCTCTTGTGCTTTATATGGCGAATCGAGAGTTGAATGAAGAGTTGGAGTTGAGGGATAATATAATAGAAAAATTGATTGAAAGGAATGGAAGAAAATGAATAAGAGAGATTATTACTTAAAGTTAATTAAAAAGATTGAAGGACGTATAGAGTTCTGCGAAGAAGAAGTACAATGTATAGAAAACAGTATTAAAAAGGAACAACAATATTTGAATAAATTAGAAGACGAGTTGAATACACTAGAAGCAGTTAAAGAAGATATCTTCAACAAATTATTATAACGTTAGGTTATCACACATCGCGAAAGTTATAATAAAATGTTATGATTGACGTATACATTATTCATCAATGGAGGTTATACATGTATACGCCAACCGAAGTAAAACAATTGATTACAGATTATCATTGGATGCGCAGATTGATTGATCATCAAGTATATGAGTATGATAGTACATCTATCGGTCAATATGGTATTGAGTC
Organism: Staphylococcus simulans; assembly: GCF_002902285.1. Lineage (GTDB taxonomy): Bacteria > Bacillota > Bacilli > Staphylococcales > Staphylococcaceae > Staphylococcus > Staphylococcus simulans. The sequence continues at coordinate 23,281 of NZ_PPRU01000078.1, read as the reverse complement.
ATCAATGCCTAAAGCTCAAGGGACTACAGGTAACAAAGTTTTAGTAAGGGTTATACAGAATGATAAAGATAGACGTAAGACACAAGACCTTATAGATAAGGTGACGTTTATCGATAAGTATGAACATCTGATTACTAACGATAAGAACTATCATATTTTACAGTTACTCAAACAAGGAGAAAGTATAACCGCTATTGAAGTGTTTATGAAGTCCAGCAGAAAGAATATATATAGCAGAATAAATCAGATAGTAGATGTATATATGAAAGTGCAAGGGTAACAGAATACACAGATTACACACTTTACACAGATTACACACTGTTTTGTTTAGCTGAATTAATTTTATATAATTGAGTTACAACAATATTATCAATTTGCAAAGACACGTGCGATCAATACTATATTATAACTGAGGCACATCACTAACGTGGTGTGTCTCTTTTATTATGAGGTGAACAATGGAATTTAATAAGTATCAGTCTCTAAAGAAACCTAAAGAGAAACAGCATCATATACTGCATCTGATGACAACAGTAGGTAACATTGCTGATGTATATAACAATAATATTGAAAATATAGGTAATGAAGAACTTACAGTTATGTTAGGAGAAGTGTTAGAAGATTTAACAGCGTTAGCTACATTGAATAACATAACGCTAGATACAGTCGCTGGTATCAATATAAATAGTTATCAACCTAACATGCATAACCTAATTGATGTAGGAGATACTGTTACGTATGAGAAAGAAAGATATATTGTACATGATGTTATTGGTAATCAATTGTTGATTGCTAACAGAGATAAAGACTTAGTAATTGATATTAATTCATTAAGAAGGTGAAAGCAATTGGGATAATGCGTAGATGTAGTCACCCAACATGTAATACGTTGATAAGCCACAATGAAACATATTGCAACAAGCATAAGACTTATATTAATGGTAAATACAATGATTTGAGACAAAGAAATGACCCAGAATACTTAAGGTTTTATAAATCAAAACAATGGCAGAACATGAGGGAACTTGTGATGATAGATAATCATTACTTGTGTAGACAATGTGGAAGGCAAGCAAATGTTGTTGACCATATCATACCAACAAAAATAGATTGGTCGAAAAGATTGGAAAAAGAAAATCTTCAACCATTATGCAATGAATGCCACAATAGAAAAACGAAAAGAGAACAAAGTGAAGTCCCCCACAGGAAATAACGGGGTGTAATATTAAACTACTCGAGAACGAGGCAGAGTTTTCTTCTCAAAAAATTCCCTTTATCTAGAAATTTTATTAGGAGGTGCTAAATTTGGCTGGTAGACCTAAAAAATTATTGATGAATTCCAATAAAAATTATACAAAAGAAGAAATTATCGAAAAAGAACGACAAGAAACACAGTTGAGTAAATTCTCCAAAATAGATTCTACACCACCAAGCTTTTTAGATGAAATTGCAAGAGAGGAATACTTACGGATTATCCCTCATATGCAAGAATTACCAATTTCTAACTTAGATAAAGGTCAAATTGCACAATATTGTAGTTTCTATAGTGATTTTGTAAAAGCAAGTTTAATTTTAGAAAAAGAAGAACTAATGATTGAAGACACACGAGGTAATATGAAGATCAATCCCGCTTTCAATGTAAAAGAGAAGGCGGGTATTCGTATGCAGCAAACAGCCAACACATTAGGATTAACTATTGATAGTAGACTGCGAATAGTTGTTCCTGAAGAGGAAGAAGAGGACGACCCATTTGCACAATTTGCGAGTGATGCTCAATGATAGATTTTGTAACACTATACGCTAAGAAAGTTGTTAGTGGAGAAATCTTAGCAAGTAAGAAAAATATAGCAGTGGCTCAAAGACACTTAGATGATTTGAAAAATGCTCCATTAGATTGTTATTTCGATGTTGACCAAGCAAATAAAGCTATTAAATTTATAGAAATGCTTCCTGATCCTAAAACAAATCAACCTATGCCTTTAATGCTATTTCAAAAGTTCATTGTAGGTAGTATATATGGATGGCGTAGACGCGGTGGTTTCAGACGTTTTACGAAAGCTTATATTAGTATGGCAAGAAAACAAGGTAAGTCATTAATTGTCTCAGGTATGTCACTGAATGAATTGTTATTTGGTCAATATCCTAAATATAATCGTCAAATATATGTATCATCTTCGACGTATAAACAAGCACAGACGATTTTTAAAATGGCAAGTCAACAAATTAAATTACTACGTTCTAAAAGTGATTTAATCCGTAAATCTACAGAAGCGCGTAAAACAGACCTTGCGCATATAACATCAGAGAGTGTGTTTGAACCGCTTTCTAATAATCCAGATGCGGTTGATGGTAAAGACCCTACCGTTGCGATTTTAGATGAATTGGCCAGTATGCCGGATGATGAGATGTATTCAAGGTTTAAAACAGGTATGACGCTTCAAAAGAATCCCCTTACTCTCTTAATATCTACAGCAGGTGATAATTTAAATAGTCAAATGTATCAAGAGTATAAATACATCAATAATATTTTATCTGGAGAGGTGAAAGCGGATAATTACTTCGTATATTGTGCAGAAATGGATTCAGAAGATGAGGTAAATGATGAATCTTTATGGATTAAAGCAATGCCTTTGTTGGAATCAGATGAACATAGGGATACAATTCTTCGTAACATTAAAGCGGATATTCAAGATGAGTTAGAAAAAGGGACATCATTCCATAAAATACTAATTAAAAACTTCAATCTTTGGCAAGCTAATAAAGAAGATAGCTTAATAAACATCCGAGAGTGGGAAAATGCGGAAATTGAGAAAGACGTATCAAAAATATATGGAAGCGATGTTTATATTGGGGTTGACCTTTCAAGGTTAGATGATTTAACCAGTGTAGGTTTCCTATTTCCGCAAGAAGATAAAACAATGTTGATTGATAGTCACTCATTTATAGGTTTACGAACTACATTAGAGCAAAAATCAAAAAGAGATAAGATTGACTATCAAAAAGTTATTCATAATGGAGAGGCAGAAACAACCCGTTCACCTTCTGGAATGATTGATTATCGACAAGTTATTGAATTTATTGCAGATATCATAGACAAATACAATCTCAATGTTAAAGCTGTTTGTTATGATCCTTGGAATGCACAATCTTTTATCACTACCCTAGAAACAATGATGATTGATTGGGATTTAATTGAAGTAGGCCAAAACTTTAAACAACTTTCACAGCCCATAAAAGAATTCAGAATGTGGATAGCTGAAAGGCGATTAAAACATTTTGGTAATGACTTGCTAACAATAGCAGTGAATAACGCAGTATTAGCTTTTGATTACGAAGATAATGTGAAAATTGATAAACGTATCAACAGACAAAAAATTGACCCTATTATTTCAATAATCACAGCATTTAGTGAAGCACGTATGCATGAATTTGAGATTGATTGGTCATCTATTTATGAAAGTGCTGAATTTGGTTTCTAGGTGGTGAGTAAATGAATTTTAATAAGATATATAAATTTTTAAAATTGCTAATTGTTAATATCGTCAGTATCTTATTTTTAATAGGTTTAAATGTGGTTAATATTGCAATGTATATCGGCTTTGGTTTAGTTTTCGGATTAATTGCTACAGGTTTAACTTTGATTCTGATTGCGTTAATTATCGATCATGAGTCTAAAGAAAGGGGGTAAATAAGTGGGTATTTTCTATAAAACAGAAAAACGAGATTTACAGTACAACGAAGAAGACTTGCAAATGATGGTTAGTACATTGCCAGGATTTCAAGGGAGTAATATTCGTGAATATGCGTCTGTTGATGCTATTAAACACAGCGATGTATTTACTGCTGTCACAATGATTGCATCTGATTTGGCTCGTATGCCCATCAGGCTAATGGAAAACAGAGAAATAGATTATAATAATCGTATTACTCACTTGTTGAATACAAGACCAAATGCAGTCTATAACGGCTATATCTTTAAATTAGTTGTGTTTATCAATGCACTATTAACATCTCATGGTTATGTAGAAATTATCAGAGATAAATTGGGGTTACCAGAAGCGTTAGTTTTTAGAAAAACATCAGAAGTTCAATTGAAAGTATCAGATGGTGGTTATTATTATTATAAATTTAGAACAATCACTGAAAATGGAAAGATGATTGAACGAAAAATTAATTTTGATGATATGTTAGATATAAAATTTTACTCATTAGATGGTATTAATGGTTTATCTTTATTAGATACACTCAACAAAACCATTGATGCAGATAATAATGGTAAAGATTTTCTTAATAATTTCCTGAGAAATGGTACACATGCAGGCGGTATTCTTAAAATGAAAGGTGTATTAAATGATAAGAAAGCAAGAAACCGAGCAAGGGAAGAATTCCATAGAGCTTTCAGTGGTACTAAACAGGCAGGTAAGGTTGTTGTTCTAGATGAATCAATGACATTCGATCAACTTGAGGTAGATACAGAGGTTTTGAAACTTATTAGAGAAAATAAGTCGTCTACTCGAGAGATTGCCGGAGTATTTGGGATACCCCTTCATAAATTTGGTGTAGAAACAACTAATATGAGTATCACAGATGCTAATTTAGACTATTTATCTACATTAAAACCTTATACAACATGTGTATGTGCAGAATTAAACTTCAAGTTTAATGATGAAATCACAGATGATTTTAAAGAGTTTATCTTTGACACTACTGAAATTCGTGTGGTAGATGAAAAAACACAAGCAGAAATAGATAAAATCAACTTGGATAGTGGAAAAACAAATATTGACGAAATTAGAAAGCGTGATGGCTTACCACCTATTCCTGGTGGACACGGCAGTATTCATCGTGTTGACTTAAACCATGTGAATATCAGTCTGGTAGATGAGTACCAAATGAATAAATCGAAAGGTACAGACAACAAACTGAAAGGTGGTGAACAAAATGGATAAAGAAATCAGAATAGGCGTTGTTGATGAGGTAAGGACTATTGATGACCAAAAAATGATTATTGAAGGTTATGCGTTAAAGTTTGATACATGGTCAGAAGATTTAGGTGGTTTCAAAGAAACAATCTCTAAAGAAGCATTAAGAAACACAGACTTATCTGATGTACGTTGTTTAGTCGACCATCAACCATCGCAAATCATTGGAAGAACAAGTGCTGGTACCTTAGCACTTCGAGTAGATGATGTTGGATTAAAATATCGTTGTGAGTTACCTAATACAACATTCGCACGTGATTTATACGAAAATATGCGCCTTGGTAACATAAATCAATGTTCATTTGGTTTTATGTTAGATAAGAAAGGCGATGAACTGCGTTATGATGAGCAAGAAGGTATTTATAAACGTACTTTAAAAAGCATCAGTCAATTAACTGATGTATCGGTGGTTACTTATCCAGCCTATAAAGATACTGATGTTAAACCAGCAATTAGAAGTATAGAGAATTTTGAACGAGAAAAACGCAAGTTCAAACTTAGAAACAAAATTAATGAATATGCTAATCAAAAATAATATTCGGTGAAGTTGAACACCATAAAAAATACAACCTAGGACATGTCTATAAGATGATGTCTTTTTTTATTATTAAATATTGGAGGTTCTATAATGAATAAAAAACAAAAACTACAAGCATCGATTAAAGATGCACAACGTCAAATTGACCTAAAAGTAAAAATCGCTACGCGTGCGTTAGATAATGATGAGTTGGAGAAAGCAGAACAACTTGAACAGGAAATTGTAGAATTACGCAAAAAAATTCAAGAAAAAGAAGATGAATTATCTAAAATTAAAGAAGATGATGATAATAAAAGTAACGAAGGAAATACAGAACCAAGTCAAACTGAAGGTAATGCGAATGTACGTTCAATGGGTAAATATGGTAATGTTTTCGATTTAGCTATTCCTGGGCAACAAACACAAGTAACTTCACAAGAAGTTAGGGATTTCCAAAATTATCTTGAAACTCGAGATGACATTCAAGGTGGATCATTAAAAACAGATTCTGGTTTCGTTGTCATTCCAGAAGAAATTGTGACTGATATTTTAAAACTTAAAGAAGTTGAATTTAACTTAGATAAATATGTAACAGTTAAGAAAGTTAATAATGGTTCTGGAAAATATCCAGTTGTACGACAATCAGAAGTTGCAGCGTTACCAGAAGTTGAAGAACTTGCTGAAAATCCTGAGTTAGCAGTTAAGCCATTCTTCCAACTGGCATATGACATCAAAACACGCCGTGGTTATTTCCGAATTTCACGTGAAGCAATTGAAGATGCGAAAGTCAATGTGCTACAAGAATTAAAATTATGGATGGCTCGTACGATTGCGGCAACACGAAACCAAGCTATTATTGATGTAATCCAGAATGGAGGACCAGGAGAAAATGGAGACAGTACAAAATTACGTTCTGTAGAAGCAGCAGGTATCGATGGCTTAAAAGATGCAATTAATTTAAATGTGAAACCTAACTATGAACATAATGTGGCGATTGTATCACAAACATTGTTTGCTAAGTTAGACAAGTTGAAAGACAAAAATGGTAATTACTTAATTCAACCGGATGTTAAAGAGAAAACACAACAACGTTTGTTAGGTGCTAAAGTAGAGATTTTACCTGATGAAATGTTAGGAGATTCTGGAGCGGAAACGTTAATTATTGGTAACTTAAAAGATGCTATTGTGTTATTTGATCGTTCACAGTACCAAGCTCAATGGACAGACTATATGCACTTCGGTGAGTGCTTGATGGTTGCTGTTCGTCAAGATTGCCGTATCTTAGATTATAAAGCAGCAGTGGTTGTTCACTTTAAAAATGAAGCAACTGAAGAAGTACAAACTTTATAAGGAGGAATAGAACATGGCTAAATATAAAGTGAATCAAGCATATATTGATAAAGAATTAAAACGTACCTTGCAAAAGGGTGAAGAAGTAGAAATGACTGTGAAACGTGCAAATGAAGTTAACAAAAATGGCAAACCTAAAAATGGTATGTTAACTAGAATTGATAACTAGAGGTGAAGTGTGGTGGACTTAACACTTTTAAAAAAGCATTGTAAAATCGACCACAATTCTGAAGATGACTTGCTAGAAGAATACTACACTTGGGCGAAATACGATATAGCTGATGCAGTTACAGATGATATAGAGTGGTTGGAGGAACAACCGTTGTTTAGAGCGGCTGTATATCCTTTGACCGCTTATTATTTTGAAAATCGTATTGCTTTTGAAGAACGAGATTTGAATTATGCGCCACATATGGTTCTAAGTGTAGTTCATAAGTTGAGGGATGCATATGAAATTCAATTCAAATAGATTAAACGAGCGGGTTACTTTTTGTGAAGACATAAGTAAATCTATTAACGGCTTACCACAAAAACCTGTCCCACAAGAATTATATAGTTGTTATGCAGCCATTCAAGACGCGAGAGAATCAGACACACAAACAAGTATCAGTACAGGATCTAAATTTATTAAAACTATTATCATTAGAGATCCTCGTGGTGAATATAAGCCAAATAACAAGCACTATGTGTTACATGAAGGTGAAAGGTATGACATTATTTATGTAAAGAAGGATTATCAAGATAAAGCTTTCATTCGAGTATATTGTGAGGTTATTTTATAATGCCTGCTAAAATTGAAAAAAATGACATTGAGCAAGGTCTTGTTAGAAAGCAGCTTGAATTTAATGCTAAGCAAAATCAAGTGTTAAGAGAAGCAGCTCAAGCGTTAGTACCTGAATTAGCTAGAACCACTCCCGTCAGCGATAGAAAAAAACATGCAAAGAGTCACGTAACTATTTCTAATGTAAGGACTGATAAAAACAGTTATGAAAAGTACATTGTTGTAGGTTACGAAAAAGGTTATTCACATCGTATACACGCAACAGAGTTTGGAACCATGTATCAACGTCCGCAATTATGGATTACTAAGACAGAGAAAAACAATAGACAACTCGTTTATCGAAAGATGTTAAGTGCCATGAAGAAGGTGATTAAATGAGTATAACCGAATTAATCTATAATGAAATCATTAAAGATGAGCGGATTACTATAAAAGATAATGTTTTTAGGTATGTAGTACCTCAAAACTTTCATACACAGACTAGTAAACCAATTGTTAGGATATTTCCTTTGCCTTTTAATCCTGAAGAATATGCTGACAATGAAGAAATGACTAGAGAATACGATGTTCAAGTAGATATTTGGTGGTCTGAAAATGAGCCAAGCGAGCAAGCTGAACGAATTGCAAAAAGATTAAAGGAATTAGATTTTAAATCATATTATAGAGAACCCTTGTACGAAGTAGAAACAATGACGTTTCGTGAAATAATTCGTGCAAATGGTTCTCTTTTTATTTAGGAGGAATTTTTATGGAAAAATTAAAGTTAAATTTACAGCATTTTGCAGAAAAGGATACAGGAGTTTCCGGTATTGCAATTGGTGTTACAAATTTCTATTGGGCGCCTATTGTTAAAGATACAAGTGAAAACTGGGAAGTAAAACCAGGTTCTCGTACACGTTTCTTGAAAGAAATCGAAGTTGACCGACCACAAGAAGTGGAAGAAGAATATGGAGATAATATGGTTGCAGCAACTGCTGTTTCTAACGGTAAATTATCAGTTAAAACAACTTTCGTTTCCATCCCTGCAGATCAAAAAGCTTTCTTATCCGGTGCTAAAAAAGGTGACGGAGGATATAAATACGGAGCGAATGATATTCCACCAGATGTAGCGGTAGTATTCGAGCGTACAAACCATGATGGCTCATCTGAATGGGTGGGACTATTTAAAGGTAAATTTACGCGTCCATCATTATCAGGACAATCAAAACAAGATAAGGTTGAATTCCAAAATGATGAAGTTGAAGGTTCATTTGTAGACCGTTTATATGATGAATCATCGCATGTGACTGGTTATGATGATAAAGGTTCTACAAAAGGTCGCGACTATGTTTTCTTAGAAACATTCGGAAAAACTTATGAAGATTTTATCAACTCATTAGCACCAAGTGAAAGTGAAACAGTTGTTAAGTCAATGAAAGATAGCACATCACCAGAGGACTCAGAAGAATTACAATCACTATAAAACTTTAAGAGGGGAATTCCCCTCTTTTTTTAATGAAAAATTTAAAATCAGAAAGAAGGAATATAATTATGACAAGAGCATCAATTGAACTTATTACAGGATATACAAAAACAGGTAAACCACAGACTAAAAAATACTTAGCAAAGCCGATGATGTCACTTTTTGACACAATTCAAGGTTCAAAGTTATCTACAAAACTAACAAAAACGTTTAAACAACCGGATTTTGAAGATTTAACACAAGAGGAATTTGACAAGTTGAGTGAAACAGAACAAAAAGAATATCAAGCTAAAGTTGAAGAGTATCAAGAATTGGTTTCAGAACAATTTGAAGTTTTAGATGAAGTTACAGCATTTGTAGCAGAAGGATTTGATAACCAATTCACATCAGAGGAGTTGCAAAAAGGTATTCCAGCAGGTGCTGAAGGTCTTAATACTTTAGTTAATGTTTTAGAAACACTTATTTCAGGAGATTTAGACGATACAAAAAAGTTCGTGACAGAGAAGAAGAAATAAACCCTGAAGATTTGACTCCTGAAGGCAGATATAACAACTATATGAAGCTTGCAAAAAAGTTGATTGAAGATGGTATGGATGCTGAAAAAGTAGCAAATATACCTATTCATTTCTTTTTAGAAATTGTGAGCAGCAAAGTGGAAAGCAAGAAAAAAGCAAAAAGCTTTGCAGATATTTTTTAAAGAAAGGAGGTTAGTGTATGGGGAACCCAATAGGTAATATGGTCATAAGAGTTGATTTAGATGGCTCAGGTTTTAATAAAGGAATGGCCGGATTAAATCGACAAATGCGCATGGTATCTCGTGAAATGAGTGCTAATTTATCAAAATTTGGTCGTTATGATCAATCTCTTGAAAAATCTAAAGTTAAAGTAGAGGGGTTAACTAAAAAACAGCGTGTACAAGCTCAAAAAGTAAAAGAGTTAAAACAAGAATATGACAAATTATCTAAAGAAACTGGGGAAAATAGCGCGAAAACTCAAGCAGCAGCTGCAAAGTATAATGAAGCATACGCCGAATTAAATAAGTATGAAAGAGAACTGAAAGAAGCAACTGAAGAATTGAGAGCTCTTGAACGACAACAACAAGCTATGAATACTACTATGGGAAAGATAGGTAGTAAGTTCTCTGAAATAGGACCTAAATTCCAAGAAATAGGTCAAAAAATGCAATCTGTAGGACGTAGCATGTCTATGTATGTTACTGCTCCTATTGTTGCAGGTTTTGGTGCTGCTGCTAAAAAGAGTATTGATTTTGATGATTCAATGCGAAAAGTGAAGGCTACATCTGGTGCTACTGGTTCAGAATTCCAACAATTAAGAGATAAAGCCCTTGAAATGGGAGCTAAAACTAAATTTAGTGCATCTGAATCAGCAGAAGCTCTTAACTATATGGCCTTAGCCGGCTGGGATACCAAAGATATGTTAGGCGGTATCGATGGTGTTATGCAATTAGCTGCTGCCTCTGGGGAAGATTTAGGACAAGTGAGTGATATCGTTACTGACTCGTTAACAGCATTTGGTATGAAAGCTAAAGATAGTGGACGATTTGCAGATGTATTAGCACAGACAAGTTCTAAAGCTAATACCGATGTACGTGGTTTAGGTGAAGCGTTCAAATATGCTGCTCCAGTTGCAGGCGCATTGGGATATACTGTGGAAGATACATCTATAGCTATCGGTTTAATGTCCAATGCTGGGATTAAAGGTGAAAAAGCCGGTACAGCATTACGTACCATGTTTACAAACTTAGCTAAACCAACAAAAGCTATGCAAAACAAGATGGAAGAGTTAGGTATATCTATTACTGATAGTAACGGTAAGATGCTTCCTATGCGTGATGTAATGGATCAGTTGCGTGATAGGTTCAAAAACTTATCAAAAGACCAACAAGCAAGCGCAGCTGCAACTATCTTTGGTAAAGAAGCAATGAGTGGTGCATTGGCTGTTATTAATGCTTCAGATGAGGACTACAAAAAGTTGACTAAGTCTATTGATAATTCAACAGGTGCAGCTAAACGAATGTCGGATGAAATGGAAGGCGGAATTGGTGGTTCAATCCGTCAAATGAAATCCGCTTTAGAATCTTTAGCTATAAGTATCGGAGATGTGTTAGCACCTCACATTAAAAGAGCGGCAGAAACTTTAGGTAATTTAGCGCAAAAGTTGTCAGATTCTCCTGGTTGGGTTAAGACTGCAATAGTAAGTGTTGGTTTATTTGCTGCAGCATTAGGACCAGCTATTCTTGTTACAGGGATGTTTACATCTGCAATAGGTAGCATTATGACTACTTTAGGTCCTGTGATGACAGGCATAGCTAAAGCTGGTGGAGTAATGAATTTCTTAGGAAACAAAGCGCCGTTTGCTGCTAAAGGCTTGACTTTAGTAGGTGGAGCTTTTAAATTCATGCTTGGTCCAGTAGGTTTAGCAATTGCAGCAATAGTAGCAATCGGTACAGCATTTGTAATTGCTTATAAAAAATCTGAAACATTCAGAAATATAGTTCACTCTGTAATAGATCCAGTGATGAATGGCCTAAAAAAGATGTGGGATGTTGCTAACCAAATATTTAATGCTTTAGGAAGTTTATTATCTGGTAAAACATTACCAACAGTGGATTTATTATCCAAGATTATGCCTAAAGAAACTGCTAGAAAAGTGACCGTTACTTTAATGCAAATTAGACAAGTATTTATAGACGCTTTTAAAGGTATTTGGTCATATATACAAGAAATAGGTAAGAAGTTATCTGATTTTTGGAAGGAAAATGGAGATACTATCATCCAAGCATTAGCCAATATTTGGAGTGTCATATCGACTGTCTTTATAGAGATTAAGAACTTTTTATGGCCTATTTTACAAGAGTTAGGCGGTCTTGTTCAAACTATATTTATGAATGTTATAGTTCCAATTATCAAAATAGCAATGGGAATTATATGGAATGTAATGAAGTTTTTATGGCCACTAATCAAGATATTAATCGTTGATACTTGGAATAATATCAAAAATATTATCAATGGAGCTTTGGATATCATTTTAGGTATTGTTAAGATATTCAGCGGACTATTTACTGGCCAATGGAAGCAAGTTTGGAATGGTGTTAAACAAGTATTCAGTGGTGCATTAACGCTTATATGGAACCTTATTCAACTTTGGTTCATCGGTAAAATACTTAAAGTAGTTAAGATATTCAGCGGACTATTCAAAGGTGTTATAAGTTCTGCTTTTAAACATATCAGAAGTGTAATAAGTACAGTACTGAAGTTTATTTGGTCTATTATCAGCACGATTTTCAAACGGATATTAAGTATCACTAAAACAATTTTTGGTGCTGTGGCAAAATTCATTAAGTATATATGGAATGGTATAAAAAATGCCGTCGTCGGAGCAGTTAAATTTATTTATAACGGAGTTAAACGTTACTTTACCGCATTAAAAAATACTGTGAACAAAATATTTACTGCTGTAAAAAGTTTTATCGTCAAAACATGGTCAAATATTAAGAACACAGTTGTAAAATACGCTAAAAGCTTATGGTCCGGCGTACGTAATACATTTAATGCTTTATCTAAAGGTGTTCGTAATATTTTTAGTCGCTTACGCAGATGGTTATCAGATACTTGGAGAAATATCAAGAACACAGTAACTAGATACGCCTCACAGTTATGGGCATCAGTCAAGAAGACTTTTAATAATTTATACAATGGTACTCGTAACATAACTAACAATGTTAAGAGGAAAGTTACAGGCATCTGGCAAGGAATAAAGAAATCTGTAACTGGTATTGCTAGTGCGTTATGGTCATCAGTTAAGAAGACTTTTACAAATATGCGTGATGGATTATCTAACATCATTGGTAAAATTAAAGATCATATCGGTGGAATGGTAAGTGCTATCAAAAAAGGTTTGAATGGTCTTATCAAGGGCTTAAACTGGGTAGGTTCTAAGTTGAGCTTGCCTAAAATACCTAAATTATCAACTGGTACACAAAGAATTAATCGCCACGTTAGAACAACATCTGATGGTCGATTAAAAGATGGCACTATGGCTATTGTGGGTGATAGAGGACCGGGTAACGGAAAAGGTAAAGACGGTCGTCGTGAATTAATACAGTATCCTAATGGACGAATGGCTATGACGCCAGCAAAAGATACAATGACATGGTTGCCAAAAAATTCAAGAGTAATAAGTGGTAGCATGAGACAACGTTATGAAGAGGCAGAAGGTGCAGGTATGGCGCCTAGATTTAATTTAGGTACGATTCCTAGACTTAGTACAGGTACTTGGTTTGGCAACGCTAAAGATTGGGTTGGAGATAAACTGAAAGGTGCCGGTAAAGTTGTTGGCAATAGTGCAAAATGGCTCTCTGAAAAAATCGGAGATGTTATGGACTACATGGACGAACCAGGAAAATTACTTAACAAAGTGCTTTCTATGATGGGTATTGACTTTAGTTCTCTTACAAAAGGTATGGGTATCGTTGGAGATATTACACGTGCTGCATGGAAAAAAATAAAAAAAGGAGCACTAGATTGGATTAAAGGTGGGTTTGAGGCTCAAGCAGGAGATGGATCTGTTTTCGATGGTTTTAGAATTTTACAACCTTATTCAGCACCACCTAAACCACCTAATCCCAATTATCCATTTAATGGCGGTGTGCATCATGGTGTAGATTATGATACACCAGTTGGCACACCTATTCGTACACCGATGGCCGGTCGAGTTAGAAGTTGGTACGATAACTACGGTGGCGGTAATGCTATCACTGTTTCAAAAGGTAAAACATTTTTATGGTTCATGCATCTTAGTAAGCAACTTAAGAAGACAGGAGAACAAGTTAAAGCAGGACAACTTATTGGTAAATCAGGTAACACGGGTTCAATGACTAATTATCGACATCTTCACTTCCAAGTCAATCAGGGCGGAGAATCCAACAGTAACTCTGTAGAACCGCTTAGCTGGTTAAAGAAAAATGGTAAAGGTATCGGCGGTAAATCAGGAAAATGGAATGGCAATATTCGACAAGCATTAAAATTAGCCGGTTTGCCTACATCTCAAGCATACGTAAATGCGTGGGCGAGACAGATTCAAACGGAATCAGGTGGAAATGCTAAGGCTATCGGTGGTACTGATGGTTTAGCGGACGGTCGTGCAATGGGGCTTGTGCAAGTTAAACCTGGTACATTTAATGCTTTTAAATTACCAGGACATGGTAATATCATGAATGGTCTAGATAACTTAATTGCTGGTATGCGTTATGCAAAAGCTAGATATGGAGGTAGTATATTATCAGTAATAGGTCGTGGACATGGGTATGCGACAGGTGGACTCGTCCACAATGGCTTATATCATTTAGGCGAAGAAGGGTACCCTGAATGGATAATACCTACTGACCCAAAACGAGCAGATGATGCAGCTAAATTACTTGCATTGGCTAATAAGGATATTAGTAAAAACAAACGTCCTAGCCAATTGAAAAGTGTCAATAACCTTTCTGATGATGGTCATACAGTGAGTGTCTTAGAGAAGAAAATGGATAAAGTAATTGGTTTGCTTGCTAGATTGGTTAGTGCTGGTGACACAATTGCAGATAAGGATTATGAACCAGTCATTGATAAATACGCACATAAACAACAAGTTTTTGACGCAATAGATGATTATAATAGACAAAAACAAAGACATAGAAGGTTTAATCCTGGAGGAGTTTAAAATGCTAGATACAATAAAAGTTAATAATAAAACAATTCCATGGTTAGTAGTAGAAAGAGGGTTTAAAATACCCTCTTTTAATTTTGAAATAGAAACTGAAGATGTACCGGGAAGAAAAGGTTCAGTTTTTAAAAAGAGAGAGGTGAAAGGTTATGAATTTGACTTACCTTTAATAGTAAGTAATGAACATCTCTCACACGGTGGAATGAAAAAACACGATGATATTTTAAATGAGATAGTACGTTTCTTTGATTATGATTATGAAGTTCCATTACAATTCATGACACAAGATTGGTACTGGAATGCTTTTTTTGAAGGTCCTGTAGAAATTGATAAGACACCTAGAGGAGTATTGTCATTTGTTATAAAGGTTGTTTTGGTAGACCCATACAAGTATGCAGCAACCGGCAACTACAACACTGCTATATCAGACCAAGTGTCTATTGTGAATAGCGGTACAGCTGATACACCCGTCACAATAGAAGCGAGGGCATTAAAAAATGCTAACTTCTTCCAAATTGCCAAAGGCGATGAGGACTATTTTATGATTGGTGACGATGATGTAGATAAACCACTCAATGACTATTCACCACTCATTTTAGGTGATGAATTGCGCGTGTTTAAAGGCTGGAATAAACAAGATGCCAAAGACTTCACTGATAACCATACAGGCGGTGACGTTGGTGGTGCTTTCAGTCAATCTTCAAGCAAGGAGTCATTCTACCTAAACACAGAAAGCGTAACGGGTAGTGGTTGGCAGGGCGCTATGTATAAACGTAGCTTTGTCAATTATGCGAGCGCTCAAGACTTTTCAACGACTGTTAAGTTTGGCCTAAACCAACGTCGTAAAGGCGCAGTACACTTCGCACAGTACCTCTACGATACAGACGGACGAGTGATCGCTTCAATTGGTTACAGTAATCCTAACGCCAACTCAAACACAGGACGTATCATTGTTACACTGTTTAACCAAAATGGCGACCAAGTTAAGATATACGACTATAAAAACAATCCTAGCTTATACAACATGGATGAGTTTGTGGTCTATATTAAGTTGGAACGTCGTAGCAATCAATTTAAAATAAAAACCTGGAAATATAGAGAGATTCCTTATCCGTTAAGAAAAATCGCGTTTGATCAGCATGAAAAAATTTATATGGATAGCGGTAAATTCTACACACGACCTATTGCTTCGTTATCTTTATATTCTGCTAAGAATGGTAATAATCCAGTCATGCCGCTATATATTTTCGGTACTTATACGAGAGAGCTATTGCCTAAACCTAAAGGGGCAAGAGATATGATTATCAAAAAAGGCGATGAAATTTTGATTGATATGCGTAATCATAATGTATTAGTAAATGAAGAGCCTTTTTTATCTGAAAAAACTTTTGGTTCTAACTATTTCAATATAGAAAAAGGGCATACAGAATTAATTATCTCACCGTTAAATACATTTGATACAACGGTTCGTTGGCAAGATAGATATTTATAGAAAGGAGGTTGCAATTTGCTGCATATTTTAGACTATGAAGATAAAATTATAGACTTTATTTCCGAAGATGACGCATCAATTATTAACGCAAAACATAACCGTGATATTAATAATCGCTCAGAAACGTTTGACTTTACAATACTGTCAGAACGAGCTATAAATATGCAAAAGAATTATAGAGTCATTATTCAAGATAGCACTGGTCAGTATAGAGAATTTATTATCGAACATATTTCACAAGATATGGATGGATATACTGAAATAGAAACAACAGCTTCATATTTAGAAGATATAACCGGTGCGCCTCCTTATGCACCAGGGAGCTTTGAGAAAAAGACAACCACAGAAGCCTTATATGATGTATTGAAAGATACGGGATGGCAAGTATCAGAAGCTACTGAATATGGGGGTATACGTACGACATCATGGACTGGTTTTCATACACGTTACGATATACTGGTGCAATTGTGTACGACTTACGATATGATAGTTGATTTTTATATCGAGTTAGGTAGTAATACAGTTGATGGTCGCTACGTTGTGCTGCGTAAGCGAAATCCTATATTTCAAGGTAAAGAAATAGTTAAAGGTAAAGACTTAACTGGTTTAAAGCGAATTGTTGATATGAGCGAAGTTAATACCGCATTATTATGTGTGGGTCCTGAAAAAGAAGATGGTTCACGTATTACTTTAACCGTCAAAGATGATGAAGCCCAAGCGCAATTTGGATTGCCAGGAAGATATATTTGGGGTATCTATGAACCTGAAACTGAAGATGAGAATATGACTGAAGCACGATTACGTTCATTAGGTACAACTGAATTGAACAAACGTAAAAAAGAAAAAATTAGTTATGAAGTAACATCTCTAGATATAAAGGAATACCAACCACATGAAGTTGTTCATATCGGCGATATGGTACGTATCAAAGATAGAGATTTTACGCCTCCGTTGTATTTAGAAGCTGAAGTAATCGCTGAAGATTATGACATGGTTACTAAAGAATCAACATATTCCTTTGGCGAGTATAAAGAATATCGTGAAGATGATTTACGACAAGAGTTTTATAAGCATCTTAGTAATATTAGACAACGAATGAATGATAACTTCAGCAATGTAAATACTATTGTTAGGGAGACCAACAGTCAATTACAGTATTTCGAAAAGAAAATTATTAAGTCGCAAGATGCGCCGGAAAATCCAGTCAATGATATGTTGTGGTTAGACACAAGTAATCCTAAAGTAGCAGTGTTACGTAGATACTGGAACGGACAGTGGATAAATGCGACTGCCGAAAAAGCTGATGATATTGACGCAGTTACACGCGAGAAAGCTTTGTACGATGATTTAAATAACACATTTATAAACTTGAACATTCAACATAGCAAGTTATTAAGCGAAGTGTATGAAGTTATAGACAGTGAATACCTTGTCGATACTGCATTGAAACAACAGGTGCAACAAAATTTAGATAATACAATCAATGTCTATCATGCAATCGAGACAAATCTTAAAAGTATGACACCGGAAACAGCGACAATCGGAAAACTTGTTGATACACAAGCACTGTTTTTAAAATATCGCGAATTGCTGCAAACACTGTATAACTCATTAGAAAACGCTAAGATTGCAATAGATGATCGCTTCAAATTACTGCAATCTCAATACACAGATGAGAAATTCAATGATGCAATGTCTAAAGTAGCTGAAGGCATCGGCGGCACATGGAACGCTGAAACAGGTCAATTACTTGCAGATATTCCAAGTCAACAAGAATTAGAAGACGCGTTGAAAACCTATATTAACGGCCAAGACGCCGCATTAAAGCAGCTTATTGACGGTGAAGTCAACAGCAAGATAACACAAACTAAGAATGAATTAAGCAGCAACATCAGCGCAGTGAGTGCTAAGGTAGACGGCATTCAAGTAGGTGGACGCAACTTGTTACCTACTTCTTATGATTATTACAATGTCACCGGTTTGTATGGCTACATTAAAGTAAGCGATGACAACACACAAAAAGTCATAACAATTACAGATAATGACAAAACTATTGATATGTCTGGAGTATTCTTTGGTTTTACAAAAAATGGTTATGACGCAAACGCAGGTGTACGTTGGGAACATTCAGCAGGAAAATTGATACGAAATTTTGATAACGATGTATCGTTGAAAAATTATAATTTCTTTTCATTTTTTCCTAAAGACAAAGCTACATTGGATAAGATATTCAAGCGGTATAAAATCAAACTTGAAAAAGGTACGATTGCGACTGATTACACAGTAGCGCCGGAAGATACTGAAGAAACAATTACAACAGTCCAAACAAGATTTAATAATGACATAAAACAACTGCAAGACGGTATCACATTAAAAGCTGATAAGACAGAGTTAACAACGATGTACGACACAAATATCAAGCCACTAGAAACACAAGTCGATGAGCAAAAATCTCAATTAGATATATTACCTGCACAAATAAATAGTAAAGTATCACAATCTACTTATGACGCAGATGTAAATAATATAGTGTCACGATTGGATAGCGCAGATACTCAACGCCAACAATTAAGCAATGCGATCAATGACCGTGTCACTATCAAAGAATATACAGATAACAAGACAGCGACTACCAATCAAATTAATTCGGCGGTTAATAATTTGCAGGTCGGCAGTAGAAATTTATTAGAAAACAGTGCAAATATTAAAAAGGCTATAAATGATACTTCGAACAATTATAATCAGTATTGGGCTACTTTAATCACAAGTGCACATAGCAAATTACAGCTGGGCGAAACCATAACAATCAGCTTCGATGTTCAAATGGAACGCGGTGAAATACTAAGAGTATATGATACTTTAACCAACTTTGATTTCATGTTTGGAGAAAAGGTATTTAAAAATATCGGCAATAAAAAACAAAGGCTGTCATTCACTTTACCATTAGTATCAACAACTAAAACGGGTACATTATGGAATTTGAGTTTTTACAACAATAACAACGGAGACCGTTTTGCAATTGAAAATATCAAGATAGAAAAAGGAAATAAAGCAACGGACTGGACACCTGCACCGGAAGATGTCAAAGCAGATATTGATAAAGCAAAAGCAGAAACTGATAAAACGCTTAGTGTTATGCAAACACAGATTAATCAGAATGGTACTGACATCAATGCACGTGCAACAAAAGAAGAGTTTAATGCAAGCAGAAAAACCCTGTCAAAAGTAGTCAGTGATTTAACTGTCAATACAACAACCGGCCTTACATTGTCTTATGATGAAAACGGCAATATCACATCAAGTACAGTTGGCCCCGATGGCATTATGTTGAAGGGTGACCGTGTCAATATCAATGTGAACAAAGATTTTCAAGTGTTAGCTGGTAATGTAAATAATAAGGTCGGTAAAGATGAAATCATTAATCGTTTAAACTTATCACCAGAAGGTTTAGACATCAATGTAAATAATTTAGGTATACGCGGCGGGGACACTACAAATTATTTATCAATCAAGAATCAAGAAATATTATCCCGTGGTACATTCACAAGGACATGGGGCGGCGTAACTGATACACCTAGTGCAGAAATTGGAATTAAAGATGGATATATTCTTTCCAGAAATAAAAAAACAGGATATAACCTTTATATGACTGAAAAAGGACTATCCACAATGATGTCCGGCGGCGTCGGTTCAGAACAAGCTGGTGCATTAGAATTTCATTACGATTTATTTAATGATAATTCACGTGGTGTGCGCCTTTCGTCTACTTATGGAGTTGTATTCCTGCACTCTGAAAATAGTCGTATCTATACTCGATCCAGATATACAACAAATATTGAAACTTGGGAAGCATCTGTATATATTCGACCTCAAGTTTATTCTCGTCCAGGTACTAACGAATTCAGTTTTTACCTCAAAGATAATGACAATGCTAAAGATACGGATGGTACATTGCTATTCGGTGAAATCTATGACGATAAAGGTCAAGCAGGTTCAGGACTAAGGTTTAAAAAAGCGGGTTTTTCAGGACAAACTGAAGGAGATTATGAACCCGTCGTATACGCTACAGATAAATTTGGAAATATTGGAACAGGTAGTTTTCACGCAAGAAACTTTTATGGAGATTTTCAATCACGTAGTGGATATTTATATCTTAAAGCAAATAACCGAGTTCGTATCACAGATTACAAAGGTTATAACGACGGCAATCCTAACTATGTAGACTTGCAGTGCAGATGGATACAATCAGAAAGTATCCGTACAACAAGCACCAACTTTTATATCGGTACTTCAACAGGCGAAGTAAGAATTACTAACAACTTACTTTATAATGGTGGAGATATTGGTTATAAAGATATACGTTTCAAAAACTATGTAGCAATGTCATCAGAGAGATATAAATATGATATTAAAGAGTGGAATTATAGTGTGCTTGATGCATACCGCAATGATCTAAAATTATATTCTTATAAAAACAAATCTGAAAAAGAGGAAGAATATGTTCGTGACCATCACGGTATTATTATTGAAAGAGAAATACCGATTGAATGGAGACATCGTGATGGTTTTGATGGCAATGAAGTGTTGTTTTGGAATACTAAAGCAATTCAAGAATTAGTAAAAAAAGTAGATGAATTGGAGGAACAAATAAATGAATCAAAATAAGCAATTACAAGCAGATCCAAACAAGGTAATTAACAACTTATTGAACAGAATCACTGAGTTGGAAAAAGATAATGCAATTTTGTTCGCACTGTATCAAGAGGAATTAGAAAACAAACAAAATACTGAAGAAAATGACCGTGGTGTAAGTGAGTAACTTATACCGCTATTTTTATACAAAATTTTAGGAGGAATTTATTATGGAAAAAATTAAGGAATTTTACTTAGTGGAAGTCAATAAATACGGAGAAGAAAGTCCATTAATGCAGAATTATTCAAATGGCTTTGTTAGAGAAGCCTCACCTAACACTGCTTATAAATTTCAAGAAAAAGAACAAGTGATGCAAGCTTGTAAGGTTCAAAATATGCTTGCTACTATTTTGAACAATGGGACTAAAACTTATTTTGTGGAACAAAATATTGAACGTGAGATGTTTGATGAGCATGGTGAAGTATATGTAAAAGGCGAGGTGCAAGAGGTATAGCCTCTTTCCCTATCTTTTTTAGAAAGCAGGTGAATGGATGAAAAAGCTGAATCTATCAGAGATGATAGCAAGCACCCTATTATTCGGAACAGGGTTATTCACGTTGTGGAGAGGGTTGTTCTGGACAATTGAGCAAGACTCGATTTTAGGCGATTCTGCTTTTTATAGAGAATTACACAACCTGTTACCGATATGGATATGGGGTGTGTTGTTTTTACTTTCAGGCATATTATTAATGTGTGCAAGTTATTTACTACCTAAACAAAATCGAAAAAGTTATTGGCTAATCACAATCGGAAGTCTTATATCATTCGTTATGTATTTTATTATAACAAGTGCAAGTGTTTACAACGCAATTAATTGGTTATCTCCTATTCAATTCGCTACATTGTCGGGCATCTATTTAGTCCTGACATTTTTCGGGGGTTTCGAAATTTATGCCGGACGAAGATAAATATGTACTTAGACATGAATGGGAAAGAGCGAATCGTAATATAGATGGGAAGATTAATGAAGTAGATAACAAGCATATAGTATTGCATAACGATTTAAAACTACTGGTTACACGATTAAATGATAGTAACGATGCATTAATTAAAAGCCAATTAACTACAAATAAAACTTTGGAGAAAATCAATGATAACCTTATAGGGTTTAACGATCGTATCAAAGATATTGAACATACTTCTGATACAACAGTAAAAAGATTGGATTCGATTGAAAACTTTGTATCTGAAAGGCAAAAAGGAAATATGCAGATATGGGTTGCAATCATTGGTGCTATATCTACTGTGCTAGTAGGCGCATTAGGATTTGCAGCAACTTTTTTCTAAGTCGGCGCACTGCGTCGGCTTTTTACTATTTCAAAGGAGTGAATTAAATGGAAGATAAAATCAAACAATTCATCGGTTTAATCGGTGGTTTTCTCGGGGCATTATATCTTGCACTAAACACAAGTGGAATCAGCGCGGAATGGATTAATCCTCAAAAAGTAGATGCATGGATTAATGTGATCAATACTGGATTACCCCTCGCATTAGTATCATATGGAGTATGGAAGAATACATTTATTATTAAAAAATCAGCGCGTGACCAAGAAAAGTATTTAAAGGAGAAAGGGTTGAAATAGGATGCTAACTGCTATTGATTACCTTACTAAAAAAGGTTGGAAAATTTCATCCGACCCACGCACTTATGATAATTATCCTAAAAATTATGGATATAGAAATTATCAAGAAAATGGAATTAATTATGATTCGTTTTGTAATGGTTACCACAGAGCATTTGATTTGTACTCTAATGCAACTAACGACATCCCTGCAGTAACTAGCGGTACAGTAGTCACTTCTGAAACACATGGTAATTTTGGAGGCACAGTGGAAATCAGAGATGCCAATGGTAACGATTGGATTTATGGCCACTTGCAACGTAATTCATTACGATTCTCAAAAGGCGATAAAGTCAATCAAGGCGACATAGTTGGATTGCAAGGTTCATCCAACTATTATGATAATCCTATGAATGCACATCTTCATTTACAATTACGTCCTAAAGGAACAGATTTAAATGATGAGAAAGCAGAAGTATGCAGTGGATTGCCAATTGAAAAATACGATATTAGTAAGCTGAATGCAAAACAAGATAAATCTAAAAACGGAAGTGAGAAAAAATTGAAACATATTTATTCTAACCATATCAAAGGTAATAAAATTACAGCACCAAAGCCAAGTGTTCAAGCCGTGGTTATCCATAATGATTACGGAAGTATGACACCTTCTCAATATTTGCCATGGTTATACGCACGTGAAAATAACGGTACACATGTT
>NZ_PPRU01000077.1 GCF_002902285.1 Staphylococcus simulans | reverse complement strand
GTTCCCATGCCGAACACAGAAGTTAAGCTCTTTAGCGCCGATGGTAGTCGGACTTACGTTCCGCAAGAGTAGGACGTTGCCAGGCAATTTCACTTATGTGACCGTGAGGTCATTTTTTTGTGAGAGAAATTGATGAAATTAAAAAACTTAAAAGAAAGTGTTGACTTCACTTTTGAAAAAGAGTATAATTAATTCTTGTCAGTGAAAAAATGAACATTGAAAACTGAATGACAATATGTCAACGTTAATTCCAAATTAACAAACGTCTTAAGGACGTTTTAAAACAATTAGTTTTT
>NZ_PPRU01000076.1 GCF_002902285.1 Staphylococcus simulans | reverse complement strand
CATATTTACCGTTCGCATCTGTAACTGTCGTTACTGTTGATCCGTCTGGTTTTGTCAATGTTACTGTTACGCCTTCGATACCCACTTCATTCGAGTTTTGGATGCCGTCTTTGTTTGAATCTTCCCATACATAGTCACCTAAGTTGTATGTTGCCGGTACTGGTTCTGGCGCAACCACTGGTTTGTAGAATCCGCTGTCGATTGTGTAGTTATCTGCGTTATTGATTGTTACTGTTGTTGACGCGCCGTCTGAATCCAATGCATCGTC
>NZ_PPRU01000075.1 GCF_002902285.1 Staphylococcus simulans | reverse complement strand
ATTATATATGTTCTATTTTTTTATGTTCACATTTTTTAAAAGAGAAAATATTATTAACATACCAAACATCATAATTCCAGTTACTATAATTATAAATGCTCGATAATCTTACTCAACTTTTCCATATAGAAAATAACTTATTTTAAATTAATTAATTAATCACATTAAAAAATTATATAATCCTTGCCAAAAAAGAACATACGTTCTACAATGATGATGAGGTGGTAAACATGATTCCAAATCCTAATGCGCCAGATGAATATAAATATGAAACTGATTATAGAAAAATACCAAGAAAATATTTAAACCCTAAAATCCCTCAAGGGCGTGGAAAAATCAAATGGCAAGCTTTTGCGACTCTCCCGCAACAGTTTGAAATTTTAGAACAAATTATAAAGGATCAAAATAAAATAGAAAAACCATTGCTAACACATGATTCATTAGATAATTTAGATCAGATTTTTCAAATAAAAATTCAAAATGATGAGTTATGTACAATCTCATATTGGGAAGACGGTAACATTTCAAAATATACAGGAAAAATTTTAAAAAAGGATGAAATTAGTAATACATTTTCCTTTTCTGATACTAACAATAATATATATAATTTAAATAATGCTAACGTTTGTAGTATCACTTAACACTATTTAAACTTTTAAAAAGTTTAAATAGTGTTCTTATAATTACCTTTTTCGAAATACTTCTAGCAAAATCATTATAAGTATCATACTGATATTAAATATATTATTTTTATCACTGAAAAAAATTTCTACTACTTGGAAAATTGATAAAAGACTTATTATTAACAAAAGTTTATTTAATTTTTCGCTTCTTTCTTCTTCCTTATATGACTGCTCCAATTCAATTAGTGATAATTCTTCTTTGTTTAATTCTTCAATATATTGTGGAGATTTAAAATCATTATTATTCTTTAGATACAAATATAAATATAAACTAGGTAAAAGCTCTGTTCTATAAATAATTGCAATAGATCTCTTGAAATTTAGTATCCATTGTCTAAAATATAGGGCTTCTTTTTTTCCATTTAAATTATATTGTTGATACCCATACAATTGTAATTCATTTAACATAGTTTCTAAGAAAAAGAAATTAGCAGAACTATTGAAATAAAGTGCCATTTGAGAACATTTTTCTAAAACATCTCCTTCTTGCTCATCCATCCAAACTACAAAAACAGATGCTTTATTCAAGAAGTTTATATAATTATCGCTATAACCATCTTGCCTAAAATGTTTACTTTTTCCTTCAAATGAAAAAATAGGCGCATTTACTAACCACTCTTGAATCTTCACGTCCTCATAGAAAGGATCATCAGTAAATTCATTTTCATTAGCTAAATAATAAACTTCAAAACCCATATTTTTAGATACTTTATATTCAAAAATATCCTTACTATTAATTTTTATAATTCTATTAATTTGTCTAGAAACATCTCTAATATTTTTACAATGTCTATTACCATACAATTGATACTGTCTTTGTCTATTATTTTTTTTCTTGATTAATTAGAGGATATATCTTATCTTTTACACATGAGAAAGTACTATACAAGTCGCTTCCAAAGTTTATACTCTCTAAGTCTTCAATGATTTCTATAACAAATGTACCATTGTTAAATATAGTTAAGGTTAAAAAAATAAATTCAAAGTGTTCTCATGAGTAATTTCAATATGTGGAGTGAATATATATTTTTTATATTTGTATCCATGTATATTATTTTGATCAAACAATCCATCATTAATATTTGCATTAGTAGCAAATTTTTCTAAAAATTTTTCTAGTTTTTCGTGATATTCTTTTGTATGTCTTTTATATCTTCCAGGTAAAATCCAATAATCATAATTTACCGGGGGGTTGTCAGGAGATAAAATGCGTATAACTCCTTTTACATTCAATAGAATTTCCTCAATTTTTTCAAACCAAGGGTTCATGTTATTATCTTTTATATTTATAGCAGTAGCATATTGATATGTTACTTTATAGCCTTGTAATTTATTAATATCTTCTAGAATCTTTTCAATTTTATTGTCCATTATTTTAAATATCCTCATATAGCCTAGAATATAAAACGCTAATTTCTTCTTTCAACATTTTTTTCTCTTTTTCTAAAGAATTTACTTTTCTTTTTAAAGAGGAGATTAACGCATCTTTACCGTCATTTTTATTTTTATGAACAAATATTTCTCTGTTTTGTTCACGTAACTTCTCTATTTTATTTCGAATTTTATTATTTTTATATAATGTAGCTTTCGAAACTTTTGAATGTTTAGAAACGATGTTAAAGTTAATTTCTTTAT
>NZ_PPRU01000008.1 GCF_002902285.1 Staphylococcus simulans | reverse complement strand
CCAGCGTTCATCCTGAGCCAGGATCAAACTCTCCATAATAATTTATGATGTTTGACTAGCTCATAAAAACTAATTGTTTTAAAACGTCTTTAGGACGTTTGTTAATTTGGAATTAACGTTGACATATTGTCATTCAGTTTTCAATGTTCATTAAATGTTTCAATGGAGCGGGTGATGGGAATCGAACCCACAACATCAGCTTGGAAGGCTGAGGTTTTGCCATTAAACTACACCCGCATATATTCGTTAATTAATGAAATGTTGATGCGGCCGAGAGGACTTGAACCTCCACGGGATCTCTCCCACTAGGCCCTCAACCTAGCGCGTCTGCCATTCCGCCACGACCGCTTGGGTTTGATTTCATTAATCATTTATTTTAACAACGTACTCTATTGTAACACTCTCGTAATATCATGTCAATAACTTTTTAAAAGTTTTTAACATAGCGTTAAAGTTCGTTTCAAATATTTAATGTCGTTTTTTTTAGGACATGAACTATCATATAACATTCTCAGAGTTGAGTCAACACTAAAGTTCATATTTCCTTATTTTTATTTTAATCGTAGTAAAAAACCGAGCATCCAAGGCATAACACCTTAGATACTCGGTATTGATTACTATAATTTCTTTTGTAGTTTTAACTTGCCGTGACAATGACCACAAACCATCTTTCGTGTATTCACTTTTTTAATGCGCAAGAAAGATTTTTTGCATGATTGACATTGATATACATAGTTCGCTCGTTCTTCATAACTTTTAACAGCACTGCAAAATCTTGGTGCACCAACTTTTTGACTTAACTTCTTAAAATCTTTGTCTTTATGTTGGTAACCTCGTGTTTGCAGATGGAGATGATAATGACATAGTTCATGTTTGATAATATCAATAATAGCCGCTTCTCCAAACTGTTCATATTGTTTCGGATTGATTTCGATATTATGAGACTGCAACAAATATCTTCCGCCTGTTGTTCTTAACCTATTATTGAAATAAGCCTCGTGTTTGAATTCCCATCCAAATGATTGTCTGGAAATTTTCTCTGTAAGTTGTTGCAACTTCTCATTATCCATCCAGTTATTACTCATTAGGATTAATCATTGTCAATGAAATTTTATTTTTTACTGTATCTGTATCAAGTACCCAAACATCTACAATATCTCCTACATTGACAATATCCATTGGATTTTTCACGAAACGTTTCGCTAATTGAGATATATGCACTAAGCCATCTTGTTTAACACCGACATCTACAAATGCACCAAAGTCAACGACGTTTCGAACAGTACCGCTCAATTTCATTCCTTTGGTTAAATCTTCTAAAGATAATACGTTGGATTTTAAAATCGGCGTTTCATATTCATCACGTGGATCTCGATTAGGTGCTATCAACGCAGCCACAATGTCTTCTAAAGTTGGTAGACCTACGTTTAATTGCTCAGCAGATTGTTTTAAGTCTAGTTTGTTCAATACCTCTTTAAGATGTGTTGTACCTAGATCTTCTGCACTCAAACCTTGTTGCTCTAATAATTGATATGCAATCGCATAACTCTCAGGGTGAATTGATGTATTATCTAACGGTTCTTTACCATTTACAATACGTAAGAATCCGATACTTTGTTCAAATGTTTTAGGGCCTAGACGTTTTACTTTGGCAATTTGTTTGTGATGGTTAATGACACCATTTTCTTCGCGATAATCAATAATGTTTTGTGCGATTTGCGGTGATAAACCTGAAACATGTTGCAATAATGAACGTGAAGCTGTATTCACATCTACGCCAACTTGGTTAACGGCTGTTTCTACTACGAAATTTAAAGCATTTTCAAGTGCTTTTTGGTTAACATCATGTTGATATTGACCTACACCAATTGATTTTGGATCAATTTTTACTAATTCACTCAACGGATCTTGTACACGACGTCCTATGGAAACAGCACTTCTTTCTTCTACTTGGAAATCAGGAAATTCTGTTCTTGCGATTTCAGATGCAGAATAAACAGACGCACCCGCTTCGTTCACAATAATAAATTGAACATCTAAGTTATGTTTTTGAATTAAGTCAGCCACAAATTGTTCAGTTTCACGACTTGCCGTACCATTACCAATAGCTACTAATTTAACATCATAATCATTGATAAATTGTAAAAATGTTTTTTCTGCTTGCGCTGTTTTTGAAACTGGCGGATGCGGATACATCACACCTTTTGCAATAAATGTACCATACGGATTAATTACAGCCAATTTGCACCCTGTTCTAAATGCAGGGTCAACACCTAAAATTTGTTTTCCTTTCAATGGTGGTTGTAATAATAAATGTTTTAAGTTAACACTGAATACATCAATCGCATGATTCTCAGCTTTAGTCGTCAAATCAGTGCGAATTTCTCGCTCGATTGATGGCATAATCAAACGTTTCATACTATCTTTAATTGCCGCTTCAATATAAGTTGTACCTTCATGCTGACCTTTAATTTCTTGGCGTGCAATTTCTCTTTCTAATGAATCTGTATCCATTTCAATCTTCACTGATAATACTTTTTCTTTTTCGCTGCGATTCATCGCTAATATTCTATGGTTGGCTATTTTATGAATCGGCTCTGAAAATTCATAGTACATTTCATATGTCTTTTTCTCATCTTCTGCTTTTTTCTTTTTCTGACTTGTGATGAGTCCTCGTTTTTGTGTCTGTGTCAAAATTTTATTTCTGTATTTAGGATTATCAGAAACCCATTCTGCAATAATATCTTGTGCACCTGCTAACGCATCAGCAACTGATGTCACTTCTTCATTTAAAAATGCTTCTGCATAAGTTTTAGGTGATTGATCAATACTACTTTGCATCAACCATTTTGCTAAAGGCTCTAATCCTTTTCGTTTAGCTTCTGTTGCACGTGTTTTTTTCTTTTGTTTAAACGGTCTATATAAATCTTCCACACGTTGCAACTTCGTTTGTTTTAAAATATCCGCTTTTAACTGGTCATCTAATAAACCTTGTTGTTCTATGTTATGTAAAACTTCTTCTTTTCTCTTTTGAAGCTGTTCCATGTAATGATATTCGTCGGCAATCTTTTTAATTTCGACATCATCTAGTCCACCTGTACGCTCTTTTCGATAACGTGCGATGAATGGAACTGTGTTATTTTCTTCTAGTAATGCTAGCACTTCAGTAATTTGTTTTTTTGAAAAGTGATGTTGTTTTTCAATTGAGTTGATTAATTCGTTATTCAATATCTGCACCTCAAATTCATTTTCTTGTTTCCATAGTATCATAAGAATAGAAAAAGACTGAAATACATAATGTATCTCAGCCCTTTCTAAAGATTGCGATTCTTTATTTTCGGCATTATTTCTTCGCCGCTTGTTGTAACTTTTTAATTGCATTACGTTGCAATCGTGAGACATGCATTTGACTTAAGCCAATGCGTTCACCTGTTTCTTTCTGACTTAACCCTTCAATGAAAGTACATTGAATAATTTCACGTTCACGATCAGATAAAATAGGTAAGATTCTTTCTAAAATCATTCGTTTCTCGGTTAAATCATAACCATCTTCTTGCTCACCCATAATATCAAGTAACGTGACCGTTGAACCATCCTTATCTGCCTCAATGGAGTGGTCTACACTTAACGCATTGTAACTTTGTCCCATTTCCATCGCTTCTAATACTTCTTCTTCTGTAACTTCTAATCTATCTGCGATTTCGGCAATTGATGGCGAACGTTCAAGTTCATTTGTTAATTCATCAGTGGTCTTTTTAATTCTTGGACCAATTTCTTTGATACGTCTTGGAACATGAACGCTCCAAGTCTTATCTCTTAAGTATCTTTTAATTTCACCGATTACCGTAGGCACCAAGAAGGCTTCGAACTTTCTGCCAAAATTGATATCAAATCGATTTATGGCACCGATAAGTCCTACCATTCCTACTTGAACCAAGTCTTCATGGTGTGATTGTCCTTTTGAATATTTGAAAGCTAAAGATTCAATCAATTTTTGATAATGTCTGACAAGTTTGTCTTGGGCACTGGTATTTTCTTCATTCTGATGTTGTCTGATCCATTCGTTGATTTGTTGTGGTGAAATATCGTTAGTTGATTTCGACTCTTTCGCCATTATTGTGCACCTGCTCTTTTTTTATATACTTGATCATGCTTATCGTTACACCATTGTCCTTGTTTACTTTAACTTCATCCATCAATGACTCAATCAAGAATAAACCTAATCCGCCTTCTCTTAAGAAGTCTATATTTTCATTTTCACTGTATGGACCAAGTTCTTTTTTCTTCTCTTCGTAATCGAAGCTCTTGCCTTGGTCAGAAATAACAACTCTAATTTTATCATCGTAAATTTCAAAACATAAATAAATAGAGGGATCGATTTCTTCTTCTTTGTATGCATGTTTTACAGCATTTGTGACTGCTTCACTTACCGCAATTTTAGCATCTTCGATATCTTCATATGAAGCACCCGCACGTGAAAACACGCCCGATAATGTTAATCGGATTAAACTGACATATTCAGCTTGTGCCGGCAGCTTCATTTCAATTACATTCCGCTTCGCTTCCATGTCATTCTACCTCCGATCCTTCATTTACGTGCATCAAGTCGCTTAAACCTGTAATTTCGAATAAACGGCTGATACGTTCTGAAGCGCCGATAATATATAATTCTTTATCATTTTGATTTAATGCTTTCAATGTGCCTACAAATAAACCAAGTCCAGTGGAATCCATGTAACTTACATTCGTCAAGTTAACATATACGTCATGTGTACCCTCTTGTTTAATTGGTGTTAAAACTTGTTCCAATTCAGGTACAGTATAAACGTCTAGTTCTCCTCCGACTTTAATTTCATAATACCCATCATGTTCTTGTGTCTCTATATTCAAATTCATTCAGTGATACACTCCAGTCTGTTCATATTTCAAACACTAGTTTACCCATTTTGTTTAAAGGTTAATCATTTTTATTTAATTTACTCGCTTAATAATTAAGATTGTTAAGTCATCACGCTTGCCCGACTTTTGAATGCCAAGTAAATCTTCATACAATAACTGTACAATATCTTGCGGATGCAGATTTTTATACTTATGTATAAAATCTAATAAATAATCTGTCTCTATAAATTTACCGTTTTCATCCCTGATTTCAGTCACACCATCAGTAAAGATAATAATCAAATCATTTAAATGAATTTGAATTTCCTGCTGCTTGTAGCGTTCTAATTGTCTAACACCAAGCACACGCCCTTTAACAGAGATTTCTTCAAATCTGTCTTCGGCAGCTCTGAAAATATAACCTGGTTCATGACCTGCCGAACTACAGTATAACAAATGATTCATTTCTTCATATAAGCCATAGAACATTGTCACAAACATATCTTGGTTGACGTTTTTCTCAACTACACGATTCAGACGTTTTAAACCATCACTTGGTAATTGTGAATGCCCATATGAATCCATTCCGAATTTAATCATACTCATTGCGAGCGCTGCAGGAATACCTTTACCAATGACATCCGCTACCGCAAAACTCATCGTTCCATCTTTATGATCAATTAAATTAAAGTAGTCCCCACTTACTTTTTGCGCTGCAACAGAAATAACCCCAATTTGAATACTGTCGAATTGAGGTATCTCAGTTTGCAGCATCGTTTGTTGTAAACGTGAAGCTAAATCCATTTCTTTATCATGGTAATAGAGTTTATCTACCATTTCTTGATAATCTTGATAGCTATATCCGAAAATACTTGCGATAATTTTCAATAATTCAAATGTAGCGAAGACTTGTTCTTTAGTTAAGTCCATTTCTTTGGCACATTCTCTATGAATATCAAGTACATC
Source organism: Staphylococcus simulans (assembly GCF_002902285.1). Classification (GTDB taxonomy): domain Bacteria; phylum Bacillota; class Bacilli; order Staphylococcales; family Staphylococcaceae; genus Staphylococcus; species Staphylococcus simulans. Next base: position 42,378 of record NZ_PPRU01000008.1, on the reverse strand, counting down.
TTCTGCATGGATATGTTTTTCTAAAATTTCTTGACCGAAGCCTTCAAATTGCTTAATAACCGTTTCCTTATTATAGGACTCTACATAAGACTTCATTAATTGCATATATCTTTTTTTGAAATTTTCCAATTGCGTTGTCCCTCTCTTTATACCAGTTTCGCCGTCTCCCCAGTAACCACACATACTTATTTAAATCTTGTTTGATGAAATAAAAAGAGGTCGAAAGTCACATTTCAGCACCATAGTAAAATGCTGTATCACACTATGATAAAAATCGAGCAATAAGCAAAGTTGCTAAGCAGGCTGAAAATGTTGCTTCACCTCTTTTAAATCGTTCATTTGAATGAACTGGATTGTTCAGCACAAACTGATACAACCACTTCTCATTTAGTTGTTTACACATATGATTGAAATCGGTTCCTAATTTTTATGTGTCAAGCCTAAACTAATTCCAATCGCGTTATCAATTTCTTTCATCTTCTCATCTGAAAGATAAGTCAATTTCTCTTTCAAACGTTTTTTATCAACTGTTCTAATCTGTTCAAGTAATATAACAGAATCTTTGTCTAATTTGTATTTACTCTTTTCAATTTCAACATGTGTTGGAATTTTCGCCTTATTAATACGCCCAGTAATCGCGGCTACAATTACCGTCGGACTGTACTTATTGCCAGTGTCATTTTGTATAATTACAACAGGTCTAACTCCCCCTTGTTCAGAACCTTGCACTGGTGATAAATCAGCTAAATAAACATCGCCTCTCCTCATCATTCATCCTTATCAAATGTAAGATAAGATTCATTGCAATCACAGGCTTCACATTCCACTGAAAATGCCTCCGTTGCTAGGGAGAGATTCAAATCAGCCATTTGTGAATAGCCTTCTTTTAATGACTGTTCCAAACTATAGCTTCTATTCTGATTAAAAGTTGACATAGGTAAGACCTCCAAGAAATAAAGAACTTCTAAACTAATATTCAAATTAATCATAACAAATTTCAAAATTCATGACCATACTATTTTTGCAATTCGTTGACAATATCAAATTCTTTTTCTGGTTCGTAGATTCTTGGCACACGTCTACCGATACGACAAAGCACTTCATAATTGATAGTTTGTTGTTGATGTGCCAATGAAGTTAATGATTCAGGTCCTTGATGTTCGCGGTTCAATAACGTTGCTGTATCCCCAACTTCAAATGTGTCATCTTCTGGTAAAACCACCATCATTTGATCCATACAAACACGTCCGATAATTTCACAATGATGGCCATTGATTTCTACTGTTGCTCCTTGCATGATGCGTGGGAATCCATCTGCATAACCCACACCTAAAATAGCGATTTTCAATGCTCGGTCAGCAGTAAAGGTAGAACCATAGCTGACAGTATCCCCTAAGTTTAAACGTTTGATTTCCATAATTTCGGTTGCCCAGTAAGCGCTTGGATAAAGCACTGCATTTGTCACTTCTTCTACATATTCAGACGGGTAATAACCATATAACGAAATACCAGTACGCACCATATTACAAATAGGTGCTTCATGCAGAATTGTACCTGCAGAATTTTGAGAATGGACATAAGGAGGATGTGGTAATGTATTCACCCAATCTTCAAATAATTGGTATTGTTCATGTGTATGTGGTGAATCTTCATCTGCTTGCGCAAAATGAGTAAACACACCTTCAAAAACTAATTGATCATGTTGATTGATTGTATCAACGATTTTTTGATAATCCTCAAGTGTCTTAATACCTAGGCGCCCCATGCCTGTATCAATTTTGACATGCAGCCATAAATCTTTTTTATTTTCAGGCTCAATCTGCTCTATTACCGCTTCCAACCATTGGTATGAAGGAACGGTTAATGCAACACGATGTTGAATCGCTTTATTAATATCATTCGGCATAACGACACCTAATATTAAAATTTTGGCGTCTATCCCATGCATGCGCAATTCAATTGCTTCGTCTAATGTAGCGACCGCAAAAAATTCTGCACCGTGTTTTTCTAGATAATGTGCAACTTTCACACTGCCCAGTCCATATGCATTTGCTTTAATGACAGGCATTACTGTTTTGTTTGGTTGTAGTTTTCCTAGTACTTGGTAGTTTTTTAAAATCGCTTCTAAGTCTACCTTTAAATACGTAGGGCGATAAAATTTATCCGCCATAGCGTCATCTCCTTTAACCAAGTAAAATGTATTACTACTATAATACTTTCTGACTCATTTTATCAATACTCAATTTATTTTATATTTTTTCAAGCAATACTTGGCTTGTCGCATAATTTTTCGTGTGAGAGATACTCACATGTACTTTGAACCCTTCAAAATGTATATAAGGTCGTCCTAGTTCATCGTTTTTACAATTAATATCTTGGAAACTGATTTGTTTGCCGATGCCTGTACCTAACGCTTTACTGAACGCTTCTTTACATGCAAAACGTCCAGCTAAAAATTCTGCTTGTCGTTGTGGATGTGAAAATGAATGGAACTTGTCCAGTTCATCTTGACTCAATACTTTTTCTGGAAATCTCTTCTGACGTTCTAACATTGTTTTGATACGATCAATTTCAATCAAATCGATACCTATACCATAAATCACTTTATTCACCCGCTTCTTCTTCTGACATCTCATTCTTATCATGAATATGTTTAATATCATACATAATTTGTTGGGCTGTTGCTTTATTTATCAACAATATCTCACTATCTCCGCCTGCAGTTGACAGTGTCAATGTTGCTAATTGCCATTTACGCATCAACCAACCTTCATTAATATCTATATTTTGAATCCTAAACAAAGGAATATGTTTCATACTGACAAAAATCATACCTTCTTGAACAATAATTTGTTTCGCTTCCAACAAATAACTGTGTTGCTTATTTTTCAACCACGGATTAAGAAGACAGGTCCATATAAAGACAAATAATGTGAGTATAACCGCAATCAGACTAACCCATTTCAATGCATCTTTGGATAATAGATGCAACCACAGATATTCTGCCGTAATTAATACAGAAAACACTAAAACAATCAGTCCTGTTTGAATTAAACCTGAAATAAACAACACTTTCTTTCCATCTTGAGCCATTCTATTCATAGTTGTCCTCCTTTACATACCATTGTTTTAGTTGTTCGGCAGCATCATTATTGATAAAGCGCAAACCGATATCTATTTGACCTTGCCCTTTTGCGGCCGAAAATGAGAAATCAGCTAAGCCGACACGTTTCGTAAACCAATTCTGTGATTTTTCAAACCCAATCAACCTATCTCTTTTCGCATAATAATAACGTGTTCTTGTTAATTGCGTTTTCTTAACAGTTAGCGTTGATGCATCAGTTTTATAGCCTGAATAATGTACTGTCATGATACTATGCACTAATACTAACAGACTTGCGACAACGGCTAACACCATATACCACCACGACCAAAAGTACGTACAAATCGCACCTGCGATTAAAAATAGACCGATTCCAATTTGTGCATGACGACGGATACCGCCTATCGGCAATCCGGGTTCTACGGTTTCAAATTGAATAGAAGGTACTAACTGTTCAACAATTTGATAGGCTTTCTTACGTTTAATAAACGGTAAAATCATGATATCACCTGAAGCTGTTGTAGAACTATCAGTCTTTTCCACATCACTCGTAATAATAAAGTAAATAGAAGTATAACCGATAAATCGACGAATAAATGATTGTTTTTCTACTACTGCTTGAATACGGCGTGTTGCCACATTTATCGTCTTCACATTCAACAAGCCATATTGTATATGCAGTTGTTCATCTTTCTCACTCAGGGTATAACCGTAATACCTTACAAATTCGATGATGACACCAATGATATATGCTAAAAGTAAGGATAATATAATCATACCTGCAACCACTACATATGCAGCTTCTGCTATCCAATCAAATTGATGGAACACTTCATCCCACGGAATAATTTCTTGGAAGCTTCCTAATAATGGTGCTAAAGTAAATAACGCAATACCAATAGATCCGCTAGACAACGCCATAAAAATCAACTCTTTCAGCGAGAGATTAAATATGTGTTCAGGCTTGTCTGGTTCCAAGTCATGTGAAACTTGTTGTTCCTCATCAATCGGTACATGCGTTGTTTCTTCTTTATAATCTTTTGATGTTTGTTCTGATCTGACTGCTTGCTCTATCAGATTGAACTGCTGCTTAGACACAATTTGCAACGTAATGCCATCACTCGGTGTTTTAATTTCCATAATGACTCCGCCAAAGATTCGATTCACAATATCTTGTGAGGAATCAAAAGCTTGGATTCTTTGAATATCCAGTTCTTTTCGTATTTTATTAAAGACGCCTTTGGTCACGACAAAATGATGCCCTTCTATCCAATAGCGTGTAGAATACACTTCTAATGCATTATAGATAAAAGAAAATAAAAATATAGCTGTTAAAAAAGCTGGCCATATATACGATTTTACATCGGTAAAGTTAAAGTTGTTGATATTGAAAATAAAGATAACAATGACGACTATATTTTGCTTAATTGTAGTAATTAACCCTGTGAGATATGACAGTAGGTGTAATCTTTGTGGATTATACATCTGCATCTACCTCCTCAAGTCGGCGCATACAAACGGATTCTATAGATATTGCTTCATCTTCTGTCAATATCGGTAATGTGACAACATGACCTGCAGTAATAATAGAAAGTTTATAAAGTTTGAACGCTAATAAAATAGGCCCACTTTCTCTTTCTACATATTGTATTCTGTCATATTTAAGCACTTGTTGCTTTTGAAAGAAGAATCGTGACTCAATTGATACATAATGTTCTTGCAATAGATAAAAGCGATAGTTCCATATAATCCAAGGATGGATGATTTTATATAGGAAACTCATGGCCAATAAAATGATAAGCAGGTTTAGCACCCAAGGTGACCACGTAAAATGATGATACAAGAATACTAAGCCGCTAAAAACTAATATTTCTATTAAAAACTCAATGAAATAGCGGATGTAATAGTACCCTACTACGCGGCGTGGACTTTTTTTAGACATAAGGTCACTTCGCACCTTTCTATGTATTTTAGCTATCAGTCATATTTTAACAATGATTAACATTATTTTGTTAAAAATTTATAGATTTCTATAAATAGAAAACCGCTTCGAATTTCTTCGAAACGGTTTGAAATCATTGGGTATTCTTATTTTTGCATGTCTGCGAATGTACGACCTTTAATCGGTTTTTTATGATCTTTTTTATCGTGTTTTTGTTTTTTACCATTAAATTTGCCTTTACCGCGACGGTTTTTGTTATCAAATTTATTGTTTGAACGTTTATTAGAAGGTTTGCCTCCACGACGAGGACCTTTCGCATTATGACGACCTTTGCGTGCAAGTGGTTTTTCGAATGTTAATTGAACTTCTACTTCATCATTTGACTCGACTAATTCTTGTAATAATGCAGCTACTAATTCTACATCATCATATTCATTTAATAATTGAGAAGAGATATTTTGTAGACGTTCTGAATGTTCTTGATTCATCCATTTTTCTACTTTTTCTTTAATATCATTTTCGCGTGCACGTAATACTTCTTTACGATGTGGTGGTCTTAACGCTTTCATACGTCTATTATTTGTATCTTCGATTTGACGGATATAGTCCATTTCAATCGGGTTAACGAATGTAACCGCGATACCTTTTTTACCGGCACGGCCTGTACGTCCGATACGGTGAGTATAACTTTCAGTATCTTGAGGAATGTCGAAGTTGTATACATGGCTGACACCTGAAATATCTAAACCACGTGCTGCAACGTCTGTCGCAACTAAAATATCGATTTGGTCATTTTTAAATTTCTTCAAGACTTCTAAACGTTTTGCTTGTGTAATATCACCATGCAAACCTTCAGCTTTGTAGCCTTTTGAAATTAATGCACTTGTTAATTCGTCTACACGACGTTTTGTACGACCGAAGACAATTGCTAATTCTGGTTGGTGGACATCTAAGAAGTTGGTAAATGTTTCGAATTTCTCTAATTCTTTAACGATTGTGTAGTATTCATCAATTTGCGGATCTGACATTTCGTTATTCATTGTTTTAACGATTTTAGGGTCTTTCATGAATTGTTGTACTAAAGCTTGGATGGCTTTAGGCATTGTTGCTGAGAACAACATTGTTTGACGATTTTCTGATGGAATATGGTCCATAATGAATCTCATATCGTCGATGAAGCCCATGTTCATCATTTCATCCGCTTCATCAATAATTAATGTGTGGATATCATTTGTTTTAAGTGTACGACGGTTCAAGTGGTCAATGACACGTCCTGGTGTACCTACAACAATTTGCGGTCCTTTTTTCAACGCTTTAATTTGGCGTCCGATCGGCATACCACCGAAAACTGTTACGACTTGTACGCGTTGTCCGCGACTGAATGCACGTAATTGTTCCGCAACTTGCATTGCAAGTTCGCGTGTAGGTGCTAAAATCAGTGCTTGTACGCCTTCTTTTCCGACAACTTTCTCAATTAACGGAATACCAAACGCTCCCGTTTTACCTGTACCTGTTTGCGCTTGTCCTAAAATATCTAAACCGTGCAATGCAAACGGAATACTATCATTTTGTATAGGAGTCGGTTCTTCGAAGCCCATATTAGCAAGCGTTTCAGCAGTTTGTTCTGAAACACCTAAGTCTATAAATTTTTGCAAAATAATTCTCCTTTATATATGGTCGAGACGACTTTGATGAATTTGTGCTCTCTTTATTTCAGTAGATATACATCATCTATCAGTTTCATTTTCATCTAAAAATGATAAAAAATGAGCGGTTAATACTTTAACAATTATTCTGTATGGATACAGAACTAATGAGCACCCGCCCCCACCTTGTCTTTAATTTTTCATCAACTTCTATATAGTACCACCTTAAGCCCATTATAGCAATCATGCAATTCTCACTAGAAAGCAAAAAAGTCAGTAAGATGATAGGATTTCTCGTAATAAGAAATTTCATCATCTCGCTGACTTTCTAATTAATTTTGTTCTAATAGAGCTTGAGCTACTTCTTCTAAAGCCATACCTCTTGAACCCTTAATCAACACATTATCTTTTGGTTGAACATGTGCTAACGTATTTGCGATTAATTGTGTTTTATCATCAAAATGTTCGGCAGTCTCTACAAATGCTTTACCCGCTTGATGAATATGTGCCGCTTCTTCGCCGTAAGTCAATAAATAGTCGATACCTTTATCTTCTAAGTATTCACCTACTGAAGCATGCATTGCTGCACTGTTTTCTCCTAATTCTAGCACATCCGCTAAAATCAAGATTTTGCGTCCATCCATTGCAGATAGCGTATCAATAGCCGCTTTCATACTTGTTGGGCTGGCATTATAAGCGTCATTAATTACTGCGACATCTTGTTTAGAATGATGAAACTCCATACGCATTTGCGTCAATTGGACTTGCGCAATATTCGTTTTAATTGTTTCATAATCAAGCCCTGACAATTTACCGACCGTAATCGCAATTGCTGCATTACGCATATTATGAATACCTAAAATAGGAATTTGATAATGTTCTTGATCATTGATACTAAATGCAATACCTAACGCATCATGTTGTTCAACATGACATACCACTTCATTCTCAGAACTTATGCCGATACTGATGGCTTGATTGTTTTCTAACGTATGAACATGTGGTACAAGTAAAGGTTCATCTCCATCATAAAGTAGTACACCTTCTGGTTTTAAACCAGCAACAATTTCAAATTTAGCTCGGGCAATGCCTTCTCTAGAACCTAAATCTTGCATATGTGATTCACCGATATTGGTAATCACTGCAATATCAGGTTGTGCGATTTCAGATAGTAGTTCAATTTGATGGAAACCTGACATACCCATTTCTAAAATGGAAATTTCAGTATCCTCATCTAATTCTAAAATCGTTAATGGCATCCCAATTTCATTATTGTAATTTCCTTGTGTTTTCTTCACTTTGAAATTCGGCTTTAAGACACTTTCAATCATATCTTTAGTTGTTGTCTTACCATTAGATCCTGTTACAGCAATTACTTTTGGTTGTACGTGCTGCAAGTAAGCTTTCGCCAGTTCTTGCAGTGCTAATAAGGTATCATCAACCCAGATGACAGGACCTTCTACTGGATGTTCTGGTTTGACATCTTTTTGATAAAAAACAGCGCCTGCACCATCTTGTAATGCTTGTTCTACAAATCGATGACCATCTGTATTTTCACCTTTAAATGGGATAAACAAATTACCTTCATCAATTTTTCTTGAGTCGATTGTGACACCTTTAATTGTATGATCTAAATATTTTTCATCAATTTCACAAGGAATCCACGCTTTAATTTGTTTTAAAGTTACTTCTATCATGTAAGTACACGACCTTAATCAATTTTGTATTTGTTCTTTTGTTTTTCGATATGTTTTTCTTTCGCTAACTCAATTAATTTTGTAATCAAGTCAGAGTATGATAAGCCCATGCTTTCCCACAGACTTGGATACATACTGAATTTAGTAAATCCTGGCATCGCATTTGTTTCATTAATGTAGATTTGATTATCTTCTGTCACAAAGAAATCTGCACGTAATAAGCCTGCGCAGTCTGTTGCTTTAAATGCTTCAACTGCCATATTACGAAGTGTTGTACGTACTTCACTGTCTAATTCAGCTGGAATAGATAAACGGATATTACCATCTAAATATTTAGATTTATAGTCATAGAATGCCACATCTTTGATAACTTCCCCTGGTTCCGTTGTTTCTGGGTAATCATTACCTAATACCGCAACTTCGACTTCTCTCGCAACGACACCTTGTTCAATCACAAGTTTTCTATCGAATTGGAAAGCTTCTTCAATCCCTGCTTTTAACTCTTCTTCGTTGTTACATTTACTGATACCGACACTTGAACCTAAGTTTGCTGGTTTTACAAAGACAGGATATTCTAATTTGTCATGCACAAGTTTTAAAATATTGCTTTGATATTTGTCATACTCACTTCTTAAAAAGCTGACATATGGTAATTGCGGTAAACCTCTATGTGCAAATAATTGTTTCATGACAAGTTTATCCATTGTACTAGAAGCTGCTAACACACCATTACCGACATACGGTAAATCTAATACTTCAAATAATCCTTGAATTGTTCCGTCTTCACCATTCGGTCCGTGTAATAATGGGAATACTGCTGAATATGGCTGTCCAGAACTGCTGTTTGTAAGCAAGCTGGAAATTTCACCTTCTTTTACATCTTCTAGGCGCAAAGTTTCTGTATCTTCCACACTATCGACGATGTTATCTTTCTTTTTCCAAGCACCATCATTTGTAATGTAGATAATATCTACTTGGTACTTATCTTTATCAATAGCATTTAAGACATTCTGCGCAGTTAAAATAGAAACATCATGTTCCGCGCTTTTTCCACCATAAATGATACATATATTTTCTTTAGCCATGTTCTTTCCTCCAAACGCATTGTTAAACTTTATTTTATCACGATTTCCTAATTTATTGCATGTCAAACCTGAGAAATTAAAGTCATAATTGGTAAAACGGTATATAATAGGAAATAGCTACAGATGAAAGTTTAAATATGCTATAGTTTTTCATATGGATAACTATACATAACATACAACTATCGAAGAGTTATCTGTCAACATCAATTGAACTGATGTAAAACATGCATTAAAGGAGACTATTTATGAAAGCTTCACGTCAACAACTTAATAAATCATGGATACGGCGTATTGACTGGGTTTTAATCGGCATTTTGGTAATATTTGCTATCATTAGTGTCGTTTTTATAAAATCTGCCATGGGCGGCGGTCAATATAGCGCAAACTTCAGTATTAAACAAATCATTTATTACATACTCGGTTTTATAATCGCCTTTGCAATTATGGTAATCTCACCGAAGCGTATTATGAAATACACTTATACGTTGTACGGCATTTTATGCGTTTTGTTAATTGTCTTATTGGTAATGCCGGAAACAGCGATAACACCTATCATCAACGGTGCAAAAAGTTGGTACAGTTTTGGTCCGATCAGTATCCAACCTTCTGAGTTTATGAAAATTATACTGATTTTAATGCTTGCGAAGATTGTATCTCGTCATAACAAATATACATTTAACAAATCATTAGAAACTGACTTTAAGTTATTCTTTAAATTATTAATAGTCACAGGTATTCCGATGGCTTTAATCTTTTTACAAAATGACTTAGGGACAACGTTAGTCTGCCTAGCAATCTTAACAGGTGTTTTAATCGTCAGTGGGATTTCTTGGAAAATCCTTGCACCTATTTTCTTAACGATTTTATCAATCGGTGCATTCTTTATTTTATCTATTATCTTCAAACCATCATTAATTGAAAATGGGTTCGGTATTAAAACCTATCAATTAGGGCGTATCGCTTCATGGTTAGATCCTTATTCTTATAGTTCAGGCGATGGTTATCATTTAACAGAGTCGCTGAAAGCAATCGGTTCTGGGCAATTATTAGGTAAAGGACTTAATCATGGTGAAGTTTATATCCCTGAAAACCATACTGACTTTATCTTCTCTGTTGTTGGTGAGGAATTCGGATTTATCGGCGCTGTATTATTAATCATTTTATTTATTGTGCTGATGTTCCACTTGGTACGTCTTGCGAATAAAAACACAATTATTTACAACAAGATTTATATTATTGGATTTATGACACTTGTTTTATTCCATGCAGTCCAAAACATGGGAATGACAGTTCAATTATTACCAATTACAGGTATTCCGCTTCCATTCATCAGTTACGGCGGTAGCTCTTTATGGAGTTTAATGACGGGTGTCGGTGTGATCTTATCAATCTACTATCACCAACCTGTCCCTTATCAACCAGACTTCTTACGTTCTAAATCTTATACAAACTAAAAAAACAGGTTATCGGTTGAACATTGCATTCAATGTCCGAATCGATAACCTGTTTTTTATTACTTTAATTTTGGTGTCGCTACTGAAGTATTCGGTAACGTATGCATAATCTCTAATCTGGATTTCGTTTTCTTAATATTGACACCGAGCGAAGATAACAATTGAACGACATTACGTAGTTTATCTGTATTATTATTCATTCGTGTTCACCCCATCTTCGTATTACTATAGAATAGTTACTTTTATTCTACCCTAAAAATTTTCATTTTACTACATTATTTTTATATTTTCTTTTGTGGTTTAACTTTTTGTAGTCTTAATGCATTGAGTACGACTGAGACTGAACTGAATGCCATTGCAGCGCCAGCCACCCATGGGGCAAGTAAACCGAATGCCGCAATCGGAATGCCGATTGCATTGTAACAGAATGCGAAGAATAAGTTTTGTTTAATATTCTTCATCGTACGCTGACTCATATCTAACGCATCTTCTACTTTTTCAATATCTCCACCGACAATCATAATGTCGCCTGCTTCAATCGCAATATCAGAACCTGTACCCATTGCCAAGCCGATGTTACTTTTTGCTAATGCTGGTGCATCATTGATACCATCACCGACCATCATCACATTTTTACCTTCGTCTTGTAATTTCGTAATCTCTTCAGCTTTATGATCAGGTTTCACACCAGCGATGACACGGTTAATGCCTAACTCTTCAGCAATGGCTTCAGCTGTACCTTGGCTGTCACCACTTAACATCACAATGTCATAATGTGGATTTAAGCGTTCAATTAATGCTTTGGCACTTGTTTTCGGTTCATCTCTTAAGGCAATCAATCCCGCGAATTGATTATCGATTGAAGCTAATACAACCGTTGAACCTTGATGTTGTAAATTTTTTATTTCTGCTTCAAGCTGCTCATCCCAATCATTCAAATCAGGTTGAGTAAAGCTTTGTGATCCGATTTTGATAAACTGTCCATTAATATAACCACTGATACCATTACCTGGATGTGTTTGATACTGTTCTACTATCAAGTTTTGCGCATCTTGATAATAGTCTGTAATTGCTTGTGATAATGGATGTTCAGATTGTACTTCTAAACTTTTTACAAGTGTTCCGAACTGTTGATTATCTGTATTATCGATGACTTTGTATACTGAAGGTTGCCCTTTTGTTAATGTGCCTGTTTTATCAAATACGATTGTGTCCACATTTTGCGTTTGTTCTAACGCTTCAGATGATTTGAATAACACACCTAATTCTGCTGAACGTCCTGATCCAGCCATAATTGAAGTCGGTGTCGCAAGACCTAAAGCACATGGACATGCAATAACTATGACTGCGATAAAGACCTCTAAACTAGATTGAAAATTAAATGGTGTGATAAAACTGAACCAAATAATAAACACAACAAGCGCGATACCGAGTACTGTCGGCACAAAGATTCCAGAAATCTTATCTGCTAAACGTTGAATATTTGGTTTTTCTCCTTGTGCTTCTTCAACAATTTTAATAATTTGATTTAATACTAAATCATCGCCTGTATGTGTCACTTTCACTTTAATAAAGTTTCCATGGTTTAATGTGGCACCGATGACTTCATCACCAATCGTTTTATCTACAGGAATACTTTCACCAGTTAACATTGATTCATCTAAACTAGTCTCCCCTTCGATAATTTCACCATCTAAAGGCACATATTCACCGCTTTTAATCAGTAAAACATCACCTTTCTGTACTTGATCGACTGGTAAAGAGACCGCTTCCCCATCTCGTTCTACACGCGCTTCTTTAACTTGAAGTGATAACAATTTATTAATCGCATCACTCGCATGGCCTTTAGCTTTCGCCTCAAAGTATTTACCAAGTAAGATTAACGTAATTAAAACTGCACTGGTTTCAAAGTACAATGGAATGTGTTTTTCACCTGCATGAATAATCCACATATAGATACTATAGAAGTACGCTGCGGAAGTCCCTAATGCGACTAAGACATCCATATTAGCACTCTTATTTCTTAATGCACCATACGCACCTTTATAGAATTGCCAACCTAGAATAAATTGGACTGGCGTTGCTAAGATAAATTGGAACCACGGTTCTGTCATCACATGAGGGAGTGGCAAGAAGCTTAAGAAACTGAAATGCCCCACCATGGTATATAACAATGGCAATGATAAAATCATCGCAATAATAAATTTCATTTTTTGACGATTTAACTCTTGGTTTTTACGTGCTTTAGCTTCATCTGCAGTTTCAAGCGCAATGGGTTCATAACCGAGCTGTTTCACTTTTTCAAAGACTTGATCCATATCGACATGGCTTTGGTCATATTCGATAGATGCTTTTTCAGTGACTAAGTTCACATTCGCTTGGTCGATCCCTTCTGTACGACTCAAAACCCGTTCAATTCGTGATGAGCAAGCAGCACAAGTCATACCTGATATTTTAAACTCTGCTTTTTCCATATTTCACCCGCTCCTATACCTACATAGGTATATTTTTATTTAAAAAAGAAGGCTCAGCCATAGAGATAACTTGAGCCTTTATAATTCTGTCTTATTTTACAACGTCATAACCTGCGTCATAAATTGCTGATTCAACTTCAGATAATACTTTATCTTCACCATTGAATGTTACGTCTACTGTATCATTATCTGGGGTAGCCGTTACTTGGTCAACGCCATTTACTTTACCAACAGCATCTTCTACAGCTTTTTTACAATGACTGCAACTCATACCTTCAACTTTTAATTGTTTTTCCATATCACAACACTCCTCTATTTAATTTAATATTTGGTAACCTTGATCATAAATTTCTTTTTCCAAATTGTTTAAACTGATTGGTGTCTGGTAACTCGCTTTCACTTCTTGTGATTTCAGATCCACTTGCACTTCTGACATACCAATCATTTGCTGCAAATGTTCTTGCAAAATATGCTGTTGTTCTTCAGTTTCCATACCACTGATTTGAATCACACTACTATGCATGTCTGACTCCTTTATTAATCTTTAATTAATTTTTGGACGGTAACTAATAATTCTTCCATTGCAGCTTCTGCTTGTCCATCTTCAGCTTTATGCAAAATACAGCCTTTCATATGATGATCCAGCAATTTTACAGCAACACTATTCAAAGCTGAACGTGTCGCTCTGATTTGTGTTAAAACATCATCACAATAAACATCTTCATCTATCATGCGATTAATCGCTCTGACTTGTCCTTCTATACGATTCAGTCGTGCTTTAAGGTTAGATTTTATTTTTTCTGAATGATGTGCGCGTTCTTCTTGCGTCATGTTTGAACCTCCGTCCTGTTAGGTTTCTATCTCTAGAATATACCCTATATAGGTATATGTCAAATGTATCGTGAAAGGTGTGCCTGTGTTACAATAAGTTCAACATCAGCAAAAGTAAAAACATACATAATTGCTGATTAACAACACGGAGGTTACTTATGTATAATTTCGACTTTATACCTTTTCAAGCCAATTTAGTCATCAATATTATTTTAATCGGCTTATTCATATTAAACCTCGTATTCGGTTTCGTTATTGTATTTATGGAAAGAAGATCTGCAGGATCGATTTGGGCATGGTTGCTCGTACTCGTATTCTTACCTGTTATCGGGTTCATACTTTATTTATTGCTGGGCCGCCAAATCCAAAGAGATCATATCTTTTCCTTAGATGAGGAAGACCGTATTGGATTAGAGGCAATTGTTAATGAACAATTAAAAGCATTACAAACCAAAGAGTTCTCTAAAGGGAACCATGAAATCGTCAAACATAAATCAATGGTACAAATGTTGTTGTATAATAACTCAGCCTTCTTAACTACTGATAATGAAATGACGATTTTTACAGATGGTCATGAAAAGTTTGATGCGTTGATTAAAGATATAGAAAACGCCACAGATTACATCCATATCGAGTATTACATTTTTAGAAATGACAAGCTTGGTAAACGTATCTTAGCTGCCTTAGAGAAAAAACTTGAAGAAGGCCTTGAAGTAAAAATGTTATACGATGATATGGGTTCCAGGGGCTTAACTTTAAAAGACTTTGATGAGTTCAGAAGAAAGGGCGGACAAGTTGAATCTTTCTTCCCTTCTAAATTACCGCTTATCAACTTTAGATTAAACAACCGAAATCACCGTAAAATTGTCGTGATTGA
This sequence comes from Staphylococcus simulans, assembly GCF_002902285.1. Classification (GTDB taxonomy): domain Bacteria; phylum Bacillota; class Bacilli; order Staphylococcales; family Staphylococcaceae; genus Staphylococcus; species Staphylococcus simulans. The sequence continues at coordinate 27,269 of NZ_PPRU01000008.1, read as the reverse complement.
TGGTTATATCGGATATGTCGGAGGTTTTAATGTTGGCAAAGAATATTTAGGCTTATCCAAACGTTTCGGATACTGGAGAGACACGCACTTACGTATTGTCGGAGATGCGGTCAATGCCTTGCAATTACGCTTTATTTTAGATTGGAACTCACAAGCTAAGCGTGATAACATCACTTATTCTGATCGCTACTTCCCTGACATTGATACAGGTAGTTCTATCGGTATCCAAATCGCATCAAGCGGTCCAGATGAAGATTGGGAGCAAATCAAATACGGTTATTTGAAAATGATTACTTCAGCGAAAAAATCGATTCAAATTCAATCGCCCTACTTTATTCCTGACCAAGCCTTTATGGATGCTGTGTCTATTGCTGCATTAGGCGGTGTAGATGTATCGATTATGATTCCAAATAAACCAGACCATCCATTCGTCTACTTTGCGACATTGAAAAATGTTGCATCACTGTTGGCATCAGGCGTCAAGGTTTATCATTATGACAATGGTTTCTTACATTCAAAAATGATGATTATTGATGACGAAGTCGCAAGTGTGGGAACAGCGAATATGGACCATCGTAGTTTTACACTGAATTTTGAAATCAATGCGTTTATATATGACCGTCAAATTGCGGCACAATTGCGTGACCAGTTCAATCAAGATTTAATGTTATCTTCAGAATTAACACAAGAGCGTTATAATCAACGCAGTTTATGGGTGAAATTCAAAGAAGCCATTGCCAACTTAATTTCACCGATATTGTAAATCATAAAGGAGTACACAAAGTCATGAATCAATATCAACAATTAAAATCAGCTGAACAATATATGAAAGACTTCCATCAAACAGATCACACAGGGCATGATATCAACCATGTCATGCGGGTCGTTAAAATGGCACTCTTCATTTCTGAACAAGAAGGCTACGGCAATCCTTACATTATTCAGATGGCTGCATTATTACATGATACGGTAGATACCAAATTAACAGATGAAACTGCTGCTGAAAATCAACTAATTGATTTTTTAAACCGTATTGAAGTTAGTGGACAGGATCAAGAAAAAATTATGCATATCATCAAAAACATCAGCTTTCGTCATAATGTGGATCAAGAAATCCCCTTATCCAAAGAAGGTTATATTGTTAGAGATGCAGATCGCTTAGATGCGATTGGTGCAATTGGTATAGCGCGTACGTTCCAATTTGCGGGTCACTTTGATGAGCCGATGTGGCAAGGGCCTATTCCTGATAGTATTAGTTCTGATAACGAATTAGAAGGTTATGATCCTTCAGCGATTAAGCATTTCTATGATAAATTGTTTAAACTTAAAGATTTAATGCATACTGAAACTGCTTCAGAAATTGCGCAAGAACGTCATCGTTTTATGGAATTCTTCGTCGCACAATTCTTTAACGAATGGCAGTTTACAGAACAATAAGCAAATAAGATGAAGAAGCGGCTGAGAACAAATCTAAATTCTCAACCGCTTCTTTTTTATTCGATATTATATGCTAGGATTAAATCTGTTTGTCTATCATTCCCCATCATGAAATCATGTTCTGAGATTTTCTTGAATCCTAAATGTTTATAGAAACCTAATGCTTGTTCATTTTTTTCCCATACACCTAGCCATACACATTTTTTACCATCTTCGACTGCTGTCTTTATAGCAAAGTTCAATAATTTTTTACCATAACCATAGCCATGATAATTCTTCAAAATATATAAGCGTTCTATTTCAGTACAATCAGATGAAACTTGTTCTGTTTGTGAATCCCCTTCATTCAACTTTAAATATCCGACAATTTTATCGTTATCATACAAGAAATAGAAATTCGAATGTGGATCTTCTAATTCACGTCTTAGTTTGTCTTGTGTAAATGCTGTATCTAAATAATCTTTAATATTTTCTGGGCTGTTCATTTCTCTAAATGTGTCATCAAAAGTTCTATAGCTGATTTTCTGTAACTCTAAAATGTCAGCAGTTGTTACTGATTTAATTTCCATTGGTATTCCCCTCCAATTTTAAAATAACACTTTTAGTTACTATTACTATTCCCTATTGTACAAATCCTAAATAAAAAATCAGCTGCAATTTTAGTTGCAACTGATTTTAAGTCATCAATGATGTATTATTTTTTCTTTCTGTTTTTCTTACCTAAGACTTGCGCACCTTTTTGTTTACCGTCTTTACCATGTTTCTTTTCATATTCTCTAATCATTGGAGCGACTTCTTCTTTCGCTTTCTTAGAGTAATATTGGTTCGCAACATATGTTTGAACAATCAAGAACGCGGCACTGACTGACCAGTATAAACCTAATGCAGCTGCTGAACTTAATGATACCCAGATAATCATAATTGGTGAAATGATCATCATCATGTAACTCATTTGTTTTTGTTCAGGCGGCATACTGAATGTTGATACGTAAGCTTGTAGGAAGTATAACACACCGGCAATAATTGTAATCCAAATATCCGGTTTTGCTAAGTTGAACCATAAGAAATCAGGATGTTCTACAATACCACCTGGTGATGGGTATTTTAATACGAAGAATAAGCCCATGATTACAGGCATTTGAATCAACATTGGTAAACATCCAAGCATACTTTGCATTGGATTCATATCGTATTTTTTATAAACTTCCATCATTTCTTGGTTTGCTGCCATTTTTTCTTCCTGTGTGCGTGCACGTTTTACTTTCTCTTTCACTGCGTCCATATCTGGTTTTGCAATCACCATTTTTTCGCGCATTAAGTGACTGTTCTTATAGTTAGAAAGCATGAATGGCAGAACGACAATACGGATTGCTAAAACTAAGACAATAATCGCTAATCCATAATCGTTATTAAAACTAGAGCCTAGCCAATGGATGATGTTATCCATGTTTTTCACAAATGTATTATAGAAAAAACCTGTTCTGTTTTCAGGTTTAGAATAATCACATCCTGCAAGAAAAACCATAACCCCAAGAAGCAAAGGCAATAATGCTTTTTTATTCATTTTTCCACCTCTATTGGTATTATTCACATAAAAATAATTTTATCACATTCTATGAGGTGTAGAAAACAAAAACATAGAATTAAGGGCATTATTTAAAATATTGTAAGAAATTGCGAACGGTTTCTTTAACATTTGAACTCTGAGCAATCGCTGAAATAACTGATACACCTTGTGCATGTGTTTGCGCAATCGGTTCGACATTATTTAACGCAATACCGCCAATTGCAACAATCGGCATACCATTTGTTTTCTCATGCAATGTTTCAATCATTTCTGTGCCGACAGGATCACTGGCATCGTCTTTAGACCCTGTTTTAAATATCGGACCAACGCCAATATAATCGACATCTGTTAAATCAGATTGCGCTAATTCTGTTTCATTGCCGACACTTAAACCGATAATTTTATTTTTAAAGTGTGTCTTAAAAGTATTCACTTTCGCATCATCTTGTCCAACATGAATGCCATCAGCATCAATCAACTCTGCTAATTCAACATCATCATTTAAGATAAAAGGTACATGATATTGTTCACATAATTGTTTCAAAGATTGTGCCAGTTCTTTCTTCGCATTACCTGTTTTAGCGTTAGGCCCTTTTTCACGAAATTGATACATCGTAATGCCGCCTTCTAATGCTTCAGTTAATACTTCATGAATCGTACGACCTTCAGGTATATCTTGTGTTCCGCAAATAAAGTAAACTTTTAAATCCTCTGGTTGAAACACTTATTTCACCTCTTGTGCTTTACGATTTTCTACTGCTGCTTCACTGTCTATTTTATATAATGCATCAATAAATTGAACTAAGAAAGTACCTGGTCCTTTACTTTCACTTAATTGTTCAGCACGTTCAGCTGCAATATTATAAACAGAAACTGCTTCAATTAAATCTTCAATCTCTGGATTTTCATTTCTAAATAAGAATGCACCTACAATAGCACCTAATAAACAACCTGCACCTGTAATTTGCGTTAAGAAACGTGAACCATTATTCAGCTTAACAATTTTATTGTTTTGAGCAATGACATCTGTTTCACCAGTTAACACAATGGCAGTTTGATATTGTTCATGTGCTTTTTTCGCAATGGATAGAACATCTAAGCTTTCAGCACTATCTGTACCTTTCATTGTTGTTGTATCATCTATAAGCGTTAAAATTTCTGAAGCATTTCCTTTGATTACAGTTGGTTTCACTTGCTCTAGGAATGTTTTGCAAAATTGTTTACGATACGTTGATGCGCCCACAGCAACGGGATCAAACACTAACGGTGTGTTTGTCTTATTCGCAATTTTTCCAACTTCTAACATTGCTTGTTCATTCGCTTTTGTCAGTGTGCCAATATTAATTAAGACTGCACCCGCGTGTGGATAAAAATCTTCTGCTTCTTCTGGTGCTTCGCTCATTGCTGGACTCGCACCTAAACTTAAGAGTCCATTAGCTGTAAAATTTTTAACGACATCATTCGTAAAACAAATAACTAATGGATGTTCTGTTCTGATTCTATCTAAACCTTTACTCATCATCTAATCCTACTTTCTTCATATATGCGAAATGGTTAACTGGTCCTCTGCCTTGTCCGATCTCAGGTGTATATTTAATACTTAATGCGATAAAGTCTTTTGCTTTTTTAACCGCTTCATAAATCGTTTTACCTTTCGCTAGCTCAGCCGCAATTACAGCTGAAAAAGTACAACCTGTACCATGTGTATGTTTTGTTTCATATCTTTCACTTTCAAAAATTTCTAAACCATCTTTCGTAAATAGATAGTCTTTTGCGATATTGTCATCTTCGATATGACCACCTTTAATGACTACACCTTTACTGCCGATTTCTTCTATGAAGATTTTACCTGCTTTTTTAATCGCATCTTCATTATCTAATTTGAATCCTACAATTTCCTCTGCTTCAGGTAAGTTAGGTGTTGCAACATCAGCAAGTGGTAACAAGATACTTTGTAAGGCATGTTTACCTTTATCATCCATTAAAGAGTCTCCACTTTTGGCTAGCATTACTGGATCAATGACATATGGAATTTCAGGATGCTTTTCTAAATAAGTACGAATTAATTCCATCATTTCTTTTGTCGCAATCATGCCAGTTTTAATCGCTTGCGGTAATTCGTCATCAAACACACTATCTAACTGTTCTTCTAACCAAGATAATTCTAAGTTATGAATGTGTTGAACCCCTTTTGTATTTTGCGCTACGATACTTGTGATTGCGGCCATCCCGTACACACCGCATGCATGAAATGACTTTAAGTCAGCCATTACACCTGCGCCGCCTGTTGGATCTGTGCCTGCAATCGTTAAAGCAATTTTCGGTTTGTTCATAATTATTTACCTCCAAATTCCCATTGTTCTTTTGTATAAGCCATATTAAAGAAGTTTCGTTCATGTACTGTACTTTGTAGATAATTCTCTCTGACTTCTTGTCTCTCTGTATCTGTCATATGTTTTGTTAACTCATTCATTAATTGATTTAAAACATCGATTAATGCATCCATTTCTGTTTGATAGAATTCAAACCATTTTTTCAATATAGAAGATTGATTTAATCTGTCATCCTGCATTGCGCGTTTTGCTACTTCTGCATAGACATAAGGACAAGGTGCCATTGCCGCAATCGCATATGCAGCATTTTCATGGGCATAAACGTTGTAATACATATGTTTAATATAATGGTCACCACTTGGCGGCCACACTTTTTGTTGTACGATTTCGTGATACGGTTCACCCACGTATTCTGCCATGAATTCATGTGCTTCCACTTCACCATTCACAATGAATTGAATTTGATCAACTAGAAATCGAACACTTTCTAAATTCGGCATTTTAGGAATTAATAAAGCATAGATATTCGCAAACTCTCTTAAATACGAGGCATCTGCACGTAAATATTGTCTGATTGACTCTTTATCTATATTCCCTTTTAACAATGCTTGAATGAAATTATCGTCATAAATTTGATCAATAATCGGTTGTGCATCTCTTTCAAGTGTTTCAGCAAAAGTCACTTTTATTCCTCCAATAAAAAAACTGCATTCCAACCTAGGAGTGCAGTTTCAGTATTTTTGCATCATGCATACTATGTATCTACTTTCCTACGTTGGTCTTAACCAAATCAGGTTTAAAGGGTCTAGTTTCCTATCTCAGCCAAAAGGCGCCCCTAGCAGTTTTTATTTAATTTATTTACATACTAAACATATCAAAGCCCTTTCATACTTGCAATGAATCTGTTTTCATAAAAAAAGCCGAGACCTCAGTCTCGACTTGAATTTTAACTATTTAACATTAATAACCCCAAGCACTTAATCCTTGTACGTTATATGCATGTACAGCTGAGTTGATTTGATCTTGAACTGTTGCTGTAGAACCATGACCAGGCATTGTTTGGAATAAACCGCTGGCACCTGATGGATTGTACGCATTAACTTGTCCATTTGATTCACGTGCAATGATGTTTTCCCATACTGATGCAGATACGCCTGTACGAGCTTCCATTTGTGCTGCTGCGTATGCACCTGTAGAACCTGCAGTATTACCGTTAGCTAATCTTACTGAACCTGAACCATAAGATGCATATGATGGTGCATTGTATGATGCTTGTGGTGCGTTATAAGATTGTTGTGGTGCTGTATATGATGATTGTGGCGCATTGTTTGATTGCGCTTGATTATAATTATTGTATGATACTTGTTGCGTATTGTATGCATAGTGGCTGTCTGATTGTACAGCTGTTTGTGTTGTCGCAACTTTTTTAGGTTCTTTAACTTTTAAACTTTCATCTACTAAGATTAAGTCAGATTTTTTATCGTTCCATTTTTTTAATTCTTTAACTTTAACGTCGAATTTTTTAGCGATTTTATTTAAAGTGTCACCTTTAACTACAGTATATTCACCTTTTTCATTTAGATACTTTTCAGCGTCTTTTACTTTCTTCGCATGTTCAGCTTTTGATGATGATTTTGCTTGTACGTCTTGAGTTCCAATTCCTGTTGCCAATACTGCTGCAGCAGCTGTCACCGCTGTCGATGCTACTAGTAATTTCTTCATGTAAAATATGTCCTCCCATAAGGTGTTTGTATTAAATCATTTATTTGATGTCTTTATAATAGCATCTATCCTAATAACATAGGTTACAACAATATATATTTCTTGTGTCTTTCTTTACATACATATTACAAAAGGCAGGTTACCTCCTAAATTGGAGATAACCTGCCTGATAGATTTTTTAACTATTTATTTATAATCAGTTAACTGAATTATGCAGTAACCCAGTGACCTGCACCTGCGCCACCGTCATATAATTTAACAGCTGCTGCGTCTTGTACGCTTTCTGGTGCTGATGCTGGTGATTTACCTACCCATTCAGCTGGTGCTACTGAATCCCAAGTTGATTGTAAGAATTGGAATTTACCTGCTGCACCTGATGATGGGTTGATTGCGTGGATGTCGCCACCTGATTCACGTTGTGCAATTGCACGTAAGTGATCATTTAAACCAGCTGATGAACCAGTGCTTGCTGATTGTTGTGGAGCAGCTTGTTGAGCTTGAGGTGCTGCTTGTTGTGCTGGTGCTTGTTGAGTTGTTGCTTCTTGTGCTTGTGGTGCTGCTTGCTCAGCTACTGGAGCTTGTTGAGCTGCTGGTGCTTGTTGAGTTGTAGTTTGAGCTGCTGGTGCGTTACCGCCTGCTTGACCATAGCTCCAGCTCCAATATTGACCGTCTGATTCAAAGTTGAAGTCTAAACCATTATATTCAAAGTTAATATTATAAGCGCCTTCTTGTACAGGGCTTTCGTTTAATTGTTCAGGATTGTTTAATGCTGTTTCTGCTAATTGTGCTTGATCTGCATTTCCTTGTTCAGATGCGTGAGCTTCTGCTCCTACTCCTACTGCGAATAATGCTGCTGTTGCTGATGAAGCTACTAATAATTTTTTCATTTCTAAAAATCCTCCTATAAGGTAATTGTTTTTTCGTGTGATTAATATCATCAATTTGCAATTACAACTATATCATCTGAAATCAGGGTGTAGGTTACAACGAAATAAAAAAATACAGCTTAATTTTACGTGTAAATTACATTAAAATAAAATAGTTAGATATCTTACTATCACTTCAAATCCTATTAATATCACATTCGAACTGAATTTTGACTCTTAACCTATGTAACATTTATGTAATCTTTCAGATAATTGAAGGGTTATTTTACCCTTTACATCGGCTAAAATTTCTAGAAAAACCCGCAATAAAACCCGATTTCTTCTCTGTCAAACGTCTTTTTAAAAAAATAGACCCTGCATAAAGTGAAATTTATGCAAAGTCTTGGTGAGTATTAGTATATTTAAAGAGTTTTTTATGGATTAAGTTGAAAGTACAAAATTGAAAATGGAGCAATCCAATCATCTTTCGCAGTAAAAGCTATGCGTTGGACTAAATAGAGTTTAAAAATAGAGTTTGGAATAGATTATAGGAATCTTCCTATAATAGAAAGAAGGATAATTCTAACATCATAATGAATTACTTTTAATTAACGAGAGGACAGCATGATACTTTGAACAGGATAGAGATAGATACATCATGCTGGTTGTTGCAATTTGATTTTGGGAGATATGCAGTTAAGCATATATAATGTCAATGGATAACTTGGTAGTTAGAGATGAATGGCGTCGAAGGACGGGCTTCCTTCATAATCACCCATCAAAGTGTCCGTTTGTGCATGGTGTGATGAGAATTGACAACTTGAATTGTCATTCGGATGCGAGATAAATTTGATTGTTTCTACAACCAGCTCCATACCGAAATGTGTTTGATTATCTTTTTCATATTTGTAGGAATGCATATAGCCAGTAATACCGACAAGCGATCCTTTTTGTGTATAGCTGGCAATATTTCGGGCAATCTTGCCAAAAGCCTTACAATTAATAAAGTCTACAGATTGTTTGTTCTGGCCTTGATAGTTATAATGACGTTCTGTCGCAACACTAAAGTATACAATATCTGATTCCTCCTTTGCTGTCAATTGAGGTTGTTTCGTCAATCTTCCTACAATAACGATTTTATTAAGCATTTTGTCACCTCCTTGGTTACTATCATATTCAGATTGATACATATCGTCAAAACACAAATTAAGAGAAATTTTATAGTTGATTGGTTAATTTTCTGTACTATCTCTCAAATATTTTTATCTTTTACGCTATACTAGAATCAGAAAGAAAAAATTTGCAGATTTTAAAAAGATTGGAGTGACTTCAATTGAAAACATTTAAAGCAGTCAGATTCCAAATTGTCACTGAACACGGTGGCGTTATAGAATATGAACTCTATGATGGTGTAATTATCAATAAAGAACAAAGCGGCACCGGCTGGTTGTTAGAAATTGTAATCTCCAGTAACCACTACGATATTATGAAAGAATATATGGATGATGAAACATTATTAGATATACGTGTTGTGATCACACGTCCTTCTAATGATCCTGCATTATTCGATGCAACAATTAAAAATATTTCATTATACGATAATGAGCGTATGTCTATTATTTTTGATTGCCACGTCTATACATTAAGACAAGTTTATGCTGAAAATTTATTAGCACAACTTGTAGATGATGGATTATCTGGTGAAGAATTAAAGACTTCATTCAACCGTATGATGCAATCAAAACCACGTTTAAAAGACGAAAAAAGAGAAGATTAAAAAAAGACTGAGACAATATAGATGAATTAAAGCAATGCTTTATATCTATTGTCTCAGTCTTTTTATATCAGCTTATACATCTTGGATTGCAAATGTTAATTCACAGCTACATGCCAATTGACCATCAACAGTTGCTTTCGCAGTGCCTTTACCAATTGGTCCACGCATTTTAGTAATTTCAACTTCTAACTGTAATGTATCACCAGGTACAACTTGTCTTTTGAAACGACATTTATCAATACCAGCGAATAATGCGATTTTACCTTTGTTTTGTTCACTGTTTAAAATCGCAACTGCACCAGTTTGTGCTAATGCTTCAGTAATCAACACGCCTGGCATAACCGCGTATTCTGGGAAATGACCTTGGAAGAATGGTTCATTACCTGATACTTGTTTAATAGCCACACAACGTTGACCTTCTTCATACTCAACAACTTTATCAATTAATAAAAAAGGTTGGCGGTGTGGGATAATGTTTTTAATTTGGTTATAGTCAAAAATTGTTTCCATGTTACTAGCCTCCAAAAATTTGCTTGAAATGATACCAAGTCTGGTATTCAAATATATTAAGCGGATTTTGATGATTCAATATAAAACCGATACACATACCGATGAAAAACATCAAAAGCATCATAAGCATAACGATGAGTATGTGAAAACCAATCGGTAATTTTATCACTTTAAAATAAAAGCGTTTAATCATCTTAATCCCCTACTTACTTATTTATTAACACGCTCAATATCAGCACCTAAAGCTTTAAGTTTACCGTTAAAGTTTACGTAACCTCTATCTAAGTGTTGTAATTCTGAAACTTCAGTAGTACCTTCAGCCACTAAACCGGCTAAAATCAATGCTGCTGCAGCACGTAAATCAGTTGCTTTCACTTGTGCGCCTTGTAAATGGCTTTTACCTGTAATTTTTGCATTGCGTCCTTCAACCGTAATTTGAGCATTCATTCGTTTGAATTCAGCAACATGCATAAAGCGATTTTCAAAGACAGTTTCTGTAATGACTTTATGTCCTTCAGCTGTTAACAATAACGCCATCATTTGTGATTGCATATCTGTAGGGAATCCTGGGTGTGGTAATGTTTTGATATCTACTGGTTGCAATTCACCTTCTGCAGATACTCGGATACCTTTATCTTCATATGATAAGTTGACCCCCATTTCTTCTAGTTTATACAACAAGCTTGTTAAATGTTCTTTAATTGCACCTTTAACTAAAACATCGCCTCTTGTAATAGCGCCTGCTACAAGTAATGTACCAGCTTCAATACGATCTGGGATAATCGCATGTTCTACACCATGTAAAGCTTCGACACCATGAATCGTAATTGTATCTGTTCCTGCACCAGTTACATTACCGCCCATTTCGTTGATGTAGTTTGCTAGGTCAACGATTTCTGGTTCACGTGCAACATTCTCGATAACAGATTTACCTTTTGCTAATGAAGCCGCCATGATGATATTTTGTGTAGCACCTACACTTGGGAAATCTAAGTGAATCTCTGCACCTGTTAAACCATTTGCAGTTTCTGCAAAGACAAAGCCGTTTTCTAAATGAATTTTGGCACCTAGTGCTTCAAATCCTTTGATATGTTGTTCAATCGGTCTGCTTCCGATAGAGCAACCGCCTGGTAAAGCTACTTTTGCATGACCTAAACGTGCAAGCAATGGACCCATGACTAAAATACTCGCACGCATTTTACTGACATATTCATAAGGTGCTTCTGAATTCAATTGTTTCGTCGCATCAACTGTCACGCTGTTATCCTCTTTATGATACTCAATTTCAGCATTAAGCGTTGAAAGTACATTATTAATCGTTTCAACATCGCTTAACTCAGGCACATTATGTAATGTACTCGCTCCCTTTGAAGCTAACAATGATGCAGTTAAAATTGGCAATACTGCATTTTTTGCTCCCTCAACTTGTACTTCTCCTACTAGACGATTTCCGCCTTTAATAATCATTCTATCTCTATTCATTACTACTCCTCCACTTTTTAACTCCTGAACATCTTCAATTTAAAAATTTCTCATCTCTTCTATTACCTATTATTATATATGGAAAAACATTTGAATTACACTCAAACGATTAGCGGCCAAGATATTTAAGTTGCGTTGAAAATTGCAATAAATCTATGATGAAATTACTAACTCCTGTTCCGATTAAAATCGCAAGAAATATAATCAATACTTGTACTTGGACAGGATAACCCTTTTTAAAGAATTGATCCAACCTAATCGCATTCAATGCCCAATATGCGACACAGATACAAAGCACATGCATAATCAAATGCGCAATCGCAAATTGCCCTAAATATTCCATGATCTTTGTCGTCTCCTCAATTGTTTACTGTCTCATATTGTACATGAAAATAGAGTAAAATCATACATTCTTACTTAGAAATTCAAAATCCTAATATCTGTTCACTCATATGTTTACCCTAAAATTTGACATTAAAAAATAGGATATACCTCAAAGTGAGATATATCCTATACTTTATGGTTGTTATTATTTCATTTCCGAAACTTTAATGCGGTTTTCCGCACGTTCTAAAGCTCGTTCTGCTCTGTTAATGTCAGTATCTTCGTCATTGTTATTCAAATGTGATTCTGCTCTTTCTTTAGCCGATTTAGCACGTCTGATATCAATATCTTCAGCTTTTTCTGCTGTCTGTACAATAATTGATGTGCTTTCATGTCTGATTTCAACGAAACCATCACTGACCGCAATGAAATCAATCCCATCTGTATAATTTACTTTAACATAACCTGTTTTAATTGCTGTAACAGTTGGTAAATGGCCGGCCATTACACCAATGTCGCCTCCAACTGTCTGCAGAATCGCAATTTCAACATCATCTTGGTTATAAACAGAACCATTAGGAGTAACAATATTAACGTTCATTGTGTTCATTAAACTTTACCTCCTAATATTATACTTCAACACCCATGTCTTTAGCTTTTTCTAATACATCGTCCATGCTGCCGACTAAACGGAATGCATCTTCAGGGATGTGGTCGTATTTACCTTCAAGAATGTCCTTGAAGTCTTCAACTGTACGCTTAACAGGTACGTATGAACCTTTTTGACCAGTGAATTGTTCTGCAACGTGGAAGTTTTGAGATAAGAAGAATTGAATACGTCTTGCGCGTTCAACTGTGCTCTTATCTTCATCAGATAATTCATCCATACCTAAGATTGCGATGATATCTTGTAATTCTCTGTATTTTTGTAATGTTGATTGTACACGACGAGCAACATCATAGTGTTCTTGACCAACGATGCTTGGTTCAAGCGCACGTGAAGTTGACGCTAATGGGTCAACGGCTGGGTAGATACCCATTTCTGTTAATTTACGCTCTAAGTTAGTTGTTGAGTCTAAGTGAGCGAAAGCTGTTGCTGGCGCTGGGTCAGTATAGTCATCGGCAGGTACGAATACCGCTTGGATAGATGTGATAGAACCTTTCATTGTAGAAGTGATACGTTCTTGTAATTGACCCATTTCTGTTGCCAATGTTGGTTGGTAACCAACGGCTGATGGCATACGGCCAAGCAATGCTGATACCTCAGAACCTGCTTGTGTGAAGCGGAAAATGTTATCGATGAATAAAAGAACGTCTTGTCCTTTAACATCACGGAAGTATTCAGCCATTGTTAAACCTGATAAAGCTACACGCATACGTGCACCAGGTGGTTCGTTCATTTGTCCGAATACCATCGCTGTTTTCTTGATAACACCACTGTCGCTCATTTCGAAGTACAAGTCGTTACCTTCACGTGTACGTTCACCAACACCTGCGAATACTGAAATACCGCCGTGTTCTTGAGCGATGTTATTAATTAATTCTTGGATTAATACAGTTTTACCTACTCCGGCACCACCGAATAAACCAACTTTACCACCTTTGATATATGGTGCTAATAAGTCTACTACTTTGATACCAGTTTCAAGTAGTTCAACTTTTGTTGATAATTCATCAAATTTAGGTGGTTGTCTATGAATTGGTTCACGTGGAACTGATTCAGAAATCGGTCCATCATTATCGATTGGATCACCTAAAACGTTAAATACTCTTCCTAACGTATCTTCACCGACAGGTACACTGATTGGACGACCAGTGTCTTTAACGTCGTCACCACGTTTAATTCCGTCTGTAGAGTCCATGGCGATAGTTCTAACTACGTCGTCGCCTAATTCAAGTGCTACTTCTAATGTAAGAGATTCAGTCGTGCCATCTTTCTTAGGTACATCTAGCACTAATGCGTTATTAATCTTAGGCAGTTCATCATGATTGAATCTTACGTCAATAACTGGACCCATGATTTGTGTTACGCGGCCTACACCCATTCTTTTTTCCTCCTTTAATATACTATTCAAGAGCTGTTGCGCCACCGACAATCTCAGTAATTTGTTGTGTGATTGCTGCTTGACGTGCTCGGTTATATTCTAATGATAAATCGTCAATAAGGTCGCTCGCATTATCAGAAGCATTCTTCATGGCAGTCATTCTAGATGCGTGCTCGCTGGCTTTCGCATTCAGAATTGAGCCGTAAATTAAGCTTTCTACATATTGCGGCAAAATAATATTTAAAATTGATTCTTTATCTGGTTCGAATTCATATGAAGACATTTGTCCATGTCCTGAACTTGTATCTTCTTCTGCTAATGGTAATACTCTTCTTGCAGTTGGCGTATTTTCAAGAACGTTGACGAATTTGTTGTAGTAAATTTCCAACTCATCAATATCACCGTTGCTATATAAATCGATTGCTTTCTTCGTTACAGAAGAAATATCTTTGTATGACGGTTGATCTGGAACATCCGGCAGTGCAAAGTCTACTTCATAGTCTCTGTTTTTGAAGAAATCAATACCTACTTTACCAAGAACGAGTAATTTATAATCGCTCTGACTTTCACCACGCGCTTCGATATCTAGTACCACTTTCTTCAAGATATTTGCGTTATATGCACCAGCTAATCCACGATCACTTGAAATAACTAAGTAACCACGTTTTTTAACCGGACGTTTCTTCAGCATCGGATGATTAGAAGTCGTTTGGCCTGCAACTGCTGTAATCGCATTTTGCATTTTTTCCATATAAGGTTTGAACTGGTTCGTGTTACGTTGTGCTCTGTTGAGCTTAGAACTCGCTACCATGTTCATCGCTTTGGTAATTTGATTCATTTTTTTCGTCGACTTGATTCTTGAATCAATATCCTTTAGAGATCCCATTATTTCACCACCTTATTTATACTTCGCTTCATCTTACTCTTCAGAAATACTGAAACTGCGTTTGAAGTTTTCAATTGCGCTGTTCATTTTTTCTTTGTCAGGTAAAGTACCTTTTGTTTTGATTTCATCTAAGATTTCTGGCGCATTGTTTTTAGTCCAGCTGATGATTTCTGCTTCAAAACGTTGAACGTCTTGAACTGGGATATCATCTAAGAAGCCATTAACTAATGCGTAGATGATTAATACTTCGTTTTGAACTGGTAATGGTTCGCCTTGTCCTTGTTTAAGAACTTCAACTGTACGTTTACCACGTTCTAATTTTCTTGCTGTGAATTCATCTAAGTCTGAACCGAATTGCGCGAATGATTCTAACTCACGGTATGAAGCTAAGTCTAAACGTAAAGTACCCGCAACTTTTTTCATTGCTTTAATTTGCGCTGAACCACCTACACGAGATACTGAGAATCCGGCGTTAATCGCTGGACGTACCCCTGAGAAGAACAAGTCTGATTCTAAGAAGATTTGTCCATCAGTGATTGAGATTACGTTTGTTGGAACATAAGCAGAGATATCTCCGGCTTGTGTTTCAATGATAGGTAATGCAGTAATTGAACCGCCACCTAATTCATCGTTCAATTTAGCTGCACGTTCTAATAATCTACTATGTAGATAGAAAACGTCACCTGGGTATGCTTCACGACCTGGTGGTCTGCGAAGTAATAATGAAAGTTCACGGTAAGCTGCTGCTTGTTTAGTTAAATCATCATAAACGATTAACACTTGTTTACCGTCGAACATGAATTCTTCACCCATTGCTACACCTGCATATGGCGCAATGTATAATAATGGAGCTGGGTCAGCTGCTGATGCAGTTACAACGATTGTGTAATCTAAAGCACCATGCTGTCTTAATTTTTCTACAGTCGCACGTACTGTTGATTCTTTTTGACCAATTGCTACATAGATACAAATCATGTCTTGATCCGCTTGGTTCAAGATTGTATCGATTGCAATTGTTGTTTTACCAGTTTGACGGTCACCGATGATTAACTCACGTTGACCACGACCGATTGGTACTAATGCGTCAATCGCTTTGATACCTGTTTGTAATGGTTCGTCAACTGATTTTCTTGCCATAACGCCTGTTGCTTTTTCTTCAACTGGGCGTGTTTTATTTGTTTCAATTGGACCTTGTCCATCAAGTGGTTGACCTAATGGATTCACGACACGACCGATTAATTCTTCACCTACAGGCACCTCCATGATACGTCCTGTACGTTTAACTTCGTCGCCTTCTTTAATGTCAGTGTATGGTCCTAAAATTACAATACCGACGTTAGATTCTTCTAAGTTTTGAGCTAGTCCAAGCACACCATTATGGAATTCTACTAACTCACCAGCCATAACGTCGTTTAATCCGTGAACTAATGCAATACCGTCACCAATCTGAATTACTGTACCAACATCAGTAACAGACATCTCTGACTCATAATTTTCAATTTGTGAGCGAAGTAATGCACTAATCTCTTCAGCTTTTATGGCCATCTATGTCACTCCTCTATAATTATTATTTCGTTCTAGTAAATCTTCTCTCTAAGTTAATAAGATCATTTTGAATACTGCCGTCATATACTTTAGTTCCTACAGTTGTTCTCAAACCGCCGATGAGTGCTGGATTGATTTCATTTGTAAGAATGACTCTTTCAAGTCCTGTACGTTGAATTAAAGACTCCCCTACTTTGTCCAGTTCTTCTGGAGAAAGCTCATATACAGACTCAACCGTTGCAAAGTCTTGATTATAGTGTTGATTGTATAAACCTTGGAATGCTCTGAATACTTCAGAGATAATCGCAAGATTACGATTTTCAGCTAAGACATATAACATGTTTTTTAAGTATTCATTGATATCTTGGAATGTTGCATCAACAAAAGCTTTGCGGTTTTGTGCAATATTCTTTGGATCTTCATCGAAAGATTTTAATTTCTCTTTATAAGGAATTACTGCTTCATCAATAACAGCAAATTCATCGTACATTAAATCTAAAACATCTTTATCGAGTGACGTTTCATACAGTGCTTGGGCATATTTTTTAGCAACATCTGCCATTATTTATCCCCTACCTCTTTAATGTACTTGTCGATCAAGTCTTTTTGATCTTGTTCTGAGATATCTTTTTGTAAAATTTTAGATGCAATCAGAACTGATAGTTTAGAAACTTCATCGTTGATTTCAGAGATTGCACGTTCTTTTTGGCTGTTGATTTCACTTTGTGCAGTTTCAATCATGCCGTTTGCACGGACGTTAGCTTCATGAATGATTTGTTCATGTTGGTCACGCGCTTGAACTTTTGCTTCTTCTAAGATTTTTTGAACCTCTTCTTGAGTTTCTCTTAGTGTTTGTCTATTTCGTTCTTCTAATTTTTGAGCATTAATTTTAGCTTGTTCTGCATCATCGATATCTTTGTTGATATCGCGTTCACGTTTATCCATGACTTGTTTCAATGGACCCCATGCGAACTTTTTAAGCAATGCTAAAAGGATTAAGAAAGTAATTAATGTTACTAATGCTGAACCCCATTCAACACCGCCGCCTGCAGCACCTAAAACTAATGTGTTTGTAGTCGCAGTCACAGTACTTGGACACTCCTTTCATTCAAAGTCCTCTATTGGCTCTTACGATAGTTGTTTACGAAAGAAATGGCGAGAGTCGATGTGAGACTTCGCCGTTAGTATCGATGTATAAATTACATGAATAAGACGATGAATGTGATAACAAGGCCAAGGATAGGTAATGCCTCAACTAAACCGATACCGATGAACATGATTGACATTAATTGTCCACGTGCTTCTGGTTGACGTGCTACACCTTCAACTGTTCTAGATACAATAAGACCGTTACCAATACCTGCACCAAGTGCTGATAAACCAATTGCGATTGCCGCTGCGATTAAATTCATATTAAAAAATCCTCCTAAATATTTTTATAAAATTTTAATGTGGAAAAACTAGTGGTCGTCCGCAACTTTGTGGGACATGTATACCATGGATAACATGATAAAGATATACGCTTGGATCGTACCGATGAAAATCGAGAATGCTTGCCAAGCAATTAAGCCTGGAATACCGATAATCCAACCCCAAGCTGCATGGCCTATGATTAAAGTAGATAATAAGCCGATTAAAATTTCACCAGCGTAAATATTACCGTATAAACGTAGACCGAGCGTCAATGTATTTGTAAATTCTTCAAATATATTGACAGGTGTTAACGCTAAGAAAGGCTGAGCATAATTTTTAAAGTAACCTTTCGCTCCGCGCAACTTGATACCGTAGTAATGTGTCAACAGAATCATTAACATTGCCAACGTCAGAGTAACTGTGGCATCAGCTGTCGGAGATTTCCACCATAGCGTATGGTCGATGACTATCGCAAATGGCAGACCCAACATGTTACCGATAAAGATAAACATAATTAATGTTACTGCCAAGAAGTGGAATTGACCGCCATGTCTCCATGCAAGGTTACTCTCGATGATGCCTCTAACAAAGTCAAAGACCCATTCGATGAAGTTCTGTTTGCCAGTCGGTCGTTTCTGTAAGTTACGTGTACAAGCTATGGCTATTGCTAAAACAATAATTGCTGTAATAATTACCATTAAAATACTAGCCAAGTTGAATTTGATATCTAAACCAAATAGCTCCCATGTAACTACAGGGCTTTTATGTTGCATATAATACTCACCTCTTTCATTCGTTGATTTGTATTACATTTTGTGAAGAAATGGTCGAAAAATGATTAATAAGTATGAAATCATTAAACCAATCATTACACCAATAATATTCACTTGGTTTTTGAAATAAACCCAGATAATACAAGCAGCAAGTGCCACTAAAAAGCGCCATATCCCACCTGTAGATATCTGAGACGTTTCTTGTTTCTGCGCCTGAGATAAATATAATTCAAAGATGTATGTATTGATCAAGGAACCAAATGAACCGATGATAAGACCAATAATGAAAGGCTTTGGTATAAAAATTGCTATTACAACCAAGGCTAACAACCAATAAATGTAATATTGAAGATATTGCTTAAAAATTAAGTTGAACTGTTTCATTTATTGTGCCTCATTTCACATGGAGATACGAATCATTTGTAAACCATTTCATCCATACATTTTTAATCATAATATAGCAATGGAACGCGTGTCAATTACATTCAAAACATGCAATTCTTATGAGTGATTTTTGTCACAAATTAGACACATTTTTAACAAATCATTCATAATTGTCTTTATTTTCATTAAAATCTACAGGTTTTTCGCTTGTCAGATTAAAATAATACTTAATATTGTCACAAATGCGTTTCGAAGCTTTACCATCACCATAAGGATTGGCAGTTTCACTCATTTGCTGATAAAGTGCTTGATCCGTTAATAATAATTCAGCTTCTCGATACACATCTTCTTCATCCGTTCCAGTCAATTTCAAGGTACCCGCTTCTACACCTTCAGGTCGTTCTGTTGTATCTCTTAATACTAAAACTGGTTTGCCTAAAGATGGTGCTTCTTCTTGAATACCGCCTGAATCTGTCAGTATCAAATAAGACTGATGGGCAAAGTTATGAAAATCTACGACATCTAAAGGTTCTATCAATTCTATACGATCATGATCACTGAGATACTGTTGTGCAATTTCACGTACTTTAGGATTCTTATGCATAGGATAAACCAACACCACATCTTCATGTGCTTCCACTAATCTTCGTGATGCACTGAAAATATGTGCCATGGGTTCACCTAAATTTTCTCTACGATGCGCTGTCAATAAAATAACGCGCTTGTCTTTATGACGTTTCATCACTTCTGAATGATAATCCTTTTGAATTGTAGTATTCATAGCATCAATGGCAGTGTTGCCTGTAATTACAACTTTAGCGCTAGGTATATTCTCTTTTAATAGATTCGCCTTCGCTTGTTTTGTCGGCGCAAAATGAATATCTGATAAACAGCTGATCATTTGGCGATTCATCTCTTCAGGATAAGGCGAATACTTATTCCAAGTTCTTAATCCAGCTTCTACATGACCTATAGCGACTTGATTGTAAAATGCTGCTAAACCGCTGGCAAATGCAGTCATCGTATCACCGTGGACTAATATCATATCTGGTTTCTCTTGTTGAATAATAGCTTCCAATCCTTTTAAAACTCTAGAAGTAATATCTGATAACGTTTGCCCTGCCTTCATAATATCTAAATCATAATCTGGTTGAATATCAAACGTTTCTAGTACAGCATCAAGCATTTCTCTATGTTGAGCCGTAACGACAACCACAGGTTCTAGCGCTTCTTCATGTTTTAATTGATTGACTAATGGCGCCATTTTGATTGCTTCAGGTCGCGTGCCGAAGATTGTCATTATTTTCTTCAAGTCAATGCCTCCTATACAGAGAAAGAGTATGCAATGTTATGGCATCACAGATTGAACTTTCTGTTCATCTACGCTAAACAATTTGCATACTCTTATATCTATTTATCTCTTATTTCCATTTAAAGCATGCACATAGGTTAATATGTGTGACTGCTGAACACTTCTTATTTTGTACCGAATAAACGGTCTCCAGCATCACCTAAACCTGGGATGATATATGCTTTATCATTCAATTTTTCATCAAGTGCTGCAATATAAATATCAACATCCGGGTGCGCTTCTTGAAGTAATTCCACACCTTCAGGCGCAGCAATCAAGCACATGAAACGAATATGTTTCGCACCACGGTTTTTCAACGAGTTGATAGCTTCAATTGCTGAAGCACCTGTTGCTAACATTGGATCTACGACAATAATTTGTCTATCCTCAATATCTTGAGGCAATTTAACAAAGTATTCAACTGCTTCCAATGTTTCTGGATCACGATATAAACCGACATGACCGACACGCGCTGCAGGGGTTAAGCTTAAGACACCTTGTGTCATACCTAAACCAGCTCTAAGAATCGGTACAAACGCTAGTTTTTTACCAGATAATCTTTTCGCTACCGTTTTAGTCACGGGTGTTTCGATTTCAACATCTTGAAGTTCCAAATCTCTTGTCACTTCATATGCCATTAACATACCGACTTCGTCTACTAACTCTCTGAACTCTTTTGTTCCAGTGTGGACGTCACGGATGTAACTTAATTTGTGTTGAATTAACGGATGATCAAATACATGTACTTTTCCCATAAAGGAATAGCCTCCTAGTTCTCTTATTTATATAGTGGATGTTTTGAAGTCAAAGCTTGTACGCGTTCAGAAGCTTCTTTTAACTTCGCTTCATCTTTAGGATTTTGAACAACTAGGCTGATGATTTTACCTACTTCTTCAAAGTCTTTTTCATCGAATCCACGTGTTGTTGCAGCTGGTGTACCTAAACGTAAACCGCTTGTTACGAATGGTTTTTCTTGGTCAAATGGAATTGTGTTTTTGTTACAAGTAATGCCCACTTCATCTAATGCTTCTTCCGCTTCTTTACCTGTAATACCAAATGAACCTTTAACATCAACCACTACTAAGTGGTTTTCTGTACCACCAGAAACCACTCTGAAGCCTTCATTGATTAACGTATCAGCTAATGCTTTTGCATTTTTGATGACTTGTTCTTGATAAACTTTGAACTCAGGTTGCAATGCTTCACCGAATGCTACTGCTTTTGCCGCAATAACATGTTCTAATGGTCCACCTTGAATACCTGGGAAAATTGTTTTATCAATTTGTTTCGCATATTCTTTTTTAGTAAGAATCATACCGCCACGAGGGCCTCTTAAAGTTTTATGCGTTGTAGTTGTCACAAAATCAGCATAGTCTACTGGGTTTTGATGTAAACCTGCAGCTACTAAACCAGCGATATGTGCCATGTCTACCATTAATTTAGCACCGACTTCATCAGCAATTTCTTTGAATTTCTTGAAGTCGATTTCTCTTGGGTAAGCTGATGCTCCCGCAACGATTAATTTAGGTTTGTTTTCTTTCGCAAGACGACGTACCTCTTCGTAATCGATGCGTTCTGTTTCTTTATCTACACCGTATTCGACAAAGTTATAAAATTGTCCGCTGAAGTTGACTTTAGCACCATGTGTCAAGTGACCGCCATGGCTTAAGTTCATACCTAATACAGTGTCACCGTAATCCAATGCAACTAAATAAACTGCCATATTTGCTTGTGAACCTGAGTGTGGTTGTACGTTAACGTGTTCTGCACCAAATAACTCTTTCGCACGTTCAATCGCTAATGTTTCTGTTACATCTACAAATTGGCAGCCGCCATAATAACGGCGTCCTGGGTAACCTTCAGCATACTTGTTAGTCAATACTGAACCTTGTGCTTCCATAACTGCTTCTGACACAAAGTTTTCTGATGCGATTAATTCAATGTTGTTATTCTGACGATTGTATTCGTTTTGAATAGCTTCAAATACTGCTTTGTCTTCCTTTTCGATAAATGACATGACATCATTCCCCCAATTCATTTAGTTATAAAGTATAGTGAGCACGTTCGCCGCCGATTAGCTTAGGTCTAGAAGTCGCAAGTGTCACGACCGCATCCCCGACACGCTTCACTGAAGTACGTACAGGTACTGCAACATGTTTGATATGCATACCGATCATTGTTTGACCGATATCAATACCGCAATCAGCAGTGATATGTTCAACAACCATCGGATTGTCTAAGTGACGATAAGCATATGTCGACATACTGCCGCCAGCATGCGTTGCGGGCACAACTGTAACTTCTTCCATTGTAAGTGGATTGAAATGTTCTCTTTCGATAGTAATTGCCCTATTGATATGCTCGCAACCTTGGAATGCAAAAGTGACACCTGTCTCTTTACGGATTTCCATCAAAGCATCAAAGATTTCTTGTGCTACTTCCATTGAACCGACTGAGCCGATTCGCTCACCGATAACCTCAGATGTTGAACAACCAATAACACAAATTTCTCCGGGTTTGAAGAAATCTTGTTCTTTTAACTCATTAAGCAATAACTTCAAATTTTCCATTTAATTCCACCCCTTTGTAAACTCATCTCAAGCGAAAACAGAAAAGTTCTCGCTTATGTAAAGCAAACGATGCTATATAGTTGCTATTATAACGCATTTAAAGCTCAACTCATACTAATTATTAACATCTTTTTCCAATCTTAACTTCACTTCGTTCAATAAGTAATTCAGTTCATTATAAATCTGTTGGTATTGATTGAGGTCTCCGCCATAGGGATCTGAAACTTCACCTTTTTGGCCTGCAAACTCATAAAGCGTATATACCGGTAATGGTTGCGCATACATCATTTCAAGTTGTTGCTTATGTCCTTCAGTCATTGTCAAAATCAAGTCTGCATCTAAATCACTTTCAGACAACTGACAAGCCTTTGTCGGTGAATCTAAATTTTTTACTTCTAAAATAGATTGTGTATATGCAGCTGCAGTTTGACCATTCATCGCAAATAAACCTCTTGAATAAAAGGTATGTTCAGGCATTAATGATTTCGCAATACTTTCAGCCATTGGACTGCGACATGTATTTCCTGTACAAACAAAGATTATTTTCACAGTTGATCCGCTCCTATTTGTTGATTACCTGTTGCTTTTTCTAAACGATTTAAGAAAGCAGTACTTTCATCTGTAAGTTCAAAACGATAAATATAACCTTGTTCAATGGATTCATCCGTATCAAGCTCGTGCAGAATTTGATATAGCATATGATTTGCGGATTTTAAATCAGTGACATCTTTTGCAAGTTCGCGATAAATAGCATCTTTTGGCAAGTAAGCCTGCAATGTCGCAGGTACCGCAAACAATGTATGCGACCAATCTTTATCCTCTGAAATAGCTTGTGTTAAACTTGTCAGCATCGCTACAGGTGTTTGTGGTGAATAATGTTTATACTTCATACCTGGTGCGATTGGTTTTTCTGTATTTAATTGTGCATCATGGTCTACAGAACCTGGCAATACAGAGTCAATCATCTCTTCTGTTATCGCACCTGGTCTTGCAATTCTATAAGGATATTGTGTGCAGTCAAGTACTGTACTTTCTAAACCTTCTTCACTTTGATCACCATTTACTATTCCTTCTACTCGTCCGTCCATATCATTAAAGACATGTGAGAAAGTTGTAGGTGAAGGTCTGCCGCTAATATTAGCACTCGGTGCAGCAATCGGCAGATTTGTATATTTCAAAATAGCACGACCAATAGGATGACTCGGCATTCTCACTGCGATAGAGTCAAGACCTCCTGAGACACGTTCACATAAGTAACCTGGTTTCAACGGTAAGATAAAAGAAATCGGCCCTGGCCAAAACGCATCCATTAATTGTTCCACTTCTTTTGAATAAGAAGCCACAAAATCATTCAATTGGCTTTTATCATGAATATGAATGATTAAAGGATTATCAGATGGACGTCCTTTCGCTTCATAGATACGACGTACGGCTTGATCATCACATGCGTTAGCTCCTAATCCATAAACTGTCTCTGTCGGAATTGCGACTAAACCGCCCGCATGATAGATGTCACTGATTTCATTTAATGCACGTTGACCTTGTTCTGTCTGTAATTGGTTACGTAAATCCCATGTTTTTGTCATCATTTTCTGCTGCACGTCCTTTCAATTTAATTGTAAAACAAAATAAGAAGTTATGCGAGAACAGGGAATGTGCGATTCCCCTTCTTCTCCCATAACTTCTCATCCTCTGTTTAAGCTGACCATTTAAATGCGACAATTCGATCATTTTGATTAATATCAGCGACGACTTCAACTTGTACTTTTGGATACATGGTTTCAATCATCGTTTTTAATACTGCGCCTTGATTATAACCAATTTCAAAGACGACAAGTGCCTGATCATTTAAAACATACGGCAATTTTTCAATGATCGCACGATAAATCGCTAAACCTTGTTCATCTGCGAATAAAGCTTGATGTGGTTCATAATCCAAAACTGTTTCGGCCATATCGACAGATTCACTTTCATCAATATACGGCGGATTAGAAATCAAACCATCTAAACGAATACCTTGTTTAATGTAAGGTTCCAAGTCACTGCCTTGTATAAAAGTAATTTCTGTTTGATGCAGCTTCGCATTAGCTTCAGCAATAGTTAACGGTCCTTCATACAAATCTGACGCATACACTGTCAAACTTGGTTCTAAACGTTTTAAGGAGACAGCTAAAATACCACTTCCCGTCCCAATATCTGCCACCACACTTTGCTTAGGCAAACGTTCTAAAAAGTACATGAGCACTTCTTCTGTTTCAGGTCTTGGTATTAAGCAACGTTCATCTACTTGAAACTTTTCTCCTAAGAAACTTTGAAAGCCAGTGATATATTGAATCGGTTCCCCTGTCAACATACGTTCGACCGCTTGTTGATATAACCGTTCATGTTCTTCTGGCATGGTATCCTGTATATGCAGTACATAGTCCGTCAACGACCAATCTAATAAATCTAGCAACAGCCATTCTGCGCGTTTCGGTTCATAACCACGAGTAGTCGCTTGTTTTGAGGCAGCTTGAACCGCTTCTTTATAATTCAACGTTGTTCAATTCTTTCAATTTCTCTGTCTGTTCTGACATTGTTAACGCATCGATAATTTCATCTAATTTACCTTCGATGATTTGATCTAACTTTTGAATTGTTAAACCGATACGGTGATCAGTGACACGATTTTGTGGATAGTTATACGTACGAATACGTTCTGAACGGTCCCCAGTACCCACTGCTGATTTTCTTTCAGATGCGTATTTTTCTTGTTCTTCTTGTAATTTCATATCATACACACGTGCTTTCAACACTTTCAATGCTTTTTCACGGTTTTGAATTTGTGATTTTTCAGATGATGTCGCAATAATACCTGTTGGTAAATGCGTAATACGTACTGCTGAGTCAGTCGTATTGACGTGCTGACCACCTGAACCACTTGAACGATATGTTTCAATTTTCAAGTCTTCATTTCTAATTTCAATTTCTACATCTTCCGCTTCAGGCAGTACCGCTACAGTAGCAGTTGATGTATGAATACGACCGCCTGATTCAGTTTCAGGTACACGTTGTACACGGTGTGCGCCATTTTCGTATTTCAATTTAGAATAAGCACCTTGACCATTGATAATAAAGCTGATTTCTTTGAAACCGCCATGGTCACTGTCATTCATTTCAATGACTTCAGTTTTATATCCTAGTGCTTCACTATAACGTGAATACATACGGTATAAATCACCCGCAAAGATGGCTGCTTCATCTCCACCTGCTGCGGCACGGATTTCAACGACAACGTTCTTGTCATCATTTGGGTCTTTAGGAATCAATAATAGTTTTAATTGTTCTTCTAAATCAGGTAATGTATTTTTTAATTCGCTGATATCTGATTTCAACATGTCGACTTCTTCTTTGTCTGTTGTTTCATTCAGCATTTCATTCATTTCTTCAATATCTTCTTTGTTTTGTTTATACTCACGATAAACATCTACTGTTTTTTGTAAATCAGATTGTTCTTTTGAGTATTCACGCAGTTTATCAGAATCACTGACCACATCTGGATCACTCAGTAATTCGTTCAACTGTTCATAACGTTCTTCAACAATGTCTAATTGATCAAACATGATTATAATTCCTCCTTCTCAGTCTCACTTGGTGCGACAATATGATGTGCACGACATCTCGGTTCATAACTTTCATCTGCACCAACCATAATAATCGGATCATCTGCTTTCGCAGGTCTGCCATTAATCAAACGTTGCGTTCTGCTGGCAGGTGCACCACAGACTGCACAAACGGCTTGTAACTTTGTGACAAGTTCACTGACTGCCATTAGTTGAGGCATCGGTTCAAAAGGTTCACCTCTGAAATCCATATCCAATCCAGCAACAATCACACGATGACCTTGTTCAGCCAACTCTTGTGCGATATCTACTACTGAATGTTCAAAGAATTGTACTTCATCAATACCGATGACATCTACCCCTGTTAAATCCTGTTCAAAGATTTCTTCAGCTGCTTTAATTGTAATGGCTTCTATCGCATTACCATTATGCGATACCACTTTTTCTTTATGGTAACGATTATCTATTGCAGGTTTAAATACAACGACTTTCTGTTTTGCATACATGCCGCGTTTTAATCTGCGGATTAATTCTTCAGATTTACCGCTGAACATGCTGCCGGTAATACATTCAATCCAGCCGGAATGATAAGTTTCATACATTATGCTTTTCCTTCCTTTTCAAAACAAAATCATCTCATTATATCATATTTTTAATTTTGATAGAGAAATAACTGCAAGAA
>NZ_PPRU01000074.1 GCF_002902285.1 Staphylococcus simulans | reverse complement strand
GTGTTAATGGTTCAACTAATTCTGTTGTCCACTTGCCGTCTGCATCTGCTTTTACTTCTGTTGTTTTACCGTCTGGCAACGTCAATGTCACTGTGCTCAGTGGTTCGCTTGTTCCGTTTACTACTTTAGCTCCCGCTTCAATCGCATCGATTGTTGGAGCCGCTGGTGCTGTTGTATCTTTCACAGTTTGTGTCGCTTCTGGTGATTTATTGTTCGCCACATCTGACGCAACTACTTTGATCACTGCGTTATGTGTTAATGATTCTGCCAATTCTGTTGTCCACTTGCCGTCTGCATCTGCTTTTACTTCTGTTGTTTTACCGTCTGGCAACGTCAATGTTACTGTGCTCAGTGGTT
>NZ_PPRU01000073.1 GCF_002902285.1 Staphylococcus simulans | reverse complement strand
ATAAGGAGTATAGCAGAAAAATTATGAACAAAACCCACAATCGAGCGGGATTAAAGGAGGAAACAAAGTGAACATTCAAGAAGCAACAAAGTTAGCTATGGAAAAAGGTAAAGCGATTTATAGAAAAGATTTAAAAAATGAAGGTTTAAGAGGAAACATATTACCTACAAATGACCCGTACCACGGCATGTTGTACACCATCCCAGATAAGAAGTCCTATAAGCAAAGATGGCAACCATTGGCAGAGGACTTAATATCTGATGAATGGCATGTTGTAGGAGAATAATCAAGCTCCCGTTAGTTTTTTTAAGTCTATTAAAGTGTTAATGAATTTTTTAGCATTATTTTTATATAAATTTTCCATTTCGATGATTGCTTTTGGATTGATTATTAGTTCGGAGAACCCACCATCGCCATATCCGAGTGTAACGTATTCATTTGAAGAAAGCTCTTTTGTATAGATTAAAAAATCATCGAAGTTAAAGCCTAAAAAATAATTATGATGTACTTGTTCATCGTCATAAAAATAACGGGCCATTTTTTCAGGATATCCTTCATCTAAACGGTCTTTATATATCTTATAAAAATGATGCAAAACAAAATTTGCTTCGTTTGTAAGCATAATATCACCTCCCCAGGTGATTATACCAAATAGCGCAATCGATAGAACGAATTAAAGGAGGTGAAACGAAATGAGCAAACTCAAAGCAATCAAAATAGCACTCTTAATAGCAACTACTGCAATAGTCGCTAAAAAGGTGCTAGATAAAAACAGACCTAAAGTAGTTCATCAATTAAATATCAACAATAAAGACCTAGAAATCAAACAATTAAAAATCAACAAAGCTATCCGTGAACTCGAAAAATCTCGAGAAACTATTGAAGAGTTAATTGATGAAGGTATTACATTCGAGACTACTTTCTAATGAAATCGAGTTTACATCTTGGGCATTTATTGTGCTTTTTCTTAGTAGTGATTTTCATACGTTTACCACAATTAGGACAAGATGTCTCGATTGTCACATGATCTTTAGCCATAAGCATCACCTCCTTCCACTAGGAGATAACAACATTATACACGAAAGGGCTTATCACAATGATAAACAAACTCATTACCAAATTTACAAGAAAACATTTATTAGTGATCAAAGTAGAGAATGTCAACGCACCACCAGTAATCATTTATAAAGGTAAAAAGATTCAAACAATAAGTGAAGTTGATTTTAGTTGGGAAACACACAGCGAATTTTTAGGTGGTTATGATTTTTCAGTCAAACACTTAGTTAATGAAGACAAGTTACCAGCAATTGAAAGAACTGGGTTTACAAGTCCAAGCAGAGAACAATTTTAGGAGGAAACAAAGCATGTCAGAAAAAACACAAAAACAACCTAGCGCGGAACTATGCCAATACTGGCTTGAGTTTATGTGGAAGCATGGAGCCATTCAAAAAACGTACGAACAGGAGATGGAAAAATGCAAAAATCATTCTGGATCGCATACGCATTCTGCTTTGCAAGCACATCCGTCCTGACATTTATCACACAAGATTTTATTATATCGGCAGCATGGTCATTGCTTTTATCATTAGCGGTTTATCTGTTCTTCGATGTCTGGTACTTCGAAGAAGATGAAACAGAGGAAGCAGTCGATGACGACGAGTATATTACGTTATTTACGATTAAGTATTAAAAAAGACTGCTAGCAACGGCAATTGCTAACAGTCAGAGTAGAGGTTGAAAATTACATCAGTTTTTTCAGCCTCTACAATATCAAAAATTGGAGGGATAAGCAAATGTATTTTGAACAAGGTGCAGTAGTGCGCCATAAATTCAAGGTAGACGGCTTTGAGTTTATGAGAGAAATCGCAAGAGAAGATGATCATATCAGTATTTTAATTTCGACTGTAAGTAATGTTTACGTCACAAAAACAGCAGTCGCCAGTTTATCAGACATAGAAACTGCAGAAGAAATTATTAAACAAGATGTATATACATTTATCGAAGAACAGACAGATGAACTAGACAAAATCATGGCTTACTTTTCGAAAGGGTGGGGTTAAATATGGCCAGCTTATATAACTTATCTGAAGGCTACAAAGAAGTTTTAGACAAAATGGATGAAGGTTATTCATTTGAAGATATTAAGGACACATTAGATGCAATTAAAGCTGATATGGACACTAAAGTTGATAACATTATCGGACTCAAGCGCTCAGCAGAAGGCGATGTTGAAATTATAAACAAAGAAATCAAGCGTCTGCAAACTCTAAAAAAACAGAAACTGAACCTAGCTGATAAATTGAAAGGCTACCTGCAGGACATGTTGGAAGTTCAAGAATTAGACAATTATCGTACCTCTAAAAACTATGTATTTAAGAAGCGAAATGCACCGAGTAAATCAGTTACAGATGAAAAGTTAATCCCTGATGAATACTGGTTATCTCAAGCACCTAAGTTAAATGCTAAGCAGTTGACGGATGACTTGAAAGCGGGCAAAGAAGTGCCAGGTGCTGAACTTAAAGTGACTGAAAGTCTGGTGATTAGATAATGGAGCAAGAAATGAACCTATTCCAGAAAATAGCTGACGTTAAAGCTAATATAGATGGATTCACTAAAGATACTAAAGGCTACAACTACTCATATGTTAGTGGTTCGCAAGTATTACACAGAATCAGAAGTAAAATGATTGAACATAATTTATTGCTTGTTCCTAGTACAACAGAAGAAAACTATAAAAAAATTGAAGTTACGAGGTTCAATAAAAAAGCAAATAGAGAAGTCACAACATCTGAATTTGTCGTCGAAATGAAATTGACATATGTATGGATCAATGCGGATAAGCCAGAAGAAAAGCTTGAAGTAACATTCTATTCTGTCGGACAACAAGACGATGTTTCTAAAGCGCATGGTACTGCACTAACTTATGCTGAACGTTACTTTTTAATGAAGTTCTTCAATATCCCTACTGATGAGGATGACGCGGATGCTAAACAAAAGCGCGAGCAATATACCAAACCAGATGCTAAAGCGATTGGGACATTAAAAGAAGAAATGCTGAAATTCAGCGAACTTATGCAGTCTGTAGGAAAACAAGTAAGTGTTGATGATGTGCAGCGACAACTAGGCATTAATGATATTCAGAGTTTAAGTAATAGTCAAATCACTGTGTGCATCAAAAAATTAGATAACTGGTCAAAACAAGCAAAGGAGAATGAATAATGATTAACAGAGTTGTA
Organism: Staphylococcus simulans; assembly: GCF_002902285.1. Taxonomy (GTDB): domain Bacteria; phylum Bacillota; class Bacilli; order Staphylococcales; family Staphylococcaceae; genus Staphylococcus; species Staphylococcus simulans. Next base: position 6,852 of record NZ_PPRU01000073.1, on the reverse strand, counting down.
TTAGTAGGTCGCTTAACAAAAGACCCGGAATTCAGAACAACGCAAAGCGGTGTAGATGTAGCAACATTCACACTAGCGGTCAACCGTAATTTTAAAGATAAAAACGGAGAGCAACAAGCGGACTTTATCAACTGTGTTGTATTCCGTAAACAAGCAGAAAACGTCAATAATTATTTGAATAAAGGAAGTTTAGCAGGTGTCGATGGTCGCTTACAATCACGCAGCTATGAAAACAACGAAGGCCGCCGTGTATTTGTTACGGAAGTCGTATGTGACAGTGTGCAATTCCTAGAACCTAAGAATACACAATCCTCAAACAATAACCAATCAAATAACCAAGTGCAGCAAAGAGAGAAGGCGCTTCAAAGCGACAATCCATTCAATAATAGCAACAACTTTGATATGGATACGGATGATTTACCTTTCTAGGAGTGGTTTTAAATGCAAAGAATCACTAATTACATTCAAGAAGATGACGGTACAATTACTGCCGTCATCAAGAATGTAAAACTTGGCAACAAAGAAACCTTGTTACTGGATAACGGAATGGATGTAGAAGTCGAAGTAAAGGTAGTAGATCCTTTTCTAATTAGCGATAAACAACGCCGGAAAATATTCGCTTTATGTAATGACATAGAGAGCCACACAGGGCAACCTCGAGACTATATGAGGTATTTGTTCATGGATTACGTAGAAGTCCTCTATGGGTATGAAAAACGTCTCTCATTAAGCGACTGTACACGTACCCAAGCAAACCAAATCATAGAGGTTACTCTTGATTGGATTTTTCATAACAATATTCCATTAACTTATAAAACAAGCGACCTGCTTAAACAAGATAAATCTTTCTTGTACTGGTCTACAGTCAACCGTAACTGTGTTATCTGCGGTAAACCTCATTCAGACCTTGCACACCATTACGCAATAGGTAGAGGAAAGAACCGTAAGACAATGAATCATTACGGATATGAAGTGTTAGCACTATGCAGAGATCATCATCAATCCCAACATAATATGGGCGTTGAAAGTTTTGATAAATTACATCATTTAGAGAACTCGTGGATTTCAGTAGATGATCGGCTTAACAAAATGTTGAAAGGATAGAGGAGGAAGTGGATAGATTACAAGCAATCAAAATAGCACTCCTAATCTTCATCTTGGCGGAAGAGATTAGGAATGCTAGAAATTATAGGACCCTCTTTTTCGATAAATTAATTATTCATCATCACTTTTGTAATCAAATGTTAAGTAAAAACAAATTAAAGAAATAAGTAACACAAATATTGAAATAGGGACATTAACAGGTTCGTTATACATTACTCCAGAGAATAAACTCCATGAAATATTTGGGGTGAAGACTAACGAAGTTGCATTAATCATTTTTTTAGTTGGAGGTGCATACTTTTGCATTTTGGTATTGTCGATGTCATCTTCTTTTCTATTTTCGCTTTTATTACTTATTGGATAGGAAGAATTGAAGGAGTCACTAACACTACAAAGGTTAACGGGATTGATAAAAGAATAGCGAAGTACATTGTTAATTCGCGTAATTTCCTTTACAGAAAAATTCGATTGGGCCTTAAATGCTTGAAGTGTCTTTTCAGAAAATAAGTTATTTCTAAAATTCATTGAGATGTCAATAGTAGGCACTTTGATTTTCACCAAATTTGAAGTATCGATATTTTTCAAATTAATATGACCTATATCTAGCAGTGTGTTTTTGTAAATATCGTTGAATTTCGTCATCTGATTAATAGTTTTTCTCAACTCTTTAGAAGGTTTTGTTGCTTGAAACATGGTGTTTCTTAAGTTGAAAATATTTTTATTCAATATGGGTCTGACATCTTTTAATGGATCGATATACATTTTACCACCTCCAATCCGATGCAAAAGCATTCAGAAAGATTATACCAGAAAGGAGAATGCATATGAGCGACCAACCCAGTTATTACGCAATAATCACTGCAGCTGTTAGGTATGATAATAGACTCACTGATAGCGAGAAATTACTATACGCAGAAATCACAGCATTGAGTAACAAATTCGGCTATTGTACAGCAAGTAATAATTATTTTGCAAGGTTATACGATGTAACTAAAAGAACTATATCAGCAAGAGTAAACAACCTTAAAGAGCAAGGTTACTTAACAATAGAATTCAAATATAAAGGCAATGAAGTTAAACAGAGAAGAATGTACCCCATGACGCAATCTTCTATACCTGTAGAAAATAAATTCCATAGGGGTATAGAAAAAGATTTCCTACCCCCTATGGAAGCAAACTTCCAAGAGAATAATACAAGTATTAATAATACAAGAGATAATACTATAAATAGAATAGATACTATGTCGGGCAACCCGACAGCACCGTATCAACAGGTAATAGATTATTTGAATAAAAGAACAGGCAAGCAATATAAACATACTACCAAAAAGACTCAGTCCCTAATTAGAGCTAGAGTTAAAGAAGGATTTAACTTAGACGACTTCAAAAAAGTAATAGACAACATGAGCGATCAATGGCTGGAAGATAAAAAGATGAACCAGTATCTGAGACCTGAAACGTTATTCGGTACTAAGTTTGAAGGTTATCTTAACCACCAACAACCCAACGCTGTTGACGAAGAATGGAAAAAGCAATATGAGGATGTGTTTTAGATGAACTTGTTTTCTGAAATAGCTAAAAAAACGAAATTTAAAAATAAGATAGTTAATCAGGAATTAGGATTGCATTGCAGCAAGTGCGGTAGAGATTATGATTACTACGAATTCGATAACGGTCAAATCATCAAAGATGGTTGTGATTGTGACATGATAGCATTCGCTAAACAATCGACTGAAAACTTTAAAAGAAAACAACAACGTATTAAAGCAAACGCAATCTTTAAAAAATCAATCATCAATGATGATTTGGCAGATGCAACCTTTGATAATTACCAGCCTACAAGTGAACAACTTGCTAGAGCGAAAGCATTACTAGAACGATATGCGAACAACTTCACTTTAGATAACAAACAATCCATTTTATTATTCGGCAGTTATGGTACAGGTAAGAGCCATTTATCTATGGCCACTATCAAGCGTGTAAAAGAGAAAGGTTACTCGGTTTTATATATGAATGTGCCGCAGTTAATTACAACCTATAAAGACACATATAACAAATCTTCTCAAATTACTGAAAGAGAAATAGATAAAGCAATATCTGATGTTGACTTGCTTGTATTAGATGATTATGGAACATCATTAAGCAATTTCGGTGTACAGAAGCTGTTTGAAGTAATGGAATCACGTACTGGCAAGCACAATATCATCACTACTAATAACAGTAGTAAAGAACTGATACAAAATAAGGATCTGGCCAAAATATTTAGTCGAATGATGAAAAATACAACAACAATCAATATGAATGGCGAGGATTACAGAATGCGAGGGTTAAATTTTTGATGTTAACCAAAGAATATATCATGCGTCATCTTAACTGCAGTTCAGTATTTGCAGAGATGATGATTACACAAGCACAGGGCAACGCTGATAGATTGTACGACTTATTCCTATACCAATGTAAAAAACGTCGTACAACGCCCGCTGTGCGTCAAATAGAGGTGTCTTATGGAAATAGAAATTAAGTTCAATGAAACACATAAAGCACCTATGGCTTCACCAAGACCGAGATTTGCGAATAGAGGAAAATATGTACAAACGTATATGCCTTCAACTTATACAGCGCATAAAGACTTTATACAAAAGCAGATGCCTAAGGCTATGTTGGAAAGCGACTTAATAGTCACGATAGAGTTTTTATTCAATCCACCGCAAAGTTGGAGTAATAAGAAAAGGTTATCAATGATAGGACAGTATAAACGCACTAAGCCAGACATAGACAACTTGATCAAGACTGTATTAGACGCTGCAAACAAACATCTATGGAAAGACGATAACCAAATTGTAGAGGTCAGAAGTTTTAAAAAGTATGCAGATGAACCGAAGATTGTCATGTCTGTGACGGAGGTTGATTAGATGCGAGAAGAAACAATGCGTATGCAATATACGATTACGTTTGAAAAGGATGTTCCTGTACGGCTTAAAAAACATGAGGAATTAGCAGATTTAGAAGAACAAGTAATCGAACGTATATTCAGAAACGCAAAAGAGCATATAGATGGCGAAATTAAAGAAATCGATAATATCGAGTGGAGGTACTAATCATGGGAAAATTTATTTATAAAGGTGAAACGATTGAGATTGGAACTCAAAAAATCTTATATGCATCTCAAAATTTAAAAGTATCTTCTAAAGATTTGCAAGAAAGATTTGATAAAGGTTGGGATATAGAAGATGCGCTTAAATACAATTTCAATCATGTGATGTACAAAGGTAAAATATGCCGAAAGATTAAACATAAAGGTCTCATTTTTTACATCGTAGCCGAAGATTTGAAAAGGTCTAAAGTTCCGCCGCAAGCAATTATTAAATATTTAAATGACGGACACATTATGGACGATATTTTACCGCTGGAAACAGAGTTTTATATTGTAGAACGTGAAAAAGATGCTTTGCGCAATTTGGTTTATAAGGACCGTTTACGTAAAGAACGTCAAAAAGAACAAGCAGAAGCACGCAAAAGAAAAGAGCGTCCTTGGCTATACGACGGCACACCGCAGCCACCATATGCACGCGATGAATACACACAATATCTTATGGGCACATCTATCTATCCAAAGGCGGTGCGTTAGATGAAAGTTAGAGATTTGAATTTGAACGATCGTATTATTATTTGGAGTGACGATGGAGAAGAGGGCAAGTGTGGAAGTGTTACTGCATTCAGTTACAAAAATTTCACTCAAGAAACTGCAAGTGTATTGTTGGATGGGGAAGTTAATGAAATTGAATTAACTGATAAAGACTACTTCGACAGACTGCCCATATCTTTTAAGGAAGCTGAACATTTTGAAGATTGCAAAAATATTCCTGAACATTATTCCGGTCAAACAGATGTAATTGAATTTACGCGTCAACAATTTACCAAAGATGAATGGATTGCGTCTATGAAGTTTAATATCATCAAATACGCCACAAGGCTGGGTCGTAAAGACGCATTAGATAAAGAGCTGGATAAAATCATCGATTATGCTCAACGTCTCAAGGAGGGGCTTTAAATGACCTTAAAAGAGGCGCTTAAATACGCAAACGCTCAATTGAATACATGTACAGGAGAGTTATATGTGGATAACATGCGTGAGTTGCATGCAAAGCTGTGTATCAAGAGAATTGTCGAACAATTAGAGCAAGGACAATCACTAAATCATAAATTCAATGATGAAGGAATTTTGTAATGGCTAGCAGAGAACTTACAAACACAATTAAACAGCGTTTCAAATCAGACACACGAGGACGTAGTTTAACGCAACTAGAGCAAGAGTTACAAAGCAGAGGTGTAAAGGGGTTCGTGATTGATGCAAGCCCTACACGCATCACTGTGTTAGCTGACAGAGCCGATTATGAACGTAATAGGAGGAAACGGGATGAAACCTAAATTCAGAGCGTGGGATTCGTTAGAAAATAAAATGAGATACGACATAGGCGTTATTGAATTTAATGCATTCGATAAAAACGTTAGTGCATTAGCTTTTAATCATCACCTTGACGACACAGGTTACGGGGAAATTGATAACTCGCAATCTGAATATTTCGCTGCCCTTTGTTTTAAACTAATGCAGTACACTGGTTTGAAAGACAAAAACGGTAGAGAGATTTATGAGGGCGACGTTGTCAAAGTGTTAGTGCAAGATGTCGAGCCTAAAATTATGGAGGATAAAACATACATTGGTGTTGTAGTTTATAAACAAGGAACGTTCGATATTAAAGATTTGAAAAACACATATCTAGGAATTATACCTCAAATGTATATGTCAGATATAAACTGTGTGTTTGAAGTATTAGGTAATAAACACCAACACTCAGAGTTACTCGAAAATAAAACTTATTAAGCGAGGAGTAAACGAAATGATACCTAAATTCAGAGAGTTTGATAGAGAAAGATATAGAACTGATTATCAGAAAGGCATGAGTTATGCTGAACAACAAGACTTTGATATGGGATTCACTATTTGGTTCGACCATATTGAAGACCTGGATTTAATCGAAAAAGATGGCAACATTAATAGAATTGTGATGATGTCGACTGGTCTGAAAGACAAAAACGGAACAGAAATTTATGAGGGCGATATTCTTAAGTGGTTGGGACATCATGGTCATGGTTGGCAAGCTACAATATATGGTTTTATCACATATGAAAAGGAGCAAGCAAGATTCAGATTAACTGAAGATAACAACGAATATTATGAAGATATTTATCGCATTTCAAAAATCGGGGAAGTTGTTGGAAATATTTATGAAAACCCTGAATTACTGGAGAGGAGCAGTGAGTGATGAAATACAAATACATGATACTAGATATTGAAGGGGCCAAAGAATTAGCTGAAAAATTTAAAGATATAAAAACGTGTCAAGAAATTTATGAAGAAAGAGTAGAAGTGTTGGAAAAGGCAAAGGCGTTTGATCGCATTAAAGAAATGATTGACGACCAACAAGTAGAAGGCGAACCAGATAGCGAAGTGTTGAGTGGAATTAGATATGAAGTATCAAAAGTGGAGGACAAAAAATAATGACTAAACTACAAATCAAATTACTATCAGAAAACGCAACAATGCCGACACGTGCTAATGCAACGGACGCTGGCTATGACATCTACTCAGCAGAAACTAAGATACTTGAACCGCAAGAGAAAGCGATTATCAAAACTGATCTAGCAGTCAACATTCCTAAAGGATATGTGGGATTACTCACTTCAAGA
>NZ_PPRU01000072.1 GCF_002902285.1 Staphylococcus simulans | reverse complement strand
GATACTTGAACCGCAAGAGAAAGCGATTATCAAAACTGATCTAGCAGTCAACATTCCTAAAGGATATGTGGGATTACTCACTTCAAGAAGTGGCGTAAGCAGTAAAACACACTTAGTTATTGAAACTGGCAAAATTGACTCAGGATTTCATGGAAATATGGGGATAAATATTAAGAATGATACAGATTTACATTCAACAAGTGCAGATGTTCGTGTCACTGAAAACGGTATGGAAAATGACATTTTAAACATAAAAGGTGAAACAATAGCAAAAGATAAAGAAGGCGAGTATTTAGCCGATGTATACAAAATCAATAAAGGTGATAGATTGGCGCAGCTGGTCATTGTACCTATCTGGACACCAGAGTTAGAAGAGGTCGCTGAATTTGATATACAAAGCACACGTGGTACAAACGGGTTCGGAAGCACAGGATATTAA
>NZ_PPRU01000071.1 GCF_002902285.1 Staphylococcus simulans | reverse complement strand
ATCTAAGATATGCATTGAGTTATCGTGATATATCTGAAATATTAAGGGAACGTGGTGTAAACGTTCATCATTCAACGGTCTACCGTTGAGTTCAAGAATATGTCCCGATTTTATATCAAATTTGGAAGAAAAAGCATAAAAAAGCTTATTACAAATGGTGTATTGATGAGACGTACATCAAAATAAAAAGAAAATGGAATTATTTATATCGTGCCATTGATGCAGAGAGACATACATTAGATATTTGGTTGCGTAAGCAACAAGATAATCATTCAGCATATGTATTTATCAAACGTCTCATTAAACAATTTGGTAAACCTCAAAAGGTAATTACAGATCAGGCGCCTTCAACGAAGGTAGCAATGGCTAAAGTAATTAAAGCTTTTAAACTTAAACCTGACTGTCATTGTACATCGAAATATCTGAATAACCTCATTGAGCAAGATCACCGTCATATTAAAGTAAGAAAGACAAGGTATCAAAGTATCAATACAGCAAAGAATACTTTAAAAGGTATTGAATGTATTTACGCTCTATATAAAAAGAACCGCAGGTCTCTTCAGATCTACGGATTTTTGCCATGCCACGAAATTAGCATCATGCTAGCAAGTTAAGCGAACACTGACATGATAAATTAGTGGTTAGCTATATTTTT
>NZ_PPRU01000070.1 GCF_002902285.1 Staphylococcus simulans | reverse complement strand
GCCAACGGCATAGCTGGGTAGCTATGTATGGACGGGATAAGTGCTGAAAGCATCTAAGCATGAAGCCCCCCTCAAGATGAGATTTCCCAACTTCGGTTATAAGATCCCTCAAAGATGATGAGGTTAATAGGTTCGGGGTGGAAGCATAGCGATATGTGGAGCTGACGAATACTAATCGATCGAAGACTTAATCAAATTTCAAGTTTTGATTGGTCGAATTGAAATTTACTTACTATCTAGTTTTGAATGTATAA
>NZ_PPRU01000069.1 GCF_002902285.1 Staphylococcus simulans | reverse complement strand
TCAGCCTGATTGATAGCTTTCGCTTTTTCAAGTTCTGCTTTCAACGCTTCAAGTGCTGCATTGACTGCATCTGCTTTATCTTGAGCAATTTTAGCGTTAATTGCATCTTCTAAAGCTGATTTCGCTGCATCTACTTCTGCTTGTGAAGCATTAGGATCTGCTTGTACTGCTTTTGCTTTGTCTAATGCATCTTGGACTGCTTTATCTTCTTTATCAGTCGGATCTAAAGTTAAGCTTTCTGCGTTATTGATTGCTTTATCAAGTTCCGCTTTATCTGCTTTCGCAACTAAGCCTGCTTGCGCATCTTTCAACGCTTGTGTTGCTGCTTTGATTTGATCAACAGTTACAGATTCCGGATTATTCACAATACCTTGTGCCACAGCTATTGCATCTACCAATGGTTCAACGCTGTTAGGAGTAAAGTCAGCCTGATTGATAGCTTTCGCTTTTTCAAGTTCTGCTTTCAACGCTTCAAGTGC
>NZ_PPRU01000007.1 GCF_002902285.1 Staphylococcus simulans | reverse complement strand
TTTAAAATCCATTGAAAAATATTTCTTCAAATGACTTTTTATAATGAATTTTGAATTAAATCCTTGTCTATACAATAAATTTTGACTAATAGTATCAAAAATATTGCGATTGGTATAAGAAAACTTAGTAATAACATGCACTCTTTTATCCAGACGTTCCATGTTTTGAAGCTTTTCTTCATTAACTAACTGATTTTCTATGATAACAAATTCATATTTATCATAATTAAAGACTTTACTTAGATTAATAATTGAATTAGTAATCCCATTGTTGTAAAATCCACCACCATAAAATACTACTATTTTTTTTGTTGACTTAAATAATTTTTCTCCTGACAAATCACTAAACATAAATTTCAAAGTGTTTGTTACAGAATCTCCGTTATCTTGAGAACAATATAATTCCAAATATTTATCGATATTTTCCTTATATTCGATTAAGTATTCATTCTCTTTGACTTGGATATTTTCAACTAATTCCTCTATATTATTTGAAATTTTACCTGGCAAGGTTTTTAAATCTAAATACATTCCTCTCTCAAATTCATACTCTGCTTTATCAGGCATAAAGAAATGAGTAGGTTTTTTTAACGGTAAATAATCGAAGAATATACTTGAGTAATCAGTGATTAATAAATCGACAGTAGACAAAATTTCATTAGTATCAACCCAATTAGGAATCATATGATTACCATAGTCCATTTTCATCATTTGTTCATAAACAAAATAGTGAGTTTTTAGGTATACATGGTAATCACTACCCAATGCTTTTTGTATTAAATTAGTCTGTTCAATTAGTTGTTTTACACTCTCATCAACAGAACCGTTTTCTTTCCATGTTGGTGCAAAAAGCACAATTTTTTTATCGTTCACTAAATTATACTTGGTTAACATAGCTTCTCGATTACTATTTAACGTTAAATCTACTCGAGCATTACCAAATATTCCGATTTCAGCATTTAAAATACCATCCAAATCATTACTTTTAATCAGTTTTTCAGCAGTAAATCTATTAGGCATAGCTAATTTATCTGCAGAAAATAAATTTTTCTGTATGTTTTTATGATCATTAAATCCAGCTTTTTTAATATCTTTCCCCAACGTTTTAAGTGGTGTTCCATGCCATGTATTTAAATAAACTTGCCCTTTTCTTTTACAAAAATATGGCATATACGATGTATCATTAACTAAGTACTTACATGTTGCTAATAACTTCAAATATTTTTTGCTTTCATATTCAACAACTGAGAAATTTTTATTTTTATATTCTTTTTCCAGCCATTTAATCATAGGGTCTTCTGTATTTTTTATTGCAATATAGCATTTAAAGTTCGGGTATGATTCAACTAATTTTCTAAACAATGCATAAGCATTTCCCGTAAAATTAACTCCGTGATATGATTCTAATAAAATCGATTGTTCATTCACTTTATTCAAACGAATACAATCTAGATAATACGCGTTTAGACGAATTCTCTCATTTAATAAGTTCTCTTCAATAGGTTTCGTAATAAATTTCGCTATCTCTTTAGCCTTGTCTTTAGTAATCAATTGTATTTCCTCCGATGTAATAAGACTAATAACTGTTCAAGTAATTATACTATATTCCAAAACTTATAACATCGTTTCACATTGATTATATTTTATTTATAAGCCTTTATTTGCTAGCAGAAAATAATTTCCATTAAAGAAATACCCACATACACAATCAACCATAAATAAAAACGCATTATGACGTTAGGTTAAGTTCTCGACATAATACGCTTATTTTGAAATTATTCTTTTACTGATACTTCTGGTTCTGGTTTAATACTATAATTGTTCAACACCATCGGATAAAGTGTGTTTCTGCCAACGACTATTCTTACGTATGGGAAGAAAGATAGTATGATAGCTAAGCCTACACAAAAACCTAGTGTGAATATAGTAGTTAATGTAAAGAATGCGAAAGGATACTTCACAAATGAAGCTAGTCCTCTAGAAATATGTTGGATAATAATTTGATGTGATAAATAGATAAAGAACGAGATTTCACTAATCATATATAAAGCTGTTAAGTGATATCGGCTTAATTGTTTTGCGACATAAATAGCTAAAACAAAGAATGCTGCTGTGAAGATGAATAGGTCAAAACGATTTGATTCTCTCCATGTAACGTTCAACACAAAGAAATCGAATGCTATAACTAGTCCACTTAGTAAAAGTGCCCCAAGTACATATAGTACTTTTTGTTGCACATACTGCATCACTGCATCAAAGTTCTTACCTATATAGAAACCGATAACAAAGTAAAACAACCAATTCAAAATAATTGTACGGTTAAATAATGGATAATACGTATTCCAAAACTCTAAATAAGTTGTACTATAGTACATTAAAAAAGCATGTCCAAAACTAATAACTAATGACACAACGATAGGTATAAGTGGTTTCATGCGATCTAGCACTTTATAAAACAACATATGTAATACAAAGAATTGGAAAATAACCAGTACAAACCATCCAAAGAATTTACCTTCTAACAAAATATTAATCAATAAGTGACTCATTGAGAAATTTTTACTTGGATCAAAATATATCTCGACAATCACAAATAATGCAAAGCAAATGTATGGTATTAAAATAAACTTCACGCGTTTAGTTAAAAAGTTATTAGGTATATGTTTAGAATACCTCATACCTAACAACATTTCAGATAACATAATAAAGCACGGTGTCGCACTAAATAATAAGACTTGAATGTAACTTGCGCTTCGTTTTTGGAACTCTGTGATATGCGGATCATTCACAAAACCTGTCATTGCATGAACAATAACGATAATGACACAAAAAATAGCACGCGCATATGTCAGATCTACTTTCTTTTTCATTTTGCGTACTCCCTTAATATTTATCCCTAGTATTAAAACGCTTTCAATGAATACATAAAAAATTCTTTTAAATATCAGCAAGCGATATTTAAAAGAGATATGTTTTCACAAATACGTTCATCATTATTAATTATATGTAACTTACATCATTTACGCAATAGAGTTAAGAACACTATTTAGTTCTATCGAAAGTTATTTTCAAAAATAAATAGACTTACGCATGGCGCGCAAGCCTATCTTTAACCGTTTTATTAATCTAATAATGAATAAAACTCATTTAGTGCAGTTTCATTATGGTTTTGTCCTTTAAATGTTTCAAAGACAGGAATCTGACCATTCATGAAACTCTTAATGTTTTCACCGACTTTTTCTGGTTCATTTTCTGTAAGAATTCCGAAGTCACCATAACGTAAAACATATCTGTTAGCCGGGATGTTTGAGGCAAGTACATTAACACCAACTGTTAACGCTTCAAGCAACACCATAGACTGCCCTTCATAATGAGAAGTTAACGCAAAGACATCACATTGCTTCATAATGTTAAATGGATTTCGTTTTTGACCCACCAAGAAAACATTGTCCTCTAATTGCAGTTTGCGAATCAATTGTTCTAAGTTAGAGCGTAACGGCCCCTCACCTAAAATGTACAATTTCGCAGTTGGATTTTCTTTAACTGCATCTTTGAAGCCTTCAATTAAAATATCAAAGCCTTTTTCTGGAGAAAGCCTACCCATCGCCATAACTTTGAAATCTTGATCATTAAACGGAACACTCACGATTTCTCCATTATTTAAATATGCTAATACTTTTTGTCCGCGATGCATAAAGAAATCTGTATCTTCGTCTTTTAATTTATTAATACGTGTTAAATTAATTGTATTCATAGCTGATGTAAATTTATCTTTTGTTTTAGACGTTGCTAAGTTTTCTTTATTAATTCTACATGTTTCTTCTGAAACGCTGACTAAATAGTCAAAACGATTATATAAACTGATGACACCTTTTAAGTTTTGGTAATGCGGACGTATACCATTTACGTTACGATTCATATCACTCTTAATGTCACTATGAAGGTACATTAGTTTACGTTTAGATTCTGTTCCTAATAGAATTTTTGACCAGAACATAGAATAACCACTGAAGTCTACTACAACGTCAAATTTTGAAATTCCGAAAATCTTTCTAAATTCGCGTTCAAATACTTCTGTTGGATAAACTGATTCTTCCAATACAGATTTAACACCTCTATTTTTAACAAAGATATCTCTGTATTTCTCTAAAGTAGTACCTAATAAAGGTCCTTTTCTTAAGATAATACGTACATTTTTATTAACTTCTTTCAAATTATCTAAGATTTCACGATTCTTTGTATCTCCCAAGAAAATCGTTACATCATATTTATCGTAATCAATATTTTCTAATAAATTAATTGCAGATGTAGTAATACCATTATTTTTCATTCCGCCTGGATACATCAATATTTTCTTCTTAGCGTTTTCTTGATTACTAACTACTGGCTGGAACATTTTGTTAACAAGACGTTCAGTTACATGTCCATCTTCATAAGGAACATATAAATCTTTAAAACGCTCATATTTAGTTTGATATACATCTTGGTTTGTTTCCGCTTCATTAACAGCTGATACAAGCTCATCTATGTCATAGACCGACGGTCCAGGAAGTAGATCTGTATTAATATAAAGTCCGCGGTCACTATTGTAATCCTCATAATCAGGCGCATAAAAAACAATAGATTGATCTGTTACAAGATAATCAAAGAAAATACTAGAGTAATCCGTTACTAACAAATCTACAGCTGCTAACAATTCATTCGTATCAAATGAATCAGGAACAAGATATGGCTTTAGTTCTTTATAATTTAATGCTGTTTTATAAACAAAAGGATGTACTTTAACAATAACCTGATATTCTGTTTTCTTTTCAAGTTCTAAGACCATTTCATGAATGTCAGCCACACTATCTTCGGGGTTATTAACATCAGTCCCACGCCATGTTGGCGCAAATAAAAGTGTTTTACGTTTCTTTAATTTAAGACCATTTTGTTTTAAATGTTTACGTACATCTTTTTTATCACTATTCAACGTTAAATCAATTCTTGGATAACCAATTTCAGCTAAAACACCATTATAAATACCTTCTAAACTAAACGCTCTTTTGAACACTTCTGTTGTATGAGGGTTCGGACTGACTAATATATCTGCACTTAAAAAGTTTTTAATAATATTTTGAGAGCCGACTAAGTTATCTTCTACATCTAGGCCCATAGCTTTAATAGGTGTGCCATGCCAAGTATTTACATACACTTGTTCTGGTTTCTTTGTAAAATAAGCGGGGAAAGTTGAGTTATTGATAATATACTTAGCAGTTGTAAGTACACTTAAATAATCGTCACTTTCTTTTACAATGAATCGCACATTTTTAAATGATTTATATTGTTTAGCATATGCTTTACGTTTTTTCTCAGAATCTACAACCCAGATATGTTCTAATTTTTTATATTTCTTATCTCTTAATAGATATTTAAAAACTGCATAAGGGCTGTCTGTCATACTCTTACCATCTCGTGCTTGATAAACTATTTGTCTATCGTTAACTTTGTTCTTTTTATAAAAGTTCGCATATTTCGTTGTTTTTAAGACATACTTGCTCTTAAACTTCGATTTGACAGGTTGCTCAATAAACTTATATTTTCTTTTCGCTTGATTCAGTATAAATCCGCTTACTTTATTCAATGTAGACACTCCTATTTATCTTTTTTATCAACATTAAAACAAAAGCTTTATTCTTTACCGTATAACTCTTTCTTGATTTGTGTCGTAGAAATACCTTCCGTACGTTTTAAATAAATGACTTCACACTGTTCTTTCAAGAAATCAAATTCACCTTCCCAATCGTGCCCCATCACGAATGTATCTACTTCATATCGATCAACGTCTTTTTGTTTTTGGCCCCAATCATTTTCAGGGATTACTAAATCTACATAACGAATTGATTCTAACATCATCTTTCTTTGTTCATAGCTATAGTAAGATTTTTTATTCTTAATTTTATTAAACTCATCACTAGACAATGCCACAATAAGATAATCTCCCATTTCTCTTGCACGTCTTAATAATTCAATATGTCCATAATGTAATAAATCATAAGTTCCATAAGTAATTACTCTCTTCATACTGTCCACTCTTTCATTCGTTTTTCTTTATTTATGATGAAACACATACTCTACTATGTATTTTGCAAACAATTATGCATTTATTTCGAAAATACGTTCATACATACATTTACTCATTAGTATAAACTTAATATATTTAATAGAGTTTAATGAATCTTTACAAAAGTATAACACTTGTAAGGAAGTTTTACATTTAATATAAAAAGAAGCTTCAATTACCTATAATATTTACTAACTATAGGTCAATTTCAGCTTCTTAACTTGAATATATTATCTTTTGTCTCCATAAAGTTCTTTTTTTATCTGAGTAGTAGATATGCCTTCTGTACGTTTTAGGTAAATCACTTCACATTTGTCCTTGAGAAAATCAAATTCGCCTTCCCAATCATGTCCCATAATAAAAGTATCTACTTCATAACGGTCAACATCTTTCGTTTTTTGATCCCAATTACTTTCGGGAATTACTAAATCAACATAACGAATTGACTCCAGCATCATCTTTCTTTGTTCATAATTATAATAAGACTTCTTATTTTTTAATTTATTAAACTCGTCAGTTGAAAGGGCAACTATTAAATAATCTCCCATTTCTCTTGCTCTTCTCAACAATTCAATATGGCCGTAATGCAGTAAATCATATGTACCGTATGTAATCACTCTTTTCATAGTCTTCACTCTTTCGTATTTTCTATTGATGTAGTATTTAAAAATAAAGCATCTATATTTTGATGCTTTTCTACTTCGCACAATTCCTTTATAAAATTATATCATTTAACGCATTTCTACTCTATACTAAATAAAATAACGACGCACTTGCTTACACAAATGCGCCGTTATTTTTATCTATATTCACTTTCAACTGATTCTACAACTTGTTCATAACTCATACCAGTAGAGATGTTGACACTTGCTAGAAAGCTGCCTTCTACAATAGGTGCTTCTACTTTCTCTACTCTATATTGTCCATCGTACATTTCAATAGCCATATCTAAGTTCATTTCTGCTGAACCTAAATCATAGAAACAAATCGCATCGTCTTTTAAACCTTCAATTGCTTGTTGGATAGGTTCAAAGGATGTTCCAATAGTACCGTCACTGCCGCCGACTGGAATCACTTGCACGCCTTCAGCCATTTGGCTAATAAGTTTTTTGATGCCGTTTGCGATTTCTTCACTATGACTGACTACAATAATCGCTGTCATTGATTTACTCATCTCCTATCAATGCGTTTAAGATATAAACACTACTTTGTGCACCTGGATCTGTGTGACCTCTTGACTCTTCTTTGAAGTAAGCTGCACGTCCTTTTGTCGCAACTAAATCTTCTGTATTATCTGCGAGTGTTTGAAGGTATGCGATATCAACAGTTTCTCCATTTTCTACCGCTTCTCTCGCTCTTTCAATCACGTCGTACATTGTTTTTTCATCTAGTTCAACTTTACCGCGTTGATGTACCGCTTGTGAAAATGCCTCTAACAATTGAGGTAAGTTGTCTTCTGTAATCTCATCTTCCGCAACTTGTGCCATTTTGACAAAACTGAAACCGTATAATGGACCTGAAGCACCACCAACTTTAGACATTAAAGTCATTCCTGTTGTTTTCAAAACATCTTGGACTGTGTCCGCATTTTCTAATGCTTGTGGTAAGGCATTAAAGCCTCTGACCATGTTGACACCATGGTCACCATCACCAATGGCACGATCAAGTTCTGTTAATGTATCTTCACGTTCTTGAAAAATTTCTTGTAAATGAATTAAACGTTGTTTTAATGTTTCTGCATTCATAGTTCATTTCCTCCTTGTGCGTTATCCGAAATAACGGCTTGTTGTCGGTGCGTTTAATGCGTTCAAACGGTCCTCAGTACTTTCTAATAACGTTAATGAAAAACCTTGCATATCTAACGATGTCATATAATCACCGACAAACCAGTCTTTGACTGAAACATTTTCTGCTTCAAGTGCTGCTTGGATATACTTCACTGCGATATTTAATTCTGAAAGCGGTGTGCCGCCCATGCCGTTTACCATCACTATGACTTCTTTCGCTTGGACTTCTTCGTTCAAAGCTTGAACCAATTCAGTCGCAATATCTTGGATAGGTTTAACCGCTTCTCTCTTCAATCCACGTTCCCCATGAATACCGATACCGATTTCCATATCCCCAGGTTCTAAATCAAAGCCATACTTACCAGTGGATGGTACAAATGGCGGTGTAAGCGCCATACCAATAGTACGCATGTCAGCTAATAATGCTTCAGTTTGTTCTACAATCGTTTCTAGCGATTCACCTTGTTCAGCAAGGTAACCTGCAAACTTATGCACAAAAACTGTGCCTGCTACACCACGGCGCATCTCTTTATCTTCTACCGCAATATCATCTCTGACAATCACTTTACCGACTTTGATACCTTCCATTTCAGCCATTTCTTGCGCCATTTCAAAGTTCATAACATCTCCGGCATAATTTTTGATAATCAATAAGACACCGTCACCATTATCAACAGCTTTAATCGCTTCTAAAATTTTATCCGGTGTCGGAGATGTAAAGATTTCACCGCATACTGCCGCATCTAACATTCCCTGTGCAACATAGCCTGCATGTGCAGGTTCATGTCCGCTTCCTCCGCCAGAAACTAACGCAACACCTTGTTGCTTTTTCTCTTTTCTAACAACAACCGTCTCAGAAATGACAGTTTGCTCGGGATTTGAAAGTGCTAAACCCTCTAACATATCTGAAAGTATTGTAGTTTTATCTTGAATTAATTTTTTCATATGTGCACAACCCCTTTTTGTGTTCAATCATCAATTCATATTTTAGATACACCTCTATTATATAGTCTGACTAATGATTATTCATGTGATAAGAGGTTAGATTCTACAATCATTCAATTAAAAAATATGTTATATTACAATTAAGAAAAGCAATATAAATCACATACAAAGAAGGTGTGTCTACTATGAATCTTTCTTTTGCTAAGCGTGTTGCCGATATTGTCACGATTGTCAGTTTTATTGCTTTATTAGTTTTATTGTCCATTAACTTCTACTTTAATATGCAAACAAATGGTTTTTCAGCAAGATTTAAAATTGAAAGCACTACTAACATTATTTTTGTATCACTGTTATTTGCTACTTGTTTAATCAGCGATATCATCAGTACCGTTTTAAAACGAAAACTTAAATACAAACATTAACAAAAAGCCCTCCTACTCGGTTTGAATAGGAGGGCTTTCCTACGCTGATATCTGTTTACATCAACGCAATACTATTTGATTTTCTTAACATAAATCGATTTTAAACCGATTTGACCGACACCTGGAATTTTACAATCGATGTCATGACCGTCTTCAGGATCTACCAGACGGATACCTTTAACTTTCGTACCTTGCTTAATCACAGATGAAGCACCTTTGATTTTCAAGTCCTTAATCACTGTCACAGTGTCACCGTCTTGTAATTCTTGACCATTGGCATCTCGTACTTTTAACGCTTCCTCAGCTTCTTCTACTGAATCTTGCGTCCATTCATGTCCGCACATCGGACAGACAAATATCGCACCATCTAAATACGTATATTCCGAACCACAGCTCGGGCAATTAGGTAATGTTTGTTCCATGTTCTCCTCCATGCTCTGTAATGACCCTCTAAATCTACCATATTTCCATAGAAAAAGATATATCAGCGATTAGAATTTAATTTTTTCGAATTGTTTTCTATATTCATGTCTAAGAAATATCTTTATATTTAAAACCAACAATACCTGAAATAAATAGTATCATTGCTATCACAAGCATAATTATAGTCGCAGACCAATCCATATCCGCAATCGGCAGACGTGGTACATGCCCAAACGGCGTCACTTTTTTCAACCATTGCTTTATATTTAATAATTGTCCTAGATATACGACTAAGAAAGAATAAGCTAAATAGAGATAGACAATTAAACTCCCTTTCTTAAACCAACCGATAATACAGACAGCCAATCCCGCAAAGACTAATATTGCTGGAATAAAAACTAACCCTGCAGTGAAGATTTTATTAAAAGCAATAGGTTTATCCATACTTGAGACAGCACCCATATACATTCCTAACGCAGCTAAACTGATCATCAAGACACTGTTGATCAATCCAATCCAAATAAAGCTCATTAAATAACGTATGCGATGTATGGGCAAAGCCAGTATACTTTCTGTATGGCTTAATCTGATTTCCTTTTGGATTTTAAAGATTGCCATTAAAACAGGTATGGTTGAAATCATGCCCATAATTGCCATCAATATCGGCACAAATTGTTCAGCATAGTTATTTCCTTTGCCAGTCAACATTCTTTGTAACAGCGGATTTTCTTTAAAGAAATTTTCTAATTCTCCAAATACCGAACCATACGACAAACCTAACATCAACATACCTATAGCCCAAACGATTATTCCCGTACGCTGTAAATGAAGTTGTAGTCCTAAAGGTGATTTTAATAAAGATGATGCACGCGAATGCCCTTTAAACGTTGGCAATAACCCAGACTCCATATCACGGTGTCTATTCAATATCTCCGCAATAATTAATAATATGAGAGATATTCCAAATAACGCAGCAACCGGCCACCAATGATTATGACTATAAATATCAGCGCGTGTGATCCAACCAAGGGGAACAATGTAAGAAAGCCAAGAAGCCGACACATCGCCTATGGCACGGATTAAATACATTATCAATAACAAACTGATACTGATGCCTGTTGTCTGACTTTGTGTCGTGGTTAATTGCGCGACAAGTAATGTCAACATACTTATCATAAAACCTGATATCGCAATAAGCATGCCGTATAGCCATGCGCCTTCAACAGTAAAATGATCAATACCTGTAAACATCAAGCCTATACTGATTGATATACCTAAAATGACATTAACGATTCCTTGTTGAATTATCGTACTCAAAATCAATGTCGTACGTCCTATCGGTAAAGCAGATAACATCGCTAAACGTCCCGCTTCTTCATCCCCTCTTGAATCTTTCGAAACAAATAAGATATTCATAATACTGACGAGAATCACAGTAAACATCAACATCTCATAGTTGAACATCGTCGCTATAGTCATTTGGTCTAAAGAGAATTTACCAAGCATCGCTTGCATCGCAGGATTCTTAAACATTTCAAACAGTGGTACTAATGCTTGTTTATCAGGATACAAATTCGAAAATGATTGTGGAATCATTAAGGTTAATGCGATTAATCCTACTAACCAAAAGATGATAGACCATTTATTCCGCTTCAAATAAAACAACATTATCTTAGAAAGTGTCAGTCGCTTTTGTGTCATCTTACTCACCTTCTTTTAGCTGCTCGCCATAGTGTCGTAAGAATAAATCTTCTAAAGTCATCGGTTGGCTTTCTAACTTTTTAATGTTGAAGCGACTTAAATATTGAATCACTGTACTGGTTTGATCAGTATCCACTTGAAATTGATACGTTTCATCTTGTTTGGTTACATCATGTACACCTGGTTGCGCTTCTAAATGTGTTAGTATCTCTTGTGTCATGACGGTAAAGCGCATACGTGTTAAATGACGCATTTCATCTAATGTGCCTGTTTCTATTAATTCACCTTTACGTATAATTCCTACACGGTCACATAGTTGTTCTACTTCAGAAAGAATATGGCTTGATAATAGCACTGTTTTTCCACGCTCACGACACGCTTTTACATGATGTTGGAAGACGCGCTCCATTAATGGGTCTAAACCAGACGTTGGTTCATCAAAAATATACAAATCTACTTCCATACTTAGTGCGGCAATCAAAGCAACTTTTTGTCGATTCCCTTTAGAATACGTACTGCATTTCTTGTGAATATCCAACTCAAAATCTCGAATTAACATTTGTTTACGTTCATGGTTCACTGACTTTTGTAAACTTAATAAGAACTCAATAACTTCTTCTCCAGTTAAATTCGGCCACAAATTCACATCACCTGGGACATACGCAATGCGTTCATGTATGGCTACTGCTTCTTTAAACGCATCCTTACCAAATAACGTAACACTCCCGGAACTTGGTTTTAATTGGCCTAACATCGTCTTAATTGTCGTTGATTTACCTGAACCGTTCGGACCAATAAAGCCGAAGATTTCTCCTTCTTCAACCCTCATATTTAATTTAGAGAGTGCTTCGAATTTACCAAAGCGTTTTGTGAGATTATTAATTTCTAGAACTGATGTCATATAGATCACCTTCTTATTTCTATTATTCATCTATACTTTAAGAACTTGACTCCATTATACACTTGTTTCACTCAAGAAAAGGTTCATAAATAAATAAGGACATTCCAAAAAGAATGCCCTCATGATTATTTGAATGCTCGTGTATCTATATTTTCTTCTTCCAATATTTTTTCAATTTTCTTTTGTTCACGTTTGTTAGGTTTATCGTTTCCTTTTTCAATCGCACCGACTTCTTTTACAGAAACACGTCCATTTTTTGAAGAAGCAATTGCAGTATCTATTTTTTCATCGATATCTCTGAGGTATTGGTTAGAGTTTGTAATGTAGCGATTAATTTTATGCGCATGTCCGTCATAACCTTTCGGTAAACGATTTTCATTAATATATTGCGCAAAGTTATTATCATTCGTACTTGCTAGCTCACTGGCTTTTTCAATATGTTTTGCATCGCGTTTAGAAAGCCCTTCTTTTGAATGCAGCTTTTGTTGATAGTGTTCATAAATACGTGTGATATCATGATCAGCATTCAAATACGTTTGGATATCTTGTTTTAATTCTGCTTTACTCAATTTTTGATTCTTTTTCTTCTTGTCAAAGATAGACGGATTTAAATCCACTTGTTGTCCTTCTGATTTCGCAGATCCAGTATCTTTCTTGTGTTCTTGTTGTGGCGGTGCTTTTTGCGTCGGTTCTTGTTTGGCCTCTTGTTTGACTTCTTTCACTTCTGAAGAAGCACATCCTGATAATATCAATGTCATAGACGCAAAAAGCAATCCCGTTATTAATTTTTTCACTGTTACCTTCTCCTTTGATTCTGCGCCTTATTTTATCTTTTTAATAATTCACTCGCTCAGTCATTTTTTACCCTAAATCTCATAATGTATGATGTTATCTTCTAAAATCATATATAAAACGCTTTCATTGAAATTTGATTTAGAAAAATTAAAAATTAGTCACGCAACTCATTAAAGTTAGTGTATAATACTTCCATACACATATTCTATTCCGTACAACATAAAAAGAAAATAGATGATATGCAGTTCGCAGTTTCACTCTGCACGCCATCCGTTCTCTATATAAAAACTACAAAGAGGTGTAACATCATGGAAAACAATGATTTAAAACGCAGTATGACCAATCGTCACATTCAGCTGATCGCCATCGGGGGCGCTATCGGTACGGGGCTTTTCTTGGGGGCAGGGAAAAGTATTGCGTTAGCTGGGCCATCCATTCTTTTGGCCTACATCATTATCGGGTTCTTCTTGTTCATTATGATGCGTGCATTAGGTGAACTTCTTTTATCAAACAGTCAATACAATTCATTTATTGATATTGCGGAAGATTATTTAGGCCATATGGCTGGTTTCTTTACAGGTTGGACGTACTGGTTTTGTTGGGTAGCTACAGGTATTGCGGACATCACAGCTGTAACTAAATATATTAATTTCTGGTGGCCGTCTTTCCCACCTTACTTAACAGCGATTATCACAGTTATCTTACTACTCGCACTAAACTTAATGACAGTTAAAGCTTATGGGGAAATCGAATTCTGGTTTGCGATCATTAAAGTTATTGCGATTTTATTCTTAATTGTCATTGGTCTTTATTTAATCTTTACTGGATTCTCATCACCTAACCACATTCAAAGTGGTTTCAGCAACCTTTACTCTCACGGCGGATTCTTCCCTAATGGGGTTATGGGCTTTTTACTCGCTTTCCAAATGGCAGTATTTAGTTTCGTAGGGATTGAATTAGTCGGTGTTACTGCACGTGAAACAAAAGATCCAGAAAAGAACTTACCGAAAGCCATTAACAGCGTCGGTATTCGTATCATCATCTTTTATGTTTTAAGCTTAATGGTTATTATGAGTATCACACCATGGGATAAATTAGATCCTAAAGAAAGTCCATTCGTTAACTTATTCGTTTTAGCCGGTATTCCAGCTGCTGCGGGTATCGTAAACTTTGTGGTATTAACTTCAGCATCTAGTGCCGCAAACAGCGGATTATTCAGTAACAGTCGTATGGTTTATGGTTTAGCTGTTTCAGACAGCGCACCTAAAGCTTTAGGTAAAGCCAATCGTCACGGGGTACCATACAATGCATTGATTTTCTCAGGGGTTGTCTTATTCTTAGCAGCATTATTGAACTATGTTATTCCAGATACTGTATTCACAGTCGTAACTACAGTCGCAACAATTTTCTTTATCTTTATTTGGACAATCATTTTAGTTTGTTATATCAAATATCGTAAAGCACATCCTGAATTACATGCTGCTTCAAAATTTAAAAACTTCTTTGGTGTAGTTGGTTCATATAGTACCCTTGTCTTCTTCATTATTGTCATCGCGATTTTATTCTTAGCTGAAGATACAAGAGTAGCCTTATACTTCTCACCATTCTGGTTAATCTTATTATTTATCGCATATAAAGTCGGCGGCTTTAAAAACCGTGGCTTAAATCGCATTAAACATTAATACACAACACATCAAACAGGTGGAGATTTGAAGTCTTCACCTGTTTTTTGTGTAAATGAAACAAATTAAAAAGCCGGATCAGTTGAGCTGATCCGACTTCCTTTATATAAAATAACTTCGACTCACAATAATTAGTTCAAGCGTGTTGGTGTATCGCCTGTTTTGATGACATTAAGTGCAGCGTTTAATCCGCCTTCAACTAAGTTACGTACCGCTTCATCAGAGAAGAATGCGATATGTGGTGTTAATTGAATTCTGTCATTTTCGATTAATTTTTTGAATGTTTCATCTTCAAGTTCTTTACCAGTAAAGTCAAATGTGAAGTAAGGCATTTCGAACTCGTAAGTGTCGACAGCTGCGCCTGTTAATTTGCCTTCATTGACCGCATCGATTAATGCTTCTGTATCTACAACTGCACCACGTGCTGCATTAACTAAGATTGCGCCATCTTTGAATTTCGCAAACATTTCTTTATTGAAAATGTGGTGGTTGTCTGCAGAACCTGGCATGTGTAAAGAAACGATGTCCGCATCTTTAACTGCTTCTTCAATCGTATCTTTATATTCTAAGAAATCTAATGAATCATTTGGATATAAATCATAACCTACAATTTTAGCACCGAAGCCTGCGAAAAGGTTACCAGTTAATGCGCCGATACGTCCTGTACCGATAATTGCGACTGTCATGTCTTTTACTGGTCTTGCCATAATTGTCGCATCCCAAGTAAAGTCATAGTCTTGAACACGTTTTTCAATACGTGGGAATCTACGTACAAGATTTAATGCAGCAGCTACTGAGTATTCCGCAATTGTTTCAGGAGAATAGCTAGGCACGTTTGAGATAATAATACCGTGTTTTTTCGCTAATTCTAAATCATACATGTCAAAACCTGCAGTACGTTGTGCGACTTGTTTGATGCCCATTGCTTCTAATTTAGGGTAAGCTTCTCTTTCAAGTTTGCCGAATTGCATTGTTGTAACGCCGTCAAACCCTTCAAGCTGATCCAAAGTATCATAGCTTAAGAAGTCATTTGAGAATGAAACTTCAACATCATTCTCTTTAGCCCAGTTCAAAGCTACATCTTTTTCATAATCACGTGTACCAAAAAATTTAATTTTTGTCATAATTACTCCCTCAATTCTAAAAGTTGTATAGTAGAGTAATTCATATCCTATCTAATATATTATGTGAATACATTCACAAAGTCAATAGGTTATAAATTAATCTGAATAATCTGTCAAACTGATTATACTCCATTTGCGTACGTTTGCATATATGATTGTTCAATACTTTTAAAATTTTAAATAACATTGTACAAAGCGGTGTCTATATACCATGATTCTGGAACAATTATTGGATTATAAACATCTAGACACTTTCTATTTTGGAACTCTACGACAAAACAGTATTGAGGTTGGCTGAACTAAAAATACGCACGCCATAGTTTAGAAATTCACTATAGCGTGCGTATTAGATTAGTCATCTTTCTTTTTATAACGAATTGTCGGCTGATGCTCACCTTTTGTGAACGCTTCAGTTGCTTTTCGTCTGCGTTCAGCCCGTAACTTTCTGCTTTTCTTAGCTTCTCTTTTATTATAAGCAATATTCAAAGAAGCCCCTTTTTGGGTGTTGTCTTTCATATACATATACGAACCAACGTTATAAGCCGTACGTACAATCATTTGCCCAGCGACTGGTGACGTCATGTATAAGAATAAGATCGTTAATAGCGTTCTGACACTGAAATAATCACGTGTAAACCAAAAATAAATAAATACACCAATTAATGAAAACAACACAGATAAGGTTGAACTTTTCGTTGCGGCGTGTGCACGCAAGAAGATATCATCAAACTTTAAAATACCGATGGCACTAATGAGAGCGACAATAGATCCCAACAAGATAAGGACAGCTGCGAATAAACTAACGATTTCGTTTATTATCAAAGATTCGTCCTCCTTCTACGAAGCGTGAGATACCAATGGTACTCAAGAATGCGAGGATAGCGATAATTAAGCTCGCATCTAAGAAAGTTAAGGTGTTTAAGACGATACTGAGTAAGCCTACAATAGAGATAATCATCGCACCAATACTATCAAATGCGACCACCCTATTAGGTGTTGTCGGTCCTTTAATCACACGTATCAAAGCGATAATCACCGCAATACCGTAAATGACTAAAGCACTACGTATCATCCAATCTATGACCATTTCAATCATTTGAGCACCTCCCATATCAAACGTTCATATTTCTTAATCTGCTTGGTTAAAACTGCTTTGTCTTTTTCAGAAACATCGATTGCATGAATAAAAAAACGACTGCCATCAGGTGATACCCTGAGTACGAGCGAGCCTGGTGTCAACATAATTAACAAGGTCAGTAAAGTAATCGCCCAGTCTCTTTTCAATGACGTTTCATAAATTAATAAACCTGGGTTCATGTCATGTGATTTAAATAAGATATAGTTGATGGTTGATAAACTCGATATCAACAGCTGCATATTATAAATCAAAATGAATTTAGAAATAATCCAGACTTTCTTTAAGTAGAAGACACGTTTAAAGAAGAATCGATGGATTAAATATACAATCGCAATACCAATCAGATATCCCGCAATAAATGTAGACAAGTGGAATTTATCTTCGTCTTGAAAGAGCGTCCATAGTACAGCAATTAAAATATTCAGGGTTAGTTGGGCTAACATTATTCCACCTCCACATTTGGGATAACTGATTTGATATAGTCACTAGGGTTTATATTAAATTCAGCCGCATGATGTGCGACATCTAAAATCCATTCGGCACAAAGCCCCATCAGGATAGTCGCAACTGTTAATAAAATCATCGCAATCAACTTATGCGGCAAGATTGGTTGTCGTTGGACTACAGGCATCTCTTCTCTACCGAAATACATATAGAAAAAGACTTTCAATAAACTATACATCGCAATCAAGCTGGTGATAATCATCAGTGCGACACCGACCACATACCCTTCAGCGAGTGCACCTTGTATAATCAGTAATTTCCCAGGAAATCCACTGAATGGCGGTACGCCGCCAATAGATAATGTGACAATAAATAAAATAATACCTAATGACGGATGCGTATGAATCAAACCGCCCATTTGTTTATAACTTCGGCAACCTGTTAAGACAACAAAGACACCCATGACTAAGAATAATAAGGTCTTAATAATCATGTCATGACCGGCATAGAAAATCGCACCTGTCACACCTGCTTGATTCAAGGTACTGATACCCATGACTGAGAAGCCGATAGACAAGATAACTTGATAAGCAGCTATTTTCTTCACATCTTCATAACCCAGTACACCGATAGCACCAATAATCATCGTAATGATTGCCATATAGTACATGAGTTGATGTGTAATATCAGGCTGTTGATCAAATAACAACACCATGACACGGATTAACGCATACACACCGACCTTTGTCATCAATCCCGCAAATAACGCAGCTAATTCAGTATTCAATGCGGCATAGGCTTTAGGCAGCCACATAAACATGACTAAAGCTGCTTTACCGCCGAACACGAAGATCATAATAATCGCAATCATTGTCATTATCGGCGGTTGGTCACTTTCACTTATCCGCATCGCTAAATGACCGAAGTTCAATGTGCCGAGTGTGCCATATAAATAAGCGACACCGATAAGGAAGAACCAAGAACTGACAACGTTCATCACGACATAAATGACACTCGCACGTAATTGTTCTAGTGTTTGTCCAAGTGTTAATAAGACGAACGACGCAATCAACATAATTTCAAACATCACGTACAAGTTGAAAATATCAGCAGTTAAGAAACTGCCGTTGACACCTGTCAGCATAAATAAAATAAAAGATGGTAAGAAATAACGGTTCGCAAGATGTTCACGCTTACCAAAACCAAAATAAATAACACAAGTAACCACTAAGTTGGCAATTGTGACAAAGAAAATACTTAAAGTATCGCCGACAAATTGAATGCCGAATGGCGGCTGCCAATCACCAAAATTTATTACTAGCGGTTGATGTTGATAGACATACGCTAATAAATAAGCTGAAACTGCTGTGTTGATGATTTGAATCGTAATCGCGATACGTCTCGTAACCATTAAACGTTCTTTAAAGAAGAATAAAATTAATCCTGTGACTAAAGGCAACAACAGTGGGATTAACATCATATTATTCATCGACATCATCATCCTCACCGCGTAACGCTTCAATTCGGTTTACCCGTGTCACTTTATAAGTACGATAGACTAAGACAAGTAAGAATGCGGAAACCGCAAATCCGATGACAATTGCGGTTAAAATCAACGCTTGTGGTAAGGGATCTACATAATTACTGCCTTCATCGTTAATAATCGGTACTTTTGTACCATCAAAGCCGCTCATCGCTAAAATGACTAAGTTTGCGACATGTGTATAAATAGCAGTACCTAAAACAATACGAATTAAGTTTTTCGATAAAATCATATATGTGCCTGCAAAAGTTAAAATACCAATAATTATAATAAGTATGACGTTCAACTTTTATCACCACTTATCGCAAGCATAATTGTCGTCACTGAACCGACGACTGTTAATAAAATACCGAATTCAAACAATGTCACACTTGAAAGATGCACTTTCTCTAAGTAAGGCAATGTGACGTAAACATCCTCATGTGACAATAAAGGGTGTCCAAAAAACATTGGCACGATTGCGGTAGCAATGGATAATAAAGAACCTGTAATCGTTACTGCTCTGAAATCAAGCGGCAGTGAACGAATGACCTTTTCCACATCAAAGGCTAGAAACATCAGGATAAACGCTGAACTGAAAACTAAACCGCCGATAAAGCCGCCACCTGGATTATCATGACCCGCTAAGAAAATATAAGAACCGAAGGTCAAAATAATGAAAACTGCTACTTTAGAAATCGTTTCTAATACAATGTCATTTTCGTGCATCTGAATCACCCTTTCTGATTTTGAATTTAATTAAGGAATAGATACCGAGACCCACTATCATAATGACAATGCCTTCTAACATGGTATCTAGTGCTCTGAAGTCTCCGAGAATTGCGTTGACAATATTTTTAGAACCTGCCAATTTATCACTATGTTCATAGAAACTTGAAATCTTATTAAACGCTTGTTCTTGTTGTGCAATAATCACAAACGTCACGACAAAGAGCGACATTAATAAAGCAATAGATAGCTTGACCGCTTCTTTCCCGACATGTACTTTATCTCGTCGTACGTTTGGTAAATGGTAAAAGACTAATAAGAATAAGATAGTCGTAATTGTTTCAATCACTAACTGTGTCATCGCCAAGTCTGGCGCTCTCATTAAGACAAAGACAATCGCAATCGTATAACCGATAACACCGTTAATAATAATCATCGCCATACGTTCACGTAAGAACACTAATGCAACAGATAAGAAAGCAATATTGGCAGTGACTAAAATTTCAAACCACGTAATCGGCTTCACTTTGAAACCTTCAACAGGTATCCAACCGACGCGAATAAAACCATAAGCCAACATACCGAAGAATAAGAAATAAATCACATGTAAGTATTGATTTAATCGGTTATTCATCATCAACTGCATCCCGCTTCTACTAAAACGCTCACTTCCGCTTAACATACCGCGATAGATACTGTTGATGGATAGAAACTCTGGTAACTTGTTGTAAACATTCATCCAACGTGAACGCCATAAGAGTAAAATACCCACGACATAAATCGTTAAGGTAATCCATAACTCAGGGCTTAAACCGTGCCATGCGGCAATGTGCGGAATAAATGGTGCCACTTTATCTGAATGTCCGATATCACGTAAGGCAGGACCGATTAAATATCGCCCTAAGACGTTCGGGATAATAAAGAATAATGGCATACCGAGTGTAATCACTGCCGGCGCAATATACAGTCCTACTGGCTCATGTTCAGGTACTTGCGGTAAGCCCTCTTTGTGTAACGGGCCAAAGAAAGTATCTTTGACTAAACGTAAGCTGTAAATGAACGTAAAGAGACTGGCAACCACACCAACAATCAATATCACAGAAACAAAGACTTGGTCATACATCGTAAGTTTTTTCGCGCTGACCAATGTCGCAAAGAACATTTCCTTTGATAAGAAACCATTAAATAACGGGAGACCTGCCATCGCCATTGCGCTGATGGTCATCATCACAGTTGTGACTGGCAAGAGTTTACGTAAACCGCCTAAACGCGATAAATCACGTGTGCCTGTTTCATGATCTACAATACCAACACCCATAAAGAGCACACTCTTAAAGAGCGCATGGTTGATTAAATGAAACAGTCCCGCAAATAAACTCGCAACATAAAAGGCTTGGAACCCTTGTGCTTGGTGACTATATGCTAAAAATCCAAAGCCGACCATCGACATAATCATGCCGAGTTGACTGATTGTGGAATAAGCAAGCAATCCTTTTAAATCACGTTGTCCAACTGCCACAAAGGAACCGACCATTAAAGTGATAATACCAATTGTGATAACAATATAAGCTACCCATGGCTCATAACCTAATATCGGTGTAAAACGAAATAGTAAGTATAATCCGGCTTTAACCATTGTCGCAGAGTGCAGGTAAGCACTGACAGGTGTCGGTGCTTCCATCGCATCTGGCAACCAGATATGAAATGGAAATTGTGCCGATTTCGTAAAGGCACCTAATAAAATAAAGACAACCGCAAGTGGGAACCAAGGAGATTCATACATCGTTTGGCGAACGGGAATTTGCACTAATTCAGATATAGTATTTGTACCGGTAATATTAAATAAAATCACAAACCCGACCATCATAAACATACCGCCAAAGACAGTGATTAAGAATGATTTCATTGCGCCTGCCTGACTTGTTGGTCGGTTATACCAATAAGCAATTAATAAGAAAGACGCAATACTCGTCAACTCCCAAAATACGTACAGCAGTATGGTATTATTTGCTAGCACAACGCCTAACATCGCAAACATGAACATTAATAAATACACGTAGAACCTTGGCAAATCATCATGTGCTTTTGATAGGTATGCATTCGCATATAATACAACACCTGTACCAATTAAAGTGATTAACAAGGCAAAGATTAAAGACAAGCCATCTAATCTGAACGCAAAATTTACATCGATTGACGGCATCCACGGCAATGAAACCATAACCAGTTGATTGGCGGCGATGCGTGGAATCATGGTTATAAAATAAATTGCGCTAATAACGGGCGCACTTAACGCTATCCATCCAGCTTGTCTGCTTATAGTTGTTCTGTACCGACCTGTGTTATGCGTAATTTCTTGTTGTGCTTGTTCTGATGCTGACGCTGGTCGTGCAGAACGATTCGGCAGGTTTGTCATGAGTACGAACAACATCACAACAATAATAAAGACAAACAGCCAAATAAGGCTCATAAGAAGTGAGACTCCTTTCTATAGTTGAGTTAAAGTCATATCTAAAAATAAAAATTAAAGATCTAATTGAATCGTAATCGTGCGGTTTTGTTGCGGAACATCTATAAATTTGAGGGTCTCAGATAAAGTCTGATGACCGAGGTATTTTTGTATCACTGTAAGCGGTGTACCCGATTGGTACGCATGATAAGCAAAAGTTTTTCGTAAAGATTGAAGACCGATTTGAGAGAGTCCATTTTGAACAGCAGCATCATGAATAATACGATACGCTTGTTGGCGAGAGAGCGGACGCTTTGTTTTCATAGAACGAAATAGATAATCGTCATGACCAATTCCTTTATCTTTCATAAATTCATACAATTCCTCACATAACGATTGAGGCAATGGCACATTAATTTCAGATATCCCAGGTTGTCGCCAAACATTAATCACAGCCTGACAATGCTCATCTTGTGTTAAAACATCTAGTCCTTTTAGATGAATTAACGTACTAATTCTTAAACCTGTATGTATCGCTAAACGAAACAACAAATAATCACGCTGGTTATGTTCACGTAACGTTTCATACATAGCTTCAATATCTGATTTATCTTTAATCGGCAACACACATTCCATGAAAAGCCCACTCCTTTCTAATTAACAAAATATTGCCACATTAAATTAATGATACTTAATCATTATAATTCATATTTAAGTAACATTAAAGTAACGAAGTCTCATTTTTTCAAAAAATTTAAAATCGTTTATTTGTTAAAAAGCATAAAAAAGAAGCGAGCCAAAGCTCACTTCCTTTAACTTGTATTAATTTTTAATATCACAAATCGCGCTAAAATTCTTTATCCTTCTTAGAATGCTTCATTACTTTTGGAGGTTTCCCTACTAAGAAATATGAAAATAAAATGACTAATATGCCTAATACGGCTGAATAAATGAGGATATATAACTTTTCATTTGGCATTGGAATTATGTATTGCATTGTACAATAGACTAAAAATGCGATTAACCCTATTCTTATCGCATAACAAAAACGGCTCATAATTAGACCTCCAAATCTGATAGACGTTTTAAAATCCTTTACCATTAATTGTCACAGTTCTTATCTCTCTTAACTTCACTGTATCATTCTTTTAAACTTTTATTAATTATTTCCATTAAAAAGAAGCGAGCCAAAGCTCACTTCTTACTATTAGTCCAATCGAATAGGTTTTTGATTTTCATTATTCCCAATTACGATTTTATTTGCGACTGCTTGTATTTGTGCTGATGATATGTTCATTTTCTTTAAATCAGAAATATTATATTCAGTAATACTGCCATCAGATAATTTTTCAGGATAATTTTCATAGGCTGCTTGTGAACGCCAAACCGCAACTTTATCACGAGACACACCAATATAAACTGCATATGGACCCGATTGCGGATCAAATGTATAAAACTTCATGCCTTCAGGTGCTTGAATCACAGTAGGTTCAAATCTCCCTTGTAATAAACGTACTTCATTTACTTTGAAGTGGTGTATTTGATCTTGAACTATAGCCGAATATTTACCTTCTAACACTTCTTGCCCTGTGATATATTTTTGATCAAAATTCGGATTCAATATCATCAATGCTACATTGTGTTTAATCTCTTGTTCTGTTAAAGGTCCTTTTTGTGTTTGCGGTTCTTCTTTTTGATTCTCTGTACTTTCTTTTGAAGTATTGGTTTGATTATTATTTTTTGTTTCTGATGTTACTTTGTCTTGTTTAGCGTTTGTTTCTTTTGTCTCTGTTTTCTGTTCTGATGACTTAGAAGTTTGTTTATCTTCTTGTGATTGTGTTCCACATGCGGCTAATAAAAGTAGACTCAAGATCATTGTGAGTATCATTCTAAGTTGTTTCATCTTTTACGCCTCAATTCTCAGGGACAAACTGTAATGTGTGCGGTGTTGCTTGATAGATATGTCGTGTTAGCGCATTGATTTCATTTGAATCGAGTTTCAACTGTTCAAGTTCTTTCACTTTAAAGACTTGTGTCTCTTCTTCTTGAATGAATTGATTATAATCTAATTTTACTTTTTGAGATACTGCATCTTCAGAACTGATTGTTGATTTACCAATAACGATTTCATTATCAGATACACCGATTACTGTTTTCTTGTCAGGATCTTTTGTATGTGTTACAAAATAATACTGCATGCCTTCAGGACCATTTTCAACTTGCGGTACTTCTAGAGATTGGAAAAGTACATAGTTTGGAATGCGCACTTGTTGACCGTCATCTGTTTTATAAGTTTTTTGTTTTAAATCTTTAGCATTAACGTAAGTTTTGTTTAATTTAGGGTCTAACAACATCATCGCGATATGTTTTCTATCCATATCTGCTTCAGGACCAGGTGCAAGAGCCTCAGGCCCTTTGACTTTACCGCCATCTCTTTCTAAATTTGGTTCTTCATTTTTCTTTGATGAATCTGAGGATTGAGCATCTTTTTCAGTGGCTTGTGTTGTTTTATCAGTTTCTTGTTGTGTTTGTTTAGTTTGTGCATTCTTATTTGTATCAGTGTCAGCATGTGCTTTGTCTTTTTTCTCCGCTTCATGCACTTCTATTTTTATATCTTGTTTAGTGTGGTACGTCGTATGTGTTTGTTTTTTCTCTTTAGGTGATTGGTCTTGTGATTGAGTGTCTGTTGTTTCTTCTTGTTTTTGGTCTGCTTGTTTTTCGTTGTTTTCTCTATGGCCACAACTTGCTAAAAGTAGAGTTGAACAAAGCAGTCCAAGCAATAAATGATGTCGTTTCATGATGTATACCTCCCGATACTTTATTCTTTATATATATTATACATTAGAAGCTACTTTTCCACTATGTAATCCTTATCAAATTCGTCTTTTTAATAAGTTTTGTTTCTTGTCATTGCGGGAACTTATTAATTATGTAATTATAAATGAATTCAAAATTAATTTTGTTCATAACTTTGTAGAGAGAAAGGAGGCAATTTATGAGTGAGATTAAAGTAGGAATCATTGCTGCTCCAGGGTTTCCTATGGATTTATCAGAGACACTAGCTGAACAAATGCCTACTTCACTAAATAGTAAATTAAAAGAAGATATCAAATGGACTTTCGAATGTGTTTCTGACCCATTAATTGGTTCTGCGGAAGACGTCAACAAAAGTTTAGACGCAGCTCAATCTCTTAAAACCCATCATAAATGGGACTATGCGATTGTTGTGACAGACTTACCCATTGTCGAACAACGTAAAGTAATAGTAGGTAATTTAGATGAACCTATGGCTACTGGATTAATCTCAATTCCGGCTTTAGGTTTATTTGGTGTGAAACGTAAATTGAAACAATGTCTGCTTTATTTTGCGGAAATTATATATTTACATCAATCGAATGAGGATTATCAAACGAAAAAATTAAATCTTTCATTATTTACACGTGTAAAGCCCATTAGAAATATATTCGATGATAAACAAGAGAATGATATGGAAACGAAAGATGATCAAGAAGCCGGAGATGATACCTCACACTCCAAAACAACAACCAAGTTTATTTTAAACCCACTTATTATAAGTTGGATTTTATTATTAGCTGGAATGACCAGAGCCAATCAACCACTTAAAGAAATTCCAAACTTCAAAAAGATTATTTCTATTTCCTTTGCGACAGCTACATACTTAACCATTTTCTCTACCCCATGGCAATTAAGTATTGAATATACTAACTTAAGATTTATCTTTATGACGACACTAGCCATTGGCGGAATGACCCTTTGGATTATGTATGCACACTCGTTATGGGAACATGAAACTTCGTTAACAACTAAAACTTATCGAACAGTTTACAATGTAACAACTGTCTTAACTCTATTGATTATTATTGTATTCAGCTATCTCATCTTATTCTTACTGCTTACAATCAGTGTCGCTTTATTCGTGCCGAATGATTTATATAACATGCAGACGATTAATGAAGGTCAGCGTACCCTCGGACAGTTCTTGTACCTTGTATGGTTTGTGACATCACTTGGTTTCTTAGCAGGTGCTTTAGGCGCATCTGTCGAAAACGAAAAGAAAATTCGTGCTATGACTTACTCTTATCGTCAACGTGCACGCTATGAAGAAGCAAAAGAATGGGAAGCTTCTAATTACTATTCATCAGAATCACACCAAAAAGATAATAATGATAACAATCAAAACAATTAAAGAAAGGAGGCTGTAAATATATGGAACAACTTGTCGTAGGCATTATCGCTTCACCTGGTATTGCGAATAAACTTTCGCATAAATTAGTAGACACATTACCCGGTTTATTAAATGACTACATTTCATCTCAATACGAATGGAAAATTGAAGTCATTGTTGATGCGTTAACAGGATCTGCAGAAGATGCAGACCAAGCCTATCAAAAAACTGAAGACTACTTAGATCGTTATAACTGGAACTATATTATCAGTTTAACTGACTTACCATTACTTCATGATAATGAGTCAGTCATCGCTGTTGATATCAACGAAGAAAATGGAGCAAGTATTATTTCAATTCCCGCTTATGGTTGGCGTCCTGTTACCAAACGTCTAGAAAGAACAGTGCTGACGATTATTCATGAAATCAATCTATTTTTCAGTGACAACCCAAATCAAAACAATGAAGATGAAAATCATCAAGCAACCTATCGAGAAATATTTCCTTTCTCAAAACTAAGAAAAATCCGTACTTACACTGATGATACACATACAATGCATATCCGTTATATTGTCGCATCTAAAACATCTGGTTACTTCCGTTTACTCAGTGGAATGACCTTTGCGAATAACCCATTAAGATTAATGCAAAGTATGAATAGTGTAATCGCAATCGCATTTACAACCGGCGCATCCGGTTTAATCTTCTCCACCATGTGGTCTTTAAGTAATACCTTTACCACATGGAGATTAACAGTCATGTCCCTCTTTGCGATTTTCGGTATGATTTTATGGATTATCTTAGCGCATAACTTATGGGAAAGTGAACGCTTCAGTATTAATAAACGTATTACGCGGTTGTATAATTTAACAACTCTGACCACACTGACAACGTCAGTCATTATTTATTATGTAACACTCTTTACAATATATTTGATTGCGGCTTCTGTATTATTACCAGCGCCTTTCTTAGGAAAGACTTTAGAACTCGGACATCCTGCCACATTTACTCTTTATCTGTCTATCGCATGGTTCGCAGCTTCTCTTTCAACAATTGCGGGTGCCATTGGTGCAGGTATGCGTAACGAAGAACTGGTACGAGAAAGTACGTATGGTTCTAGACAACAAATGAGAAAAGCCCTAATCAAAGAACGTTCTGATAATAACTAACTATTGAAATCAAGATGCAATGACATCTTGGTTTCTTTTTTTATTTACTTATACCCCATACGGTAGCCTAACGGATGTCTGCGTTCAGACATCCGAACCTCTTAAAACCGCTTAAAATCAATACTTCTATACAAAACGCTTTAACCTCCAATTAAGTATCAAATGAAATAAGCAGTATGTCTTGTAAGCGAATTATTTTTTGTAATTTTCTCATGCATGACAAAAAATTCACAAATTATTACCAAAAGACAAATTATAATGATTTGATATTTATGATACGCTATATTTAAGAATTCCTAAAAATTTTGTTAAAACTTGTTAAATAGTATCACTCGAAACTTTACAATTTTAGCGAGGGAGCCGAGTTAAATGGAAATCAAGCAGTATGTATTGCGTATCAAAAGCAAAATCCTATTACAGCCGACTGACTTGGTATTTCACAAAGGTGAAATCAATCATATTATTGGCAGAAATGAAGTTGGCAAGTCTCAATTAGCTAAAGATTTCGTACTCAATTACAGCGGTCATATGCGCCCAGAGATTACAGAAAACACAACTTTGATTAGTAATGCATCATGTATTCCAAGAGATATCACTAAAGATTTTCTCATTCAATTACTCAAGAGTTATTTTATTTGTACCGTCAAAATCGATTACTTGGGTGACTTGTTAGGGATTGAAACTATTCCTGATCACATCCCTATTCGAAAATTAAACAAAGGACAACAAGAAAAGCTGAAGCTATTAAGTTTTCTATCAGAAGACAAACCTATCATCATTTTAGATGAGATCACAAAAGACTTAGATGAAACAACAGTTCACGACTTCTATACTTTCTTTAATAACTATATTTCGGATAATCCTGAAAAAGTAATTATCAATATTACACATAGCGCAAAAGATTTAACATACCTACCTGGTAAGTACTTTTTATTTAAAGACCTGACGATTGAAGAATATGATTCTAAAGAAGCAGTTGTCGATGAATACATTTGTTTCTAAAAACTTGAGGTGTACAAAATGAGGTTAGAGTTAAGAAAAACAGCGTTTAACAAAATAACACTGATTCTTGGTTCGCTTTTTTTATTACTATTCGTTTTAGGTTATGGCTTTACCACCTTTATGAATGATGGTCAAAGCTTGTCATATGGTGAATATTTCTTCAACACATATACGATTGCGGTAGAAACTGGATTCATACTCTTTTCATTCATCATCGCTTATTACTTCAATAAAGAGTATGCAGATCAAAATATCTTATTTTATAAGTTATTAGGAAATACAGACTTCACCTTCTTTTACAAAAAGATGTTTGTCATTTTCTTAGAATGCTTTGTATTTGTATGTATTGGCATCACTGCCATTTCTTTGATGTTTGGTAATTTCTCGCATTATTTCTTTTTAATCATCATGTTTTCTTTATTAATCTTGCAGTATATCTTAATCATTGGAACAATCAGTATTTTAATTTCCAAAATTTTAATCAGTGTTATTGTCAGCCTAATCTATTGGGTTATTTCTATTGTCTTAGTAATGCTTAATCCAACCATCTTCGGCATCCTTTCGCCTTTTGAAGCAAGCAATGTCATGTACCCTAACGTCGATGCTACATTGAATGGAGATACCTTAGCACTGACTTCTTACGATATTACATTACTGATTGTTTATTTCTTTTTACTCTTTGCGATCAACTTCGTCGTACTTTTCTTTGCGCGAAAACGTTGGTTGCAATTAGGGCTATAACTTGAAAACATAAACAAGAGGCAGAGTTAAATCCGCCTCTTTTTTCTACATACTCCCTAATAGAAAGGTGTGTACATTAAATATGAATGACTCAATGTTCTGGAAACCTTTCATGATACCTGTGTATTTAATGGTTGCCTTTTTAGGTTTTCTATTATTTAAATTTTATATCCAAGCAAGCATGGCTTCTATTATTTTAATTGTCGGTCCATTAATTTATGTGGCAATTGCTTCTATCATTTATAACACTAATCGTAAAAGACAAAACAAATAGCGTTGTATATTTTTAAATAACTGTTGTGCTATCATTCTGCAAAATTGATTCACAACAGTTATTTATATATTTAACTATTTTCGTTTTCTACTTCTATCAGCATAAAGCGCAGCAATTTATCAACTTGAGGATCTTTGATGAAATAATACGCCATTTTCCCTTCTTTGCGGAAATCTATAACTTCTTTTTTATAGAGTATGCGTAAATGATGAGAAGTAGAGGCAATACTCATTTGAAGCAATTTCGCAATGTCGCAAACACACAGTTTCTCTTCTTCAAGCAACGCAAATAAAATCGTTAATTTCTTTTTATCACCTATTGCGTTTAAAGTATTCATTGCCTTAATAGTGTGTGTTTCATTTAAGAAGTTAGAAGCATTTTTTACTTTATCTTCATGCACATACATGATGTCACATTGTTCATTAGACACCTATCCCCCATCCTTTCTATGAAACAAAGCTTAACAATGTTTGTATAGTTTTGTTTTCAATCAAAATGTATAAACCTAAGCCAATATAGATAATTGCCATAATCCATCGATTATATTTCTCCACAGTTTCACCAATACCCGGAACTTTTGCTAATTTTTGTGCAGAGAATACCAATAAGAAAATCATGATTACAAATACAATTAATGTCACAATAACTTGCGCTAAAGTCAAACTGACAAAGTACGGTACAAATAAACCGATATTATCTGCTCCACAGCTTGCTAGGGTAACAAGCGCAACAATGCCAACTAATTTGGACAGTCCTTTTTTATCCAACTCTCTCTTGGCACGTGCTTCCCCTTCACAATCATCAAACAATGCAACTTTGATTCCTAAATATAGAGGGATGATACCTAATAAACCTAACATCCATTTCTCAGGTACATAGTGTAAGACAAACGCAAAAAACAAACTGATGACAATTAAGGCACCTGAACCTAAAAACTGTCCAATATAAATATCACGATACTCACGTTTGGTTTGTGCACGTGCGAAATAAATCAACAAAATCACTAATAAATCTAAAGCAGTCGCTGTATAAAGTATGACTGCAGTCAAAGCGGTCTGTATCACTTTGTCACCTCATTCAAAAATAAATTTGAATGTATTATAACACTCTAAAAGTTAAAATCACAGGTCATAATAAAAAGACCTTCATATAACGAAGGTCTTGAACTCTATCATTATGAACGCAGTATCTTTTTAACAGCTTTCGCAAATTGTTTAGGTTGTTGTGCATAACCGTAATGTCCACCTGTAACTTGAAACAGATTTGCATTTAAGCTATGCGCAAAATATTTAGCCGCTTCATACCCTAGCGATTCTTTCGATTGTTCACCTTGTAAGAACTTGATTGAAACATCTTTGGCCTTCAAAGTTTCTATATCAATTTGATAATTGATATATTGCCGGAGTTCATATTGAAGCCAAATGTTTGTTGATTCACTACTGCGTATTTGTGAAGTACTCGGTGAACAAACCGCACAAGGAGCAATCGTATTCTCTACTAACACCTGCATATCTGAGTGCGAAGGATTAATCAAACGTTCATACTGACGCATTGCAGCCGGCACTCCTTCAATCATTGTAGTACGTGCGATTTGTTCAGTTTGCGGCACATAATCTTCTCTGTTTGGAAGTACAGAAGTATTTAAAGGCTCATGAACAAGTAATGTCTTAACCAATTCTGGATACATACACGCAAATTCTAATGCAGGCACAGCACCTGTGTCTGTCGCAAAAAGATAAACAGGATGATTACTAAGCGTTTGTA
Organism: Staphylococcus simulans; assembly: GCF_002902285.1. Classification (GTDB taxonomy): domain Bacteria; phylum Bacillota; class Bacilli; order Staphylococcales; family Staphylococcaceae; genus Staphylococcus; species Staphylococcus simulans. The sequence continues at coordinate 81,095 of NZ_PPRU01000007.1, read as the reverse complement.
TTAATGTTTTAATATCTTCAACATCCATGGTTAAACAATACGTATCTTTGGTGTTTGCGATAGAACTTGGTAAAGCCGTTAACAATTCACTTGCTCCATAACCTCGTCTATCAGGTAAGACAACAGTAAAATGATCTTCTAGCTTATGTGCTAAATCCAAATAACTATCATTGATTCCGCTAGCGCCAGGAATACATAACAAAATCGGTCCATGTCCCATCATGTCATAACGAATGATTGCATTATTTGTTTCTAAAGCATACATTTCTCTCATTCCTTTAACTCCATCATTACTATCATCATACCTCAATCTCCATCAACATATAAATCAACTGCATCTCTTGTCTGACTTAAATGTGCGATATGATTTGTATAGTCTTTTGCAAGATATGTGTAAAACAAAGTATCAACAGTGATGAGCTGTGCGATTAACGAACTTGTTGCGGCTAATCGTAAACTACGATCTGAGCTTGCGTCATGGAACAAACACTCATCCGCTTCATTGGCGAGTTCTGAATCTTTTCGACTGGTCATACCGATAACCGGAACATGATAATGGCGCGCGACTTGCGCTAACTTTAATGTTTCTCGGTTTTGGCCTGAATTTGAGATACCTATCATTAAAGTACCTTCATTGTTACTTCCAGCTAGCGTTGTAGCGATAATGTGTGCATCCGAACTATGAACAACATTCATGCCAGCTCTTGTAAATTTTTGAAAGATATCTTCTGCCACAATATGACTTGCGCCTACTCCAAACACAACTAACTTCTTACATTGTCTTAATTTTTCAGCAATTGTTTCTAACGTTTGATCATCTAATAAAGTTTCTGTTGTTTTCAGAGTATACGCTGCTCGATTGAACAGTTTACTTTTAATTTCATTAGCAGGTTCATCTTGCTCCATTTCTTGATACACACTAGCCTGATGATTAGGTAAATAACTCGAAATGGCTAACTTCAAATCCACTAGCCCTTTGAATCCTAATTTATGCACACAACGGATAACAGTAGCTGAACTTGTTTGCGTTTCTTTACCTAACGCTTGTGCACTCATTTCTAATACCGCTTCCGGTGCTTCAATCAAATATCGTGCCACTTGTTGTTCGTTTTTAGTCAGTTGTTCCATCTGTTCTTCAATATAAATTAATAGTTGTTCATTTCCCATATGTTTTACACCTCTTCTTCAACATCTTGAGGTGCAGTCATTTCTTTTGTTGTTCCGAAGAAGTATGTTGCGATAAATCCTCCCGCATATGCAGCTAATATTCCTGCAATGTAGCCTAAATACATATTGTCATAAATTAAAGGAATCAATGATAAACCACTCGGTCCAATAGCAACAGCACCAATGTGTCCGATACCGCCGATACCTCCACCAATACATGCTGTAATGAATGGACGGCCTAATGGTAAAGTCACACCATAAATTAAAGGTTCTCCAATACCTAATATTCCTGCAGGTAATGCACCTTTTAATAAACGAATAATCTTTTTGTTCTTACGGCATCTTACCCAAAGCGCTAATGCCGCACCGACTTGACCTGCACCAGCCATCGCAAGAATCGGTAATAAGAAAGTTGCATGATCTTGGTTGATCATTTCTATATGAATCGGTGTTAAAACTTGATGTAAACCAAACATAACTAATGGCAAGAATGTCGCACCAAGGATAAATCCGCTAAATGCACCGCCAATATCTAGCACCCAGTTAATAATACCTAATAGACCTTCTGAGATTACACCCGCTATCGGCATAATTAAGAATATCGTCGCAAGTCCCATAATTAATAAGGTAATCGTAGGTGTCACAATAATATCCACCGCATTCGGAATAATTTTATGCAGACGTTTTTCAACAATTGATAGTAACCAAACCGCAAAGATGACACCAATAACCCCACCTTGTCCAGGCGCTAATGCTTCACCGTTAAAGATATTATGCAATGGTTGTTCAGGTGTCATGCCTGTCAACATGGTAGTACCACCAATCACACCGCCGAGTCCTGGAGTTGCGCCAAATTCTCTAGCTGCATTAATCCCGACATAGATGACTAAGTATGCTAGCAAACCACTTTTGATAATATCAAAGACTAAAGTCAACTGCTTCCACATCGCACCTTCAATATAACCAGCAGACAATAGGTTCGTCAGCACTGCCGCTATACCACCGATTAATCCTGCACCAACAAATGCCGGAATTAAAGGTACAAAAATATTTGCGATGACTCTCAGTACTTTTTTCCATTTAGACTTTTTCTGTTTTTCCTTCATCTGACTTTTAAAGAGTTGTGCTTCTGATTCTACATGTTCTTTATCTGTTTGATGCGAAGGTTCATGATGAACGATTTTTTCACCTAAAGGTGTGCCAATCATTTCGCTCATTTCATGTGCGACCTTATTGACAGTCCCTGGGCCTACAATAACTTGTAGTGTTTCATCTTCTACTACTCCCATGACACCGTCTATTGCTTTGAGTCCTTCTAGATTCACTTTAGAGTAATCAATAATATCCATACGTACACGTGTCATACAATGAATCACACGTTCTAAATTTGCTTTGCCGCCAACATTATTTAATATTTCCTGGGCAATCTTTTTTTCTTTTGACATTGTTGTTCAGCTCCTCATGTTTTTCTGATAAAACCATTCGCTTTTTCTAAACGTTCAACAGCTTCTTCATACGTAATATCATGTAATCCCATAACAATTGACGCTTTCACATGACCGTTACTGTCATGAAATAACTTTTTACTCTCAGATTCTGAAGTATTAGCCACTTCTGAAATGATATTTAACGCACGTCTTCTCAATTTTTCATTTGTCGGTTGAACATCTACCATTAAGTTTTCATAAACTTTACCGATACCGACCATTGCGCCAGTTGATATCATATTCAACACTAACTTTTGTGCTGTTCCAGACTTCAAGCGTGTAGAACCTGTCAGAATTTCAGGACCCACCTCTATTTCAATCACAATATCCGCAACTGCACCAATCGCTGTATTTTTATTACAAGCAATCGCTGCTGTGTTCGCACCTATCGTATTCGCGTACTCTAGACCGCCAATGACATAAGGCGTTCTGCCACTCGCTGCTAATCCGATCACTGTATCAGTTTCATTAAGTTTAAGATGCTTTAAATCTTGTTCGCCAAGCGTTTTACTATCTTCAGCACCTTCTACAGCTTCAGTCATTGCTTTAGCACCACCTGCGATTAAACCAATCACATCATCTCGAGTTACACCGAAAGTCGGTACACACTCAGCAGCATCTAACACACCTAGCCTGCCGCTCGTACCTGCACCCATATAAATCAATCTGCCGCCTTGCTTAAATCCTTCAATAACAATATCAATCACACGTGCAATAGACGTATTTTCTTTCGCAATCGCTTGTGCTACGGTTTGATCTTCTTGGTTCATCAAAGCAACAAAATCTTCAGTGCTTAATTCATCTAGATGCATCGTTTTCTCATTACGTTGCTCAGTTGTCATTTTATTAATGTCCATGACTTTCCTCCTCAACTGAAACGAATTCAAATGCGGTATTCGACCCAATCATATTTATACAATTTAAATCACGGGCGTCGACATAACCTAATACATTGACCGCTTCATCCTTAGGTAAATCACACCTTACAATTTGAAGTTCATTCATATAACGACCATATAATGCATTGTCTATCGTCACAGCACCTTTACGACGTTCTACTACATTATGCGGCGATACTTCTTCAGTAAATGTTTTTCGTGCTTCAATGGCTCTCACAACATCACGTGCGACATCTGGTCGATTATGATAAGTCCCTAAATATTTACTGTCTGAGCTTAAATTTGTTCGTAAAACAACACGGTTTAATCTGAAATACGTATCGAATTGATGAATCATAAAATCGTCAATTTGACTGTCTCCCACACAAGCAATATCACACAAATCCTCTTCCAGCTCGACTGCTGCGGCTAATGGATGATACTGACGATGGTCTTCTAGTGTTGGTAAACCGCGATAGATAGGTCCTCTTAATAGAGTACCAGGGACAAACGCCATGATTTGAATTTCAGGAAATGCTCCTTTTAATCGCTCGTTTATATGTTGAAAGAAAGTACGTTCCAAGCCTGTATCAGGTCTAGGATAATAATTATGTGCAACTAAGATATTCTCTTGAGAAATTGCGCGATCACTCAACTCACGTAGAATTTGAAATGCATCTGTGCTCGCATTCAACATCACTGAATATTTTGCTTCTACATACTCTGCCAAACTATTTATATCGACCGCTTCATCCAAACGAACAATATCAATGCCCACATCACGAATCGATTCTGGTGCACTCAAAGACAAACCCAGTTGACGCAGTGTTTGTCCATTCACATCAGCAATAATTTGTGCACGGTTCCCATTTATTACGGCTAACTGTTTTAACCGCGTCAAATACGTATCTTGGTCATCTTCTGGAATTTGAAGTGATGTAAATATATATCGAAATCCATGATTCAACATTTTGTCGATATATGTTTCGTCAAACGCTTCTCCTAAATAGACAGAAAACCCTAAGTCCAATCCAACCACCTCTTTTTAAATTTTTATTTCTATTTAAATCAACTGCTTTTTAGTATGTAAGACTGAGAATCAAATTAAGCAATCAATTATGTGTAATCGCTTACATTATCACATAGTTGTAATACTATTACAATATCAATCTTGAATATATGTATTTTTGTAACGAGAGTTCAAAAATATTTTTATTTTCAAACCTCCACTACACCTTATAGACGTGCTACAATAGGCAGTAATATCACATTAATGCTAGAAAAGAGGCCGACTATGATTAAAGAAACACTTCAACTTTTTAATGAAGGCACACCGATTTTAAACATCTTACAAGATGGTAGACGCCAAGAACTATTAGTACTGTTATGTAAAAAAGGACCTTTAACTGTAAATCAATTAACTGAACTAGTAACCATCTCACGCCCTGCAGTTTCACATCATTTAAAGTTGATGTTAGATGCAGGAATACTTTCTGTTGAACAAAAAGGACTTGAACGTTACTATCGCTCTGACCTAGGTCCGACACTGGATTGGTTAAAGGCTTTAACTGCTTCTCTTGAAGATGATTTACAAAAATAACATTTTTTGAGCATATCTATGTTTAAGTTCGTAAACGTAGTGGTATACTTTTACCAGAGAAAGAGACATTCTATATATGAAGGAGCTTGATTATGACTCAAAAAATTATTTTAGAACAAGCAGCACTTGACTTTGCGAAAGCCAATGACCCACATCCACGTATATATGAGTTACCTCCAGAAGAAGGTCGAAAATTATTAGAAGATGTACAATCATCAGATATTAAAAAATATGATGTAGATATTGAAGATACAACATTTGAAACAAAATCTTATGGCGAAGTTCCTGTTCGATTCATTCGTCCAAAAGGAAACCAAGAAAAATTACCAGTGATTTATTATATTCATGGTGCAGGTTGGGTATTCGGAAGCCCGCATACACATGACAAACTTGTCAGAGAACTTGCGGTACGTACAAATTCAGTCGTTGTATTCCCTGATTATGATTTATCACCTGAAGCGAAATATCCGACAGCAATTGAACAAAACTACGACGTCTTACAACAATTAAAAGATGTCGCAGAGGATAAAAACTTAGATTTAAACCGTTTAACAGTTGCGGGTGATTCAGTCGGCGGTAATATGTCAGCTGTAATGACTTTAATGACAAAACAACGTAATGGCTTACCAATCCATCAACAATTACTTTATTACCCTGTAACAAATGCTGCGTTTGACACAGATTCTTATAATGAATTTGCGGAAGGTTACTATTTAACTAAAGAAGGTATGCAGTGGTTCTGGGATCAATATACAACAGATGAAAATGAACGCGCAGAAATTACTGCTTCACCATTACGTGCATCATTAGAAGAATTAAAAGACTTACCAAAAGCGATGATTATTAACGCTGAAGCTGACGTATTACGTGATGAAGGCGAAGCTTATGCACACAAATTAAGAGAAGCTGGTAATGATGTGACACATGCACGTATGCAAGGTACAATTCATGACTTTGTGATGGTTAACGATTTAGACAAAACAAATGCGACACGTGCAGCAATGGATTTATCTACAGACTGGATCAACAAACAAAACGAACAATAAAGTATTCACTTTAAGACCGATGTCAAAAGCATCGGTCTTTTTCTATGTATCAAAAAACACGCCCCTTATATCAAGGACGTGTTTTGAATGGATGATTGAATTTTAGTCATTTGGAAAGGTCATAGCGACTTATTTTTGATAATCATAAGCAGTGATGATAATATCTTTTAGTTCACTGATTAATGGTTCTTTAGGGTTAGCAGTTGTACATTGGTCTTCGTATGCAAGTTCAGCCATACGGTCTACTGTTTTATCTAATACTTCTTGTGTTAAACCTTGTGCTTTAAGATTCATTTCGATACCTACGCTTTGACCTAATTCATAAACAGCATCTGCCAAAGCTTCCACTAAATCTTCTGTTGTTTTACCTTTTAAGCCTAAGAATTTCGCAATATCTGCATAATCTTGATCCGCTCTGAAATAATCATATTTAGGGAACATCGCATGTTTTTGCGGATCTTTCGCATTATATCTGATGACATGCGGTAATAAAATCGCATTCGTACGACCATGCGGAATGTTGTATTCTCCACCGATTTTATGTGCGATTGAGTGACTGATTCCTAAGAATGCATTAGCAAACGCCATACCTGCAAGTGTTGAAGCATTATGCATACGTTCTCTTGCATCTGGATCTCCATCATTCGCTGAAGCTTTTAAATCATCGAAAACAATTTTAATCGCTTGTAAGCTCAAGCCACGTGTATAATCACTCGCCATTACGGATACATAAGATTCAATTGCGTGTGTTAACACATCCATACCTGTATCAGCAGTGACCCCTCTCGGCACACTTAATACAAATTGTGAATCTACGATAGCTACATCTGGCGTCAAGGCATAATCTGCTAATGGATATTTGACATGCGTATCACTATCTGTGATAACCGCAAATGGTGTAACTTCTGAACCTGTACCTGAAGTGGTTGGAATACAAACCATTTTCGCACGTTGTGCTGGCATAATTTTATAAGCACGTTTACGAATGTCTAAGAATTTTTGTTTCGCACCAAAGAATGATAAATCTGGGTGTTCGAAGAATGCCCACATACCTTTCGCCGCGTCCATAACAGATCCGCCGCCGATTGCGATAATTGTATCCGGTTGGAATTCAACCATTAACTCTAAACCTTTATAGACAGTGTTAGTTGATGGGTTGGGTTCAACATCGCTAAAGATACGCACATCAGGTGCATCATTACGTCGTGCTAGTACTTCTTGTACACGTTTCGCATAACCAAGGTTTACCATGCCTTCGTCTGTCACGATTACAACGCGTTCAACTTCTTTCATTTGCGTTAAATACATAAGAGAGTTTTTCTCAAAGAAAATTTTAGGTGGAAGTTTGAACCATTGCATATTATTTCTCCTTTTAGCGATTGTTTTTATATTGATTAAATCGACAGCTGAAACGTTATGAGAAACTGAGTTATGTCCATAAGAGCCGCAACCTAACGTCAATGATGGAATCATTTCATTATAGATATTACCGATACCACCTTCAGCTGATGGAGAGTTGACTAACACACGACAAGCATTCATGCGAATACCGAATTCTCTTTGTAAAGCTTCATCTTCTGTATGCACGACTGCAGTATGACCTAAGCCGCCTAAATTAAGCATACCTTCACATAATTCTAAGCCATGTTCACGGTTTTCTGCTTTAACCATTGCGAGTACTAGAGATAACTTTTCACGAGATAACGGATAATCTGGTCCTACACCTTCAAGTTCCGCAATTAACATTTTCGTACCTTCAGGCACTTTGATTCCGACTGATGCCGCAATTTCAGTGGCTGGTTTACCTACGATATCTGCATTGACTGCACAACGGTCTTCACGCATCACGATACTTTCTAATTTAGATAATTCTTTTTTCTTAACGATATAACATTGATGTGCTTCAAATTCTTTTTTCACTTCATCATAGATTTCTTTATCTACAATGACACCTTGTTCAGAAGCACAAATCATGCCGTTATCAAAAGTCTTAGATACAATGACATCATTGACTGCACGTTTGATTTTCGCAGACTTTTCGATATATGCCGGTACGTTACCTGGTCCTACACCTAATGCTGGCTTACCTGTTGAATACGCAGATTTCACCATACCTGCACCACCTGTCGCAAGTACTAATGCCACTTTGTCATGGTTCATTAATAATTTAGTTGCTTCTAATGATGGATGTTCAATCCATTGAATAATATGTTCTGGTGCTCCTGCTTTGAGTGCTGCTTCATAAATGACTTTCGCCGCAAGTGCAGAAGATTGTTGTGCACTTGGATGGAAAGCGAAGATAATCGGGTTACCTGTTTTAATTGCGATAATTGCTTTAAAAATTGTTGTAGAAGTCGGGTTCGTTGTCGGTGTTACACCACATACTACACCGACAGGTGAAGCTACATACGTCAAACCACGTTGTTCATCTTCATCAATGACACCAATTGTTTTATTGTATTTGATAGATTGCCAGATATATTCTGATGCATATAGATTCTTGATAGCTTTATCTTCATAAATACCACGGCCTGTTTCTTCATAGGCAACTTTCGCAAGTTCCATATGTTTGTCTACAGCTGCCATTGCCATCGCATGAACAATGTGATCAATTTGTGTTTGATCAAGCTTTGCTAATTCACGTAATGCATGTTGTCCATTTTCTGCAAGTGCATCAATCATTTGTTGCGTGGGATTAATTTCAGGTTGTACTTCTGTTGGTTGTTTCTCATTTTGAGTAGATGTAGTCATTTCTATTTCCTCCTCGACATGAATGCTTCTGAATTACTTTGTGAATTATTTCACAAAAAGAATATCCTATTTTTTACTTGGAGTAAATGAAAAACACATATTTTTATTTTATTTCGTTACGATTGTGTGAACATCATAATTAAACAAATTCATATAAGACTTAGAACCGCAATTAGTTAAGCGCTTACATTACCCTTGTTAATTGTTCTGAAAAAAATTAAGTTGTTGTGAGCATATCAATTCCTATTTCACATTGAGCAAGGTAAAATAAATTTTACTTAGATGATCATTTAAGGAGCAGTTGATATTTTAGAAGTCACTGCTTAATTTTTTACCAACTATGTTTACGAACTTGAACATAAGGAAAAAGTAAAATAAACACACAAATTTGGAGTGATAAAGCATGCAAACTGTTCTAGGAAGTAATGGCCAAATCGGCCACGAAATTGCAAGAGAACTTTATAAAAATTACACAAAAGACATTCGTTTAGTCGGCAGAAAACCTAAAGAAATTCATGATAGTGATGAACTCGTTGCCGCAGATTTAATGAACTACGCAGAAGCATACCATGCAATTGAAGGCAGTGATGTTGTTTATTTCGCAGTCGGCTTGCCTGCCAATTCTGAAATGTGGGAACAACGCTTCCCTGTCATGATGAAAAATGTTATTAAAGCTTGCCTTGAAACCAATGCTAAACTGGCTTTCTTCGATAACACATACATGTATGAAAAAAACGCAAATGTACAAACAGAATCTAGCCCATTTGTACCTGTAGGACGCAAATCAGTGGTCCGTGCACAGATGGCTGAAATGGTCCTCAAAGCGATGAATGAACAAAATTTACAAGTGGTAATTGGTCGTGCACCTGAATTCTATGGTCCTGATAAAACACAAAGTATTACCAATACTTTAGTATTCAATCGTATTAAAGCTGGCAAAAAAGCGATTATTCCTGTCAGTGCTTCAGTGTTGCGTACTTTAATTTGGACACCAGATGCAAGTCGTGCGCTAGCGTTACTTGGCAATACACCAGACGCTTATGGCCAAACATGGCATTTACCAGTAGCCGGCAGTCTGACATATGAGAAGCTCATCAAAAAAACAGAAGCAGTACTCCATCAAAAAATCGGCTACCATGTCTTACCAATGTGGGGCTTTAAAATTGGCAGCTTATTCAATGATCAAGTCAAAGAACTGATGGAATTACTGCCAAGATATAAATACAATAATATTTTCAATTCAGATAAATTTAAGCAACGTTTCCCAGAATTCCACATCACTTCTTACGATGAAGGAATTAAAACAGTATTTAATGCTTAAACAGGGTATTTAAGAAGAAGTGGGCTTTTCCATAGAAAGAAGGTTAAAGTATGAAAAAAATTATGATAGTCAACACAAGTACAGATCATTTCGGTGAATTTTCAAAACCAACAGGACTTTGGTTAGGAGAACTTGTTCACTTTTATGATTATTTTAACGACGGCAACTACGAAATCGACATTTTCAGTGTTGAAGGCGGCGAAACGCCAATAGACCCAGTCAGCTTGAACTCTGTCTTTTTAGATAAAGTGACAAAACGTTATTATGATGATGAAAAATTTATGACACAATTAAAATACTCTAAATCGATTAAAGAAGCAGATCCATCAAAATACGATGTTATCTACTTCACTGGCGGCCATGGGGTAATGTTTGATTTCCCTAATAATAAATACATTCAAAATGCGATTAATGAAGTTTATGGTCACAACGGTATTGTGGCAGCTGTATGTCATGGTATCGCAGCGTTATTAAACGTTAAAGACAATAATGGCAGATACTTCATTGACCAAAAACAAATGACAGGCTTTTCTAATACAGAAGAATTGCTCGCAAATCGTAAAAAACTTGTTCCATTCATGTTAGAAGATGAAATTAAACGTCGTGGCGCAGATTATCAAAAAGCCATGTTACCTTTCACACCTGAAGTTGAAACAGATGGACGACTTGTAACAGGCCAAAATCCACAGTCACCTAAACAAGTGGCACAAGCAGTCAGTCGACTTCTTTAATTGAATCATTAAAGACTAAAAAAAGCTTCTTCTTGTTTAATTTTCAAAACAAGGAGAAGCTTTATTTTTATATTATTTATAGTTTGCGAATGAATGCCATTAAGACAAATTGCAATGGCAAGCGGCTGTATAAAGCCCACTTAGGTAGTTGATAATCGCCTAACGGTAATTGTTTGCGTGCCATATAAATATTAGCTGGAAATACCGAAATTAAAAAAGCATTGATACCTCGTTTAAATGCTTGGCTTGGGCGTTTCCAGAATAGAACGCCACCAATGATTAGTTCAACAATACCTGTTACAATTACTGCTGTTTTACGTAATGGTAAATACTTCGGAACGATGCGAGTAAAAGCATCAGAACGCACAAAGTGCATGACTCCTGCTAGGCTGAATAGACCTCCTAAAACCAAACGTAATCCTTTATGCATTTCGTCACCTTCTTTTTATAGTCATCCTTTCTATTATTTCACAAATTGTAACTTTTTAACAAAAAATCAATATTTTTCACAAAAATTCAGAAAACGAGTTTAAAATGTAACTTTTTGAGGAATACTATTTCTAGTCAGAATCTTCAGTCACAAATTATTTCGGCAAGGGGGTAGGCATATGCCTAAGAAATTATTTAGTGTGGATTTGAATAAGAAAATGGATCAGCAAGCACATCCCGGACACAACCGATGGCACCCGGACATTCCGGCTGCATTTTCAGTTGAACCCGGGGAATCATTTAGGATGGAATGTTTAGACTGGACCGATGGTCAAGTCTCAAACAATGACGACCCAAGCGATATCAAGTATGTCAACTTGAACCGTGTACATGTACTGAGTGGTCCCGTATATGTCAACGGTGTTGAGCCTGGCGACTTACTCGTCGTCGACATCTTAGATATCGGCGCATTCCCAGAACACGAATGGGGCTTTAACGGAATTTTCGACGTGACAAACGGTGGCAGTTTCCTCGTTGACCATTATCCGAATGCCCAAAAATCGATTTGGGATTTCAATGGTATTTATGCGACAAGTCGTCATGTACCTGGTGTAGAATTTGTCGGATTGATTCACCCAGGATTGATTGGGGTTGCGCCTTCCCAAGAAATGTTGGATGAATGGAACCGACGTGAACAAGCATTGGTAGATACAGATCCGAACAGAGAGCCGGTATTAGCAAACTTACCTGATACGGATGCTGTAGTGCTTGGCACTTTAGAAGGAAAAGATTTCGACCGCGTCGCTAAAGAAGGTGCCAGAACCGTTCCTCCTAGAGAAAACGGCGGTAACTGCGATATCAAAAACTTATCGAAAGGTTCCCGCATTTATTTCCCAGTCTTTGTCGACGGTGCAAAGTTATCTGTCGGCGATCTGCATTTCTCACAAGGTGATGGTGAAATTACATTCTGCGGCGGTATCGAAATGCCTGGTTGGATTGATTTACGCGTCAACGTGATTAAAAATGGCATGGAAAAATATCAAATTAAAAAGAACCCAGCCTTCAAACCAGGACCTGTAATGCCGAACTATACAGATTATATTGTATTCGAAGGTATTTCAGTAGATGAATTCAGCGGAAAACAAGAGTATTTAAATGCGAATACCGCTTATCGCAACGCTTGTTTAAACGCGATTGAATTCTTAAAAACACGAGGCTTTACAGGTGAACAAGCTTATATGTTACTTGGAACAGCGCCCGTCCAAGGTACAGTTGCTGGTATCGTGGATGTTCCAAACGCTTGTTGTACAATTGCAATACCTCGTGAAATCTTCAGAGATGATATCATTCCGAATTTGGAGCCTGATGAGTAATGCCCAATTACACTTATGCATGCGCAAAACACGGTGAATTTACGCTAAATCAATCTATGAATGAAAATCATGATTATGCAGTTTGCCCTGACTGCAATCAAGACGCAAAACGCGTCTTCGTCCCATTCAATACTTCAAAGATTGATTCAAAATTAAAAAGAAGAATTGAATCTGGTCAAGAACCAAAAGTTGTTTCGCACGATAAACTCCCAAACAAACCGAAACAACAAAATACGCATAACCGTCCTTGGATGGTCTAATCAATACTAAAAAAATCGAATACCCATCATACAAATGATAAAATTCGCATACAAACATACAGCCCATTTGCATGCGATCAATAAACCTACAACTGAAAATTAAACCAGGCACATCCATCTACGTTGAGTTATACCCTCCTCAATGAATGATGCTTGATGTCCATACAAACACTTGGCATATGAAATGTTGCACATAATAAAAATAATAAACCGATATTGAAGATGTTAACGTGCAACGACACTGGATTAAATAATCCTATCCAATCATTGCCACAAAAGTAAAAGGTTAATCTGTCATAAATCACTCATGGCTGTTTTCTCCCCTTCGCAGCCATGAGGCTGACAGACAATAAGATAAGATGAATAAGAAAGACACATGTCGCCATTTCGGTGCATGTGTCTTTTATTTTTATTACAATAAGTATTTTTTTAAATGTTCGGACCATAGAGTCTTGGTGTATGATCCACCGCTTCTCCTTCAAGCAATTGACTTAACTCTTCTTTCCAAGACGGCGGTGTATAGTCATTATCCATTAGCTGACGCATCAGTTGCGGATGGTCTGTATGATGATATAATACATCATTCATCTTCGCAATTGTCCATGTTTCACATGGGCGTTCTACTAACTCAAACACATCGCCTTGTTGAATACGACCTTCCTCAAGCACTCTGAAGTACCAACCTGTACGCCCTGTATCTTGAATACGTTGTCCGAAGTCAATCCATTTCACCCGTCTGCCTGGTTTCCAACAAGGTCTGCGTGGTTGTGAGACTTGTACTAACGCTTCACCGACTCGATAAATATCTCCGATACATACCGTCGTTTCATCCATATCTGTCACAGATACATTTTCACCATTTGTCCCAGCTTTGAATTCTGCATCTGGATATTCTTCTGCCCATTTATCATAATGAATGACACTATACGCAAATAATGCTTTTTCTGGTCCGCCGTGGTGTTTCTTATCTCCCACATCATCACCTTCCAAACCGCTTTTAGTCAGAAAAACAGGTATCGGCATGGCTTTCTTATACGCAGCAGTCATCCACTGCTGATCCAGTTTATTAACGGCGTGCGGATGCCCTACTGTTTCCACACCGCCTACAAATAACGTTTCTATTCTGCTCACCGTCTTCACCCTTTCAACAAATCCCTTTCACACTATTGTAACGTATTTTAGTTTCAAATGAATACTAACAAGACGTTTAATGTCCTAGTTTCAAGCCAATAATCCATCTAAAATTCCGTTTGTGATTTATTTTACATTTATGAGTTAAACTATTTGCGAAATCACTTCATTTTTACCATACTAGAGATGAAAGAGATATAGCAAAATGCGGAAAGAGGAGTGTCAATAAATGAACCAAGAACAATTTGACAAAATTAAAAATGGTAAAGGATTTATCGCAGCATTAGACCAAAGCGGTGGTAGTACTCCTAAAGCGCTTAAAGCTTACGGAATTGAAGAAAATGAATACTCAAACGATGATGAAATGTTTGACCTTGTACACGAAATGCGTACACGCATCATTACTTCACCTGCTTTCAACGGAGACAAAATCCTAGGAGCTATCCTATTCGAGCAAACAATAGATCGTGAAATTGAAGGACAATACACTGGTGACTTCCTAGCAAGCAAAGGTGTCGTACCATTCTTGAAAGTCGACAAAGGATTAGCCGACCAAAATGAAGGCGTTCAATTAATGAAACCTATTCCAGATTTAGATGAATTATTGAAACGCGCAAACGAACGTCATATCTTCGGTACAAAAATGCGTTCTAACATTTTAGAAAACAACAAAGAAGGTATCGAAAAAGTTGTTAAACAACAATTCGAAGTTGCTAAAGAAATCATTGCGGCTGGTTTAGTACCAATTATCGAACCAGAAGTTAACATTCACGCAGAAGATAAAGAAGCAATCGAAGAAAACTTAGCAGCAGCAATCAAAGCTGAGTTAGACAACTTAAATAAAGATCAAAATGTTATGTTGAAATTAACAATTCCAACAAAAGCAAACACTTATAAAGAACTTATCGAACACCCTCAAGTGGTACGTGTTGTTGCATTATCTGGTGGTTACAGCCGTGAAGAAGCAAACAAAATCTTAAAAGAAAACGATGGCTTAATCGCAAGCTTCTCTCGTGCATTAGTAACTGACTTGAACGTTAACCAATCAGACGAAGAATTTAACAATAAATTACAAGATGCGATTGATACAATCTACGACGCATCAGTAAACAAAGCATAATTATCATTCAATTATTGAGGCGAATCTCTACTAAGAGGTTCGCTTTTTTTATGCCTTAATATTGATTTAATCATCTAAATGATTACATGTTAACACTAAATGTAATCACTTTTATTTTGATTCCATTCATACTAAAATACAAGAGACTTAAAAAAAGAGAATACAAGTCGCCTACTAAATACAACAGGAGATGACACAAATGGCGTCTAATTTAACACCACGTTACTTACAAGATAAACGTGCTAACTTTCATGAACTCTTTTATGACTTGATTTTCGTATATGCTTTGCAGAAAATTGCACATGTATTACTTCAACTTACAGGTAACGGCACTTTAACCTTAAATACCTTTATTATTTATATTTTAATGAGTCTATTTTTATGGCTATTATGGGCACATCAAACAGTCTTCACTAACCGCTTTGGTGAGCTATTACCAAAAGATGTAGGCTTCACTATTGTGAATATTTTTCTTTTGATTTTCTTATCCAACAGTTTCTATCCAGATTTCAATAAAACCTTTGTACCCTTTATGACTTATATGTCATTACTTTATTTAAGTATTTGTCTACAATATTTACTACAAATACGACATACAAAATCAAAAGGCGATAAAATGACATGTATTGCTTATGTCATTGTCACATCTTTTGTTGCAATCTTTTCAATCATTGGTTCATTTACACCGCCACCTTATCGCTTTGTGCCAGGGAACTTAGGATTGATGATTGCTGCAATAGGTTTAGTACCATTTCGTAAATATTTAAAAGAATCTCCTGTCAATATGATGCATTTAGTAGAACGTTATGCTCTTTTGACTATCATCGTATTTGGAGAATTATTAGTAGGTATCGCAAGTATCTTCAGTATTACGACATTTGATTATCTTTATATTTTCCAATTCATGATTTTAATTGGATTATTCTTAGCTTATTGGGCAATTACAGAGTTTTATATTAACCATCGTCATCGCACCATCGGGTTTAAATTAAATTATTCACACCTTATCATTAATATTGCATTAGGCGGCGTGAATGCGGCTATTATCTTCAGCAGCAGTGGTAAAATCAATCGATTATTTGAAGTACACTTTATGTATGCCAGCATTTTCTTATTCTTCTTCGGATTATGGATGAATATGTCCTATTTCCATGATTACTATCGAAAATTGCGTTTATTCATCATATCCGTATCGTTGATTATTACTGGTTATATCATCAGTATCACCTTCGTCCAATACGACGATGTCTTGATTATTTCGTCCGCTATGGTCAATTCAACCATCGCACTTGTTTATTATAAAAATAAACGTAAACTGACACGTGCAAGTATTGCTATACATCAGTAAGCACTTAAAGTTTATTTTCATTGTCTATGACCACTAGTCCAAAATAATCATTTGGGCTAGTGTTTTATTTTAAATTCACTTTCTCGCATAAAATGCTTCATTTCTTTAAACCCATTTAACTCAATCCATTTTGCTCGATTTAAACTATTTGTTTTAGCTTGAATCATAGAAAGAAAATGATTGCTTGGAAAGTCCCAAATATATTTTACAAATTCGAATCGCAGTGACTTCGGATTGCCGCCAGTATCCTCATTCTTTAATAATCTAAAATAACGTTTAACCACATTCAAAATACATTTCCAACGTGGTGCTTTCAACCAAATGACAAGTTCTGCTTGTTCTAATCTCAAAGGTAAAGTGTCTCTATAATTCCCATCTATAATCCAAGATTCATTTTCAGCAATTACTTTTTCGACTTGTTTTATAAACTCTTCTTGATTAATTGTTTCATGATCATTTTTCCAAAACAGTTTATCTAAATGAAAGACTGGAATATTCATTTTCTGACTTAACTGTTTAGCAAATGTTGATTTTCCTGTGCCAGGGCTGCCAATCACCAGAATCCTTTCCGCCTTATTATCCGTCTCATTCCTCTTAATAGTGAATCGTTATCATGTGTTTAATCAAGATTATATGCATCTATGCGCATACAAGCAAATCTATGGTCAAAAAGACTGATTCATCTCTATTCTGACCTATATATCACAAAAAACCTGACTCTTTTTCGAGTCAGGCAATCAGTTTATTTCTCAACTAAATAGCGGTAAATATCATCTCGAACCGGCGTATCTAAAGCAAGATGCATTGTGACTACATCTTTGCCATCCGGCATCTTCGTTTGTGCTTCAGTACCTGACATAAAGCGAGCTTTACCTAAATAATAGAAGTCTGTTCCTTCACCGTCTTCTTTCTTCACGAAAAGATACATTGGTGTATTGAGTTCTTGGTGTCGCATTACTTTTTGAACTTCATCAGAACTTAACTTTCTTGGTGAACGCGTGAACCATTTCAGCTCATTTTGATTAATGAATTGATCTTCATACGCTGTATTGTCGCTGATATCTTCACTTTTGTGATACGTAATGAAAATTGGCAATGTATGATGTTTTTGTTTATAACCGTTAATAACTGCAGACTCATCTTTATCCCAGTTCATCACTTTCACAAAATCTTTTCTCGAATAACGTTCATACAAGATAAAGTCATTTTGATTTTGATAGACATGCTTATGTTTATATTGGGCTACTTCGATCAAATCATTGACGTGATGACGAAAGGCTTCATTTTTCAAGTTCATTTTAAACGGTTTAGTAAGACCGATAAGATTAGTCTTTTTATCCCATTCAACCATCGGTGTGCCATATCTTTTATCTATATTCTTACTGAAGAAAGTTTCATCTAATACCTTCAAACTGGTACGCACATCCGCTTCTTCAATTTCACTATCTCTATGTTGAAGTTTTTCAACTAAACGTTCAAAACTTTCATCTTGGCTCATCAACAACTCTAGTGCTAAATAATCGGTATTCTTCAAACCTTTCGCTAATTCTTGAGAAATGAACGTCAAATTCTTAGAGGCATTTTCAGAGATTCTTGTCGTAATATCTGTTTTCTCCACTAGAAATTGTTCATAATTCCCATACTTCGAAAGAATCACTTCTGGATCAATCGAATGTTGATGAATGAAATCCATTAAACTTGGCGTGCGACCAATGCGTGCTTTCACTTCATTGAATGCTTGTAAAATCATAGCTTTCTTATTTAAAGTCGCAGATTGAATCGAATCAAAAATTCTCTTTTGAGCAACTTCTTCAAAATTAATTGTTGAAACGCCTTTTAATGGCGCATAGTCTGAAATAAATTTTCGATAACTATCTTTATTATGGGAATGGTCACCTGACAGTGCTATCGGAATCATATAGTTATTTTTATAGTTTCCAATGAAATCAATGACTGTCACAAAATCTTTATTCGCACTCTTACGAAGACCACGTCCTAATTGTTGTACAAAGATAATACTTGATTGTGTGCTCCGTAACATCACCACTTGATTGATTTCAGGAATATCAATTCCTTCGTTAAACAAATCTACGGTGATAATATAATTTAATCTGCCGTCTTTTAACTGTTGAATCACTTCGTTACGCTGTTTTTGTGAATCTGAACCTGTTAAAGCTTGTGTGGGTATGCCTTTGGCATTTAACTTTTGTGCTAAAGCTTGTGCTTCTTTTTTACGACTGACAAAGATTAGCCCTTTTAATTCGTCACCAGAATAACCATAATAATCCGTTTTCTCTAGAATATATTTCACACGGTCATCAGACGCTAAGAATTTTAAGTCTTGTGTGTTATCATCCACAACTTGGCCTTCTTGAATATAATCTGAGACACCAAAATAATGGAATGGACATAAAATATCACTTTCTAATGCCTTCTGAAGTCGAATTTCATAAGCAACATTATGATTAAATTGCGCGAAGACACTGAGATCATCACTTCGTTCAGGTGTTGCGGTCATCCCTAACATAAATTTCGGTTGAAAGTAATGGAAGATATTTTGATAACTTTGTGCTGCTGAACGATGTGCTTCATCAAAGACAATATAATCAAAAGCTGCCGGGTCAAACTGTTGATAAATGTCAGGCTTCGACATTGTTTGTACAGTCGCGAATAAATACTTCGCATCCAAATTCTTCTCAGTCCCCGTCAACTTCGCAAAGTCCGCTTCATTTTCATCTGCCAACACTTTACGATAAGCTGCCAATGCATCATTTAAGATGGTTTCACTATGCACAACAAATAAGAAACGTTTAGGTTTAAATGCACGGACATCTAACGCAGACATAATCGTCTTACCTGTCCCTGTCGCAGAAATAATCAATGCTTTATTTTCACCTTGTGCACGCATCTCTGCCAAACCTTTTAACGCTTCTATCTGCATTAAATTCGGTTCAATTTTAACCGCTTCATGTATTTTATTTTCCAACAACGTTTGTTTCTGACTTTCTTCAAACAACCGTTGTGTCATTTGTGGTTGATAAACCTCACGATACGCCTCAATCCAAGCTTCTGTTAAAGGAGTGCTCTCTTCCCATAACCCATTGAATTGGTCTTTCACTTTATGGACTAAATCACCATTTTGATGAGAAGATAATAAAATATTATGTTCATAATTAACTTTCAAAGCATTAGAAGTTAAATTCGAACTCCCCACAACTAACGTAGAATAGGCGTCATGATCAAAAATATAACCTTTCGCATGAAAGCCTGAGACATCTGTTACACGGACTTCAACATTGTCTAACTTCATCAGCTCTTCATACACTTTTGGGGAGTTGAAACCTAAATAATTGGAAGTTAATATTTTGCCTTTAACACCACGTTGTGCCATATCATATAAATGTGACTTCAGACTTTGGAGACCGCTCGGCGTAATAAAAGCAACCGAAATCATAAAGGACTGACATTTCTCTAGTTCATCGATGAGCGTTGCGAGCACATTTTCTTCTTGATTATTCAGCAACAATTTCGGCACATGGTGCCCTTGATGCACAATAGAACGATCAATAAAGCCTTTATGAAGCGACTGGGTTAAATCTTCAATTAAATGTTCCATAGGCATTACCCTTGTTCAACAAGTAAGTCGACTGCCGGAATATCTGCCGGTGCCCACTCTAATTGGTGTAACGCTTTAGGGTCTAACCATTTAATTTGGCTATGTTCAGTTAATGTCGGCATCGTTTCTTGTAAAGTACAACGATACGTTGTCAGCTCGATAATCGCAAAATCATATTCATGTGTAGTCGTCGTGACTTTCTCACCCACTGCTAAATCACACTTCATTTCTTCTTGAATTTCACGTTTTAACGCTTCAATATCTGTTTCACCTTGTTCAATTTTACCACCCGGAAATTCCCATAATAACGGTAAGCTCATTTGTTCACTGCGTTGTGCACATAAAATGTTACCTTGATGTTCAATCACTGCACCTACGACTCTGACTAACTTTTTCATATGTATCCTCCGCTCATATCAATATTTCATTACTTATAAGCAGGATCTCATTTTTTATAAAAGATTGCCACACAATTGCAGCAATTTTTTATTTTTTTCATAAAAAATAGACAGGCGCGGCCTGTCTGTTCATTTTCTTCTAACTTGTTGCTGATTCAATATGTTGTTCTGATTCATAAAAGAAACACCTCATTCATTTATATATGTCAATCTGTTTTTTTTGGATATACTACTTCCCCATCATCTTCAATAATTGGCATCGCACCCCATTGTCCTAACTTATGTGGTTGTGCAATAATGTCACCTTTATTATTCTGCATAATATGATACACGTCCCAACCATGTGCAGCTAAATAATTACTGACAATCAGACGATGACAACGTGCTGGATGATGTTCTGAACACATGTAGGCTGTCGTTTGGTTTTGGGCTGTTTCTGTTAATCTTTTAATCCCTTCTTTGAAGTCGTCTGTTAAAGTATAGTCCGCATAGTTATGGAAAGATTCATTTTGCCAACCACTATTCAAAGTACGTCCCACTGTTTCACTGGGTTGTCTGCGCCCACCTAGAAATTGGTCAGTTTGATACTCAATCCCCGCTTCTTTCAACCATGACTTCATATTGTCGTCTTTAAATTGCGGATGTTTACGGCTCTTCGTAAAGGCTCTGATATCCATTAAGACTTCAACATGATATTGTTTCAACATTTCAAGAAATGTTTCTTTATCATGATCAGAATGACCGACAGTATAAATCACCTTTTGTTTGGTTTGTCCCATAATGTTCACCTCTCTCTTACTATAGCCTGTTAAAAGAAAAACACGCAAAAACAGTCTCTTTAAAGGCTACTTTTGCGTGTTAACGTATTATTCTTTTTCTTCAATACCTTGATGAATCAATTCACCGATATATTCTGATGCTTTACCGTTTTCGATACTGCAGAAACGATTGTAGAATGCATCAATCTTATCTTGATATTCTGCTTGTACTTTCGGTAAATCTTTTAAGCTTTCAGCAAGTTTGTGCGCATCTGTGAAAATAGGTCCTGGTAAATCATTATGGTAATCCATATAGAAGCCACGTAAACCTTTACCGTATTTCTCAATATCATACGCAAAGAAGAACTGTGGACGTTTTAAAATACCATAGTCGAACATCACAGATGAATAATCTGTAATCAATGCATCTGAAATCAAGAAGATTTCTGAGACATCATCATAATCAGATACATCTATCGCAAAGTTTTCATAACCAGATAAATCTAAAGCATTCGCAATCAGATAATGCATACGTAATAAAATGACATAGTCATCACCTAATTGTTTATATAAATTATCTAAGTCGATTTTAAGATTGAATAAGTATTGTCCTTTTTTAATAAACTCATCATCACGCCATGTCGGTGCGTAAGTAATGACTTTCTTATCTTTAGGAATATTAAGCTTCTCTCGAATATCTTTAAGATACTCAGTATCATTTTGACGATTAACAAGCACATCATTTCTTGGATAACCGATTTCTAAGACACGGTCTCTATCCATCCAAAAGGCCGATTCAAAAATTTCAGTAGAATAACGGTTCGGTGATACTAAATAATCCCAACGTTCTGTCTCTTCTCTGAAATTACGTTTATATGCGGGCGTTGTTGTCCCTGGCATACGTACCACTTTCATATCATTCGCCAAACGTTTCAACGGCGTACCATGCCATGTTTGAATATACGTTTGATTCTCTTTCTTATTGATATAAAGCGGCGTGCGAGCGTTCGTAACCCAGTAATGTGCTTTTGAATAAGCTTCATAATAAGCTTTCGAACCTTTTTTCACTTTAGTCGCATTACCTGGAACATAAGTTTTAGCCGGGTTCTTTAATACCCAGATATAGTTATAGTACGGATAATATTTCTGCATATATTCATAAATGTATTTTGGACTATCACTATAGTTTTTACCGCCGAATGTCTCAAAAACAATTGTTTTGTTAGAAACATTTTCTGGCGCATCTGTTAACTGATACATAGAACGGTTTTTATTTTTATTACGCATCACAACATTCTTCACATGACGTAACATGCCTCTGTATTTGTTGATCGCAATTGCGGCGTCAGGTTGATTAAACATTAACGCCAACATTTCTACTTTAAACAATGAACCGCCATCTGTTTCTTGTAAGAGATGCCATTTCAATTTTTGAGCTAATTGAATAAGTGTGTCTTGATGTTGTGCATAGTGGTAAGCATTTTGTTTATTCGCAGGGTCAAAACCGTTACGAATCATACTTGCCATTTTATGCGTCATAAATTGACGGACTTTTTTATTTTTCACTTTCTGCACAGTATGCAGATAAGCATCAGCGTAATCTTCAAATAATTGGTCGAACGCTTGTTGTGTCAGTTGTTCTGTTTCAAAAGGATCATAAACCTCTCCTCTGAAATAGAACGGGAAACCTAAAATACGCACAAAGCGTTCTGCATATGTCAGATAATCCACTACAAAAGAATTGTCGACATACGTTTTCAATGCCTCATCGAATTGAAGTTGATGCGCGTGTACGATTGCTGTTTTAAATAAAATGTTACAAGCCGTATTTTTTCTTAAGAATGAATTAGGGTTTGTCTCAGCGTTCATATATTCCAATCTAATTTTATTCTGATCGATGTATTGCGGTTGATTGAGTGTAAACTTATTAATCGGTGCAATTAAGGCATCTAGACCATTCACTGTTTTTAAATAGAATTGAATCGCATAAGAAGCTAATTCATCATCCGCATCTAAAAACATAAAATACGGTGTTTCTACATGTGACATTGCGACGTTACGCGCATGCGCATGCCCTTGGTTTTGTTCAAAGTTAATCACTTCAACCTTTTTATCATAGTTTTTTAAGGTGTCTTCTAAAAGTGCTTGAGAACCATCTGTTGATCCATCGTTGACTATAATCACATTAAAATCTTGATTGCGTTGTTGCTTCAAGCTTTCGATACAAGCTTGAATATAATCTTCTGAGTTGTAGTATGTGATAATGACTGTTAATTCATTCATGATTGTGATCTCCTTACTTTTTATATCTCTGTTTTCCACATTTTCTTATTGTACTGCTAATTTCTCAGCAAACCAAATAAGAAACCGTAACAATTATATACTAAATCTACTTTTTTATCATCGTCTTACTAATTTGGAAAAATAATAAAAGGTGTATTACTCTATTTATATTAACGTTTTAAATAACTGTTCGAAATGATGTTGGGCGGCTTTTGGTGTTAATGATTGACGTGTGTGCACATGCTTCAATGGATGGTTGATGATACGCTCCATCGCCTGTGCTAAAGCCTCGATATCACCTGTAGGTATTAAATACCCATTCTCACCCGCTTCAATGATTTCATTTGGCCCATAACGAATATCATACGCAAGAACCGGACAACCTTCATTGATACTTTCCATCATAGATAATCCGAATCCTTCATGTGTACTTGCTAAAATAGAAGCACGTGATTCACGGAAAACTTCTTGTGGATGATTAGTAAAGGATTCGATGTCTACATCTTCTGACAGACCTTCTTTAGAAATTAAATCTTTAAGTTCATCTTCTTGTGAGTCAGAAACACCGCCATATAATTTCAGTTTCGTCTCATAATCTTTAGCTTTAAATAACTTAAATGCCTTCACAATGTGATCAATACGTTTCTCTTTTGAGAACCTGCCTAAATACACAAACTGATTTTTACGTTCTTGTTCAGGTAACGTACTGGGTTCAATGAAATGCGGAATGACTTGAATTTTTTGTTCTGGAATATCTGATTGTGCTAAAATATCTTGTTTTTGTTGAGTTGTCAGCACAATATACGCCGAAACTTGCTTGTGATGATCTATCGCAAAGCGATATGAACCTTTAATATTATCACCGGATAAGAGAGAACTATGGAAGACAATGACAGGTTTAATCGCATGTTGATTGTCAATTAATGGTTCATCTAATAAACGTGCATCATTAAACACAATATCTCCATCTTTAAATATCTCATTATAAAAATACGCAAACAATGCTTTATCGTGCGTAAAACTTCTTACCACACGTCCCTCGCGGTATATCAAAATGGACGTCGCTTCTGGTTTGCCTTGCTTATTTTCTTCAAACCATTTTTGACAATACACATTTCCGTCTAAATCATACATCGTCTCACTCAACTTCATGTTTTTACGTGCTGCATAGTAAGTCTTCTTATGCAGATAACCATAAGTGTTGTATTCATAACGGATGACTTTATGTTTAACTCCAGGCGTCATCACATCTTCAAAATGGACTACTTCTGAATCCTCATAAAATTTACGATACAGTAAATATGTTTCATCAGCCTTGTCATAATAACGTACGACGTCCCCTTTTTTATTCGTACGTGTTGTGTAATCAGAAAGTGCCACAGGTTGTGCTTTATATTTCTTTTCTTTCTTAAAAGTCGACTTTGGAATGTTAAATAGATTATAGCCAGAAAGCCAATCATAGAGATTAATGACTTGTGTACCTTCGTTTAAGATACCTTTTTCTCTAAAATCAGCCAATACTTCTGGGTACTCAATATTGTAGTTGGTCGTTAAAATAGTTTGTTTAATACCTAATGTGTCGTCAATAAATTGAATTCGCTTCAACAATGCTTTCGTTCTTCCTCCATGATTCGGAGGCAAAGTTGATGTAACAGTATAAATCAACCCTAAACCCCATTTCATAAAATTTGTTAGAAAAAATTATATCATTTCTATATTTACACTTTAAACAATAAGTAAAACAGAAAAATTAAATTTATTCATACTCAAGTTAAAATATTTGCCTCTCCACCAAACATACAGTATAGTTTAATCTACATAGTAGTTTATTTATACTGATAGTTCTATACTGAAATCGAGTTGTTATCATATATATTTAACAAAAGGAGATGTGCCAAACATGAATCCCAATGATTTACGTGTGATTAAAACAAAACGTGCTTTATCCGAATCCTTGTTCAACTTATTAAGCGAAAAATTATTCTCTGCCATTACAGTTAATATGATATGTGATAAAGCATTGGTTCACCGTACGACATTCTATAAACACTTTTACGATAAATATGACTTGTTATCTTACTTAATTACGAATTTGACTAAAGATTATTTCGAAAAGGATATTCGAGAGCGTATTGAAGCACCTTTTAAAGCTTTAAGTTCTTTCTTTGATAAACCTATTGAAAAAATTGATATTAAACAACGTCATGATCAACAATTTATGGAAACTGTGACCGCAATCTTCATCCAAAAAATACGTCAAGACATCATAGACAATGCAGATATTATCGAAGTCCCTGGCAACCCTCCGATCAAAGTAGTTGCTCGTGTCTTTGAATCAGCAATTACCGCTATCGGTGATTGGACTTACGATGAACATAAACTTTGTGCCGACTATTCAAATGCGATTGATAATCCTGATTCGCTGGACAAGATTTTCAATCAATTACTCAACATTAAAGTTAAGTCAGAATAGCGATGGAAAATACTTTAAAACAAAAAATCAGAACAGCTTCACAATTGGAAGTTGTTCTGATTTTTTTGTGATTTTATTTATTTTTCTTCTGTACTTTCGGTTGTAAATATTTTTGACCATAAGGTACGAATTTTAATCGTGCTTCTTGAGGTATACCAAAATATTGTTTAAATATTCTCTGTGTTCTTACCGACCATGGTGAGGAATGTTGGGTATACACATCAAATGGCAACATTTCTACAATAATAACGTCATCTTTAGAGACATGTGCTGCTTCTTCTTTTATTTTCGCAATCCGTTGTGTATTCGCATAACTCATGAATGAAAAAGCACTCATAAACACGATTACTGCGACTAGTGCGATACTACCCGCAATGAGACTCGTACGTCTTTCAGGTAAAGGTAACTGTTTAAGTACAATTAATAAAATAACCAACCATAACACATACATAAAGTAGAAATTTCTTGGTCCGACAGGCGCAACGACTAATAAAGGCATGGTCGCAATCACAATCGAAGCTAAACTAAAGTATGTCGTCAATAATGACTTCTTAGATAAACCAATAAAATAGAGACCTACTGCGACTGCACAGAAATAGATCAAACACGCTAAGAAATTCAGACCAGCAACCCACGGAATGTGTTTCATCGCATCTAAATCAAAAGGTTCATAGACAAAGTATTTATAAACAGTAAAGAATGCTAAAGCTACCGTTATTATCACTTTATACACTAGTGACAAACTTAAAAATTTCGGACTGCGATATAAAACAATGAGTAAAACCACAGCTAAAATACTTAAAAATATGGCGCATTGGAAGTAGCCATAATACGGAATGATTTTTAATAACGTTTGAATGACTTTATCATACATCGAGGTATTAGAACCGACTTGTTGATATGAACTATTACCCGCTAAAATATTCATGTAGTTAGGATTTGTAAACATAATAATCGCGCCTATCCATGTTAAACAGAATCCTATCAATAATTTCAAGTTGATTTTGCGATAAATTACTAAATATACAAGTAACCCTAAACCGGTAATCGCAATATTATAAAGTGTGACATTCTCCATAAATAACTGTCCGGCAATACATGCGATATAGAAACATACTAATTCAATACGTTGTGACCATTGTGTTTTTCTTTCTTGATTATGCAGTGTTTTTAAAACAAATAATAAAACTACTAATGCACATAAGGCACTTGTGACATAGTTATTAAATCCTGCATACCACGCATAAGTTTGTTTGAAGATTGAAGCGGGCATTAGCAGTAACATTATAAACGCGATTAATATATAAGCTGTACTTTTAGTTTTATCTGCGAATTTCAATACTATCCAAAGTATGGAGAATGAAACTAGCGCATACACTACCATGCGTAATAATAGGCTTCTCACTGCTAAAATTTCTAAAATATTCCCGAAATATCGACCGTTTAAATTTTTAAAATGTTCATTGAACCATTGGTTGTAGCCATGTATATACCAGCCCCAGTCATCTTGCGCAAGCGGAACAATCGCCGCAAATACAAAATAAAAAAGCACTAATAATCCATATACAAAACAATATGGGTGTTCCTTAATAATCCTCATGATGTTGTTCTCCTTGTTGTGTTAAGCATATAATACACTTTAATTATATGATTGTCATCATAATCTATAATTAGAAAACATACCATTTTATACCTCGTCAAACATACGTCATTTAATAATATTTTCACTCACTTCATTTTTTTACTGACAATTTATGACTTCAATAGTAAAATTATTAATTATTAACACAACGTGATTTATCACCTTTAAGAAGGAGAACACTTATCATCATGATTCAAATCATCTTGTATCTAACAATTGGACTGTTATTTACCCTATTAGATTTAATATTGATTCGTCGTAATCGACGTATTTTAGTTTGTTTGAGTACGTTTGTTTTTTATACACTCTTTATCAATGGCTTCATCATTGGCTTATTGTTACTATTTCTAGGAAAACCTAATGCCTTAAAGACGAATATGTACCACACATTTTTCGCAATAGAATATGGTGTGCTCGCCTGTGGTATAGGTATCGCTTTATTAGTAGTTCACGCTATTTTAATGCATCGTTTAACATTCACTGCTGTGCCAGGTCGTCGTGCTTGGCTGACTACTTTGAATGCATGTACATTATTATTACTTATGTTTCTCGGCAGTTTCTTAATCAAATTTACAGATTGGTGGTTCGATTTATTCGGAGAAACGAAACCAAAAGATTTTATCTCTAAAATTCAAAGTCTTATACAATTATCCGATCGCATGATATTACCCGGCTTAATTCAAATGGTATTGATATCATCTATCTTTTATACCTTAATTGTGCTGTTCATGATTTATTTCAATCGCTTCAACTTTATTTGGAATGCTAAAACTAAAGCTATTACGATTATGAAGCGCTCATGGATTCAAACTGCACTCTTCGCTGTAACATTGGCTGTCTTTATTTCTGGCCTGATTTATAGTGTGTATCACCTGCATTTAATAGATGTATGTCTCACTTTACTTAAAAAGTAAACAAAGACGCTGTTCAGGTTTTTCTGACTGAATAGCGTCTTTGTTTGTATTTATTCTTTTTAACATTTTCATAGTTATATTTACGCACGTTTAAAGCGTTGTATTACTTGCATACCCATTTGTCGCTCGCTTTGGTTCATAATGACTGTCCACAACACGACAGAATACAAAATAACATAAACGATAATATTTATACCTAGCACGACTAACCCTTTACCTAAGAGTTGCGCAATCCATTGATAAATAAAATAGTAAATGGCTGTAGAGATTATCATCGGCAACCATATTTTACTCATCTCAAACCAGAAACGATACATATTCAAACCGATTTTACGGTGATAATATACATTCATAATCAGTGTATAGCCGATAAAGCTGAACGCTGCGATAGAAAGTGAAACACCGTAACCACTATACTTCGGCGCTAAAATGACCGCACTGATCATGGCTAATACTAAGGTAATTGCTAAAGCCATAAAACGAAACGTTTGGCGATTATGTGCTTGAATAATGCTGACTGCCGGCAACTGTGATAGTTGGAAAGTAATTGTAAACATTAAAATTACCGTCATAAGATACGCAGGTCTGAAATCTTGCCCTGCCCAAATCACAATAAAGTTCTCACCGAAAATCACAAAGCCGGATAAGATAAACGATAATACAATCAATTGAATACGACTGATGCGTACCATCTGTTGAAGTAAACGTTCATTACTTGCACCTTCTACCACTAACATTGAGAATCCTGGGAAGGTCACATTATTAATAGAAGTCGCAAACTGTTGGAAGATTTTTACGAACTGTACAGCGATGACATAAATCGCAACCGCAACCGTTCCGTTAATCGCACCTAAAATCATTTGACCAGAATTTAACGTCAATTGTTCAATAGCAATAGAAAACAAAACTAAACCTAAATACACGTTCAATTGTTTCTGTTGTTTTAAGTGATTAAACGATAATGCACCTTTCCAATCAAAGCGTATCGATACATGGCGTCGACATAAAATCATGCCTAAGAACAGACACGCAAAGTTGACAATTAACGTAATCAATATAATCGTAACTGCGCCAAATCCCATTAATAAAAACGGTGTCGCAATGATAGAAGGCATAATCACTCGGATCAGCAACATACTCTTCGCAATCACAAAGTATTCATACGCTTGTAAAATACCATTAAAAATACCTGGATAAAATGAAATCATGATATTGATAATGATAAAAATCAACATCAATTTCAGTTCTGATAATTGTTGAGGTGCTAATGTATTGCCGAATACCGCTTCAGCATTCAAATACAAAACCAAGCCCATCAGACCGACTAATAAGGAACACAAAAAGTAAATATTTAAGATATTACCTAAGATACGTGCCTCTTGTGCCTTTGAACCTTTGACTCTGTTTTGTGATAAGTATTTGGCGATCGTGTTACCGAACGCTAAATCCATAATGTTCAAATAAACTAAAAAGGATAAAACCAAATTATACAACCCATATTCAGAAGTGCCGAGCGTTCTAATGAAGAACGGTGTATATAAAATCGCCACTAGAATATTACCAAATATGGATATGTAGGATAAGATGGCGCCAGCTCTTCTTTGATTCATACTCATAACTCCTGTTTATGTTGGTTGCGCTTGCGTTCAAAGTAAGAACGCATCACACGTTCTAATCCGAAAATCACAAGCACTGTGAAAATATTCGCTGGTGAAAAAGTATCAATAATAAACGCGATTGTACTAGCACGTGGAATAAATAACATCATTCGTGCCATGATTAAAGCTGCCGCAATCACTAAAATATGTTTTGCGGTCAACATTCTCGTAAATAACGCAATTAATAAACCAATGACAATACTGCCGAACATCATGCCGACATAACCGAAATCATGATAAGTTTCAGCAACGAAACTTGAACCATAACCCACGCCTTTAAGATACAAGTCTTTCATAATGACATAAGACATTGTATGCGAGTACTGATACCCTTCTAAAGCACGTTCAACCGATTGGCCAGACCATCCGCCTTGCCCTCCAGTTAAATTGCCCCAAATATTGTAAACGGCATACTCTGTTAACGGTCCAATAGAATAGATTTTATCTGGAATCTCTTTCGCCTTCTCGATGGTATAACCAATGACATTGACACTGATACCTTGTGAGAAGAAAAATGATAACAATGCATCAAAGAAACCACCGTCAGTCTTTTCTCCGCCTCGGTTATTACCGACAAAATTCATCAACGCTAATAAAATCGGTGCTGAAATAATGCCCGCAATAATTGTCTTTTTACCGAACCATGCTTGCGTACCTGTCTGCTTCGCTAAAATATTGCGATAACAGAAATAAATAAACAAGATGAGCACATCTAACATAAAGTCAGAACGAGATCCGGTTAATACAGAAAGCCCATCTACAAATAAATAAGCAAGTATCGGCAGCCATGCTTTCTTTTGTGCAGGCAATGTTGCGAGATATACAAAGAATGCGACTGGGAACATTCGACTAATCAACACAAACACACCTGGTAAATTCGATTTAAAACTAGAAAAATAGGCATAATACCCTTGTGATTGTGAAGCTTGAACCGCTTCTGCCAAATACATCAGCTTAAAAATAATCGCAATCGTAAAGACACCTAAACTGATGATTCGGATATTTTGTTTATATGTCGTCTCAATAGGCTGAAACTGTTTAAATCCTTGTTGAACCGTGCGATCTAACATCGCAAATCCTAAAAAGAGACAAAACAAACTTAAACTTAATAAGATTAAAATATTAAATATTGTGGCTTGATCTGTAAAATACGTTCCCAGCAGTTTAAAATCCTTTTCATGATAATGGAACAGTTTGCTGACAACCATTCTGCCCATTAAAAAGACAAAGAAAGTCACATTGAACATAAAGAAGATGACCCGCTGGTTGAACGCTTCTAGTCCATATATCAGATTGTTCAGGAAAAATAATAAGAGTGCACTAAATAACAAGGTAATATTCGAAAAGATAATGCCGATAGTAAGCAATATCACCGCAATCATCAGCACACACCATCTTAATAACTTGGTCAAACTTCCACCTACTTACTCATTCGTTACTTATTTGTCGTTTCTTGCGTATTACACGCTTTCGTCTGGTTGTGTCATAGGTGTCTAGCAATATACTGAGTGAACGCTTAAGGTTGTGCAAGTTCATGCGCAAATTCAGTATAAAGACTTTCAGAATCACAGAGCGTCTGCCAAGTTTGGTAAGCACCTTTCGCATAGCCTTGATAAGCTTCATCTGAAAGATTTATGAAATATTCAATCGCACGCGCTGCCTCTTCTGGCTTAAGTGCGTCACTGATTAAAGTACCATTTACATCTGTTTGTACAATTTCAGCTGTACCTCCGACATCTGAAGCTACAACAGGAATCGCATTCGCCATCGCTTCCATGACAGAGACTGGTACACCCTCTGATTCAGAAGTGTTTAAAAATAACGTCGGGTTATGCTCATGATACCATTTTCTGACGTCTTTGTTCGGCAAACGCCCAATCAATTCATATTGAGACGGCTTTAATTTCTCTTTTGCCATTGCTTCAATTTTTTGCGCATCTGGACCATCACCGATATGTACCCATTTGAAATCATAACCTTGTTCATTCAATTGTGCTAACGCATCAATAATGACATCTAAACGCTTTAATTTACGAATCGTTGAACAGCTGACAAATAAAGGCGGCTGACGTAATGAAACTTGATAATTGCCTTCACCTACACCGAGACGTCTGGTTTCAATTTTATCTGCATATTTCGGGAACTTGTTGCTTAAATAGTTCGAACTCGTATCAGACACTGGGTATAACGCATCCACATGTTTCAACATTGTTTGACGCATCGGCAAGAAGCTAAACGGTTTAATATAATCATTGACATCATAACCATGTCCTCTAGAAATAAATGGGATAGAATCATCACCATAATAATCATATTTTAATTTTCTGCCGAGGTTCGCAGTGATATAAAACCAATAGCTGTAAATATAAAGCTGCGTATAGCCATCATTTTCCGGTAATAAATGTGAGTGTACTAAGTCTTGATAAATCGCATCTGTTCTCGATTCAAAATACAAGTTGTACATCCACTTATAAGGATTTAAGGAACCTGCATTTTCACCAATACTGCGTAAACGCGGTTGACTCAATAAAATATTTGGCCCTGTCTTTAAGAAGTTGATGGCCTTATCTTTTAGTCCTTGCGGGAAAGGCAAGTCGATGACTGTCGCAACATCCGGTACTTCTCTTGTCACTTTCATCTTCTGACTGACCATCGTCGGAACAATCACAATGTGATCAAAGGCTTCTGCCAAATATTTGATTTCTTCTTCTAAATATTCCTCTCCTTTATAGTAAGGAAAGTAATTCGTCAACAAAATCAGTTCTTTCTTCATAAGTGCTATTCCTCTCTTACTTCTGATTAATATTTTTTCGTAATAACACCGTTGAAATCGTTTTATAAATCACAAATGCATCCATTTTAAAGCTGACATTCGCCGCATAGAAAGCATCTAAACGCATACGTTCTTCCATCGAAGCACTATTTCGCAACAAAGCTTGTGTTAAACCCGTAATACCAGGTTTCACATGAAACTTTGTTTTATAGTAATCCGGATAACGATGTGTATTGCCAAGCGGACTCGGACGCGGTCCGACAAAGCTCATGTCACCTTTTAATACGTTCAGCAATTGCGGTAATTCATCAATACTTGTTTGACGTAACACACGACCGATATTTGTCACACGTGGGTCTTGATCACTATTGAACGTACTGCCATCCGCATTACGAATATCTTGTGCGTTTTCTTTCATCGTACGAAACTTATGCATTTCAAAAGGCAACATACCGACACCTAAACGTCGTCCATTATATAAGATACTGCCTCTATCTTCTCTCTTAATCATTATACTAACAGGCAAAGCTACAATTAATAACACCGGCAACAACGCTACAAATAACAACACATCTAACAAACGCTTAATATTTTTCCGGTAACTCATCACGCAGCCCCTCCATTTCTCGATAAATTTCTTGTAATGCATCTATAAACTGATATTGAGGGACAAAATCAATTTCTTGTTGTGCTCGTGTACCATCCATATAAGAAGGTTCAAAATAATCCGGCACATCTTCATCTTGACGTTGAATGTCAGTCGGATTGCCGAACACTTGATTGATATGTTGCGCCACTTCTAGGTTCGTTAACGTTTCACTGCCTTTAATGTTTTGAATTAAGGAAGCATTTGGATACTGTGACGCTTGCCAAATCGCATTTGCCGCATCTTTCGCATATAAAAATTCGCGTGATACATCACTCTCACCCATTACTGTTAAGGGCTTCCCTAACAAAGCTAAGCGCATAAAATAATTAATCATATAGTTATTTTTCTCATGTGCGCCAAATAAATGAGAGAAACGTAAACACACTATATCCAACTGATAATGCTTACGATAATACGCAGCCAGCTGTTCAATATAACGTTTATTCAAACCATATAAAGACTTCGGCACATCATTCACTGCGTCTTCTTCCTGCCAAGGCAATGTAGAAGTATCATCATATACAGAAATAGAAGAAGCCACGATTACTTTTTTACATTTTTGTTCAAGCGCCGCTTCAAACACATGTTGTGCCATCTGTACTTCTTCTGTATAACTGCTGATGTTTTTCTTTGGTCCTCTATTACCTGCCAGATGAACAATGACATCATCTTCTTGAAATATCATCTCCAAAGAAGCCTCGCTGTAATCGGTTTGAACTTGATGCGCATCTTCTGTATTTTGACGACGTGATAAAACTGTATAATCAATAGCTTTATCTTCTAATAAAGCAGTCAGATAGCGACCAAGCAATCCTGTACCGCCTGTAATTCTAAAGGCCATTTAATCTTCCTCCTTCATCAGCGGATAAATATAAAAGCCCACTTTGTCATACACACCGTTAACAGGTCTGATGAATTCTCCTTGTTGGTAATAACGATAGCTTTCTAAAGTATGATCTGGTACTTTGAATTGATAATAATCAATCGGTTGTTTCGGTGTCTCACACATAAATTCTAAGACTACTGGTTGTGTCGTTGTCGCTTCCGTAAATGTAGGGGCTTGTTCTTCTAGAAGATGCTTGAACGTTTTCTCTAATAAGTCATCATGATTATAATATTGAATCAATTTATGCATATGACAACCATCAAAGCGTGGCGTAATTTCAATAATAAATGCTTCGTGATTCATTACTTTTACTTGCGCATACACAGGACCGTTTTGAATTTTCAGGGTCTCTAAGTGTGCTGCAATCGCTGCTTCAATAGAAGCCATAGGATAATCATAATCAGGGTCGATAATATGTTTATGGATTAAACCTGGGTGTTGCGGCCATGTTTCGCGCATCGATACCAAGGTAAATTGCAGTTCGCCATCTACAACATAGCCATTCACTGAAATTTCATAACCATCGATATAGCGTTCAATAATTGCTGCGCCTTCTCTAGACTGATCCACCGCATAAGCAATCGCTTCTGGTAAATCAGCAGCTTGTGTCACTAAAGTAATGCCACGTTGTCCTTGACCATCTGTCGGTTTCACAAAGACTGGGTAGTCAATTTCTGTTTGATGGTTCACATCTTTTGTGATTTCAAAAGGGACAGAACCTGTAATCCCTTTGGTTTGTGCACGCATTACATCTTTGTGATTACATGCATATGCTGTGTCATAACTGACAAAGTGTGGTAAATCTAAGGCTTCTGAGATTTTATTCGCAACTGGCATAGCCAAATCTGAGCCTACTGAATAAACAGCATCAATATGATGTTGTTTGATATAAGCGATGACTGCCGCTTCATCTATAATATTAATCTCTTCGAAATAATCTGCACTGTCAGCACCAGGGCCATCTTTTTTCATGGCCAACGCATGTGTTTCGTAACCCATCTCTTTTAATTTCTCAATAGCTTCAGCTTGTACAGGTGCCACACCTAGAATTAAGACCTTCTTCATACCAGCACCCCGCCGACTGCTTCATTCACTTGTTTAATAATGTATTCTACTTGTTCATCAGTTAACTGCGGATAGAGCGGTAATGTCAATTCGTTCACATAATGCGCATACGCATTCGGGAAATCTTTAATGTCAAAGCCATATTCTTGGTACGCTGAAAACATCGGTAACGGTTTATAATGCACATTTGTCGCAATACCTTCATCCGCCAAATGTTCAATAATCGCATTACGTTGTTCTTCTGTTGCCCCTTTAATCCACGTGATATATAAGTGACAGCTGGATTCTTTATCATTATCAAAGTGTTTTAGCGTCTTGATAACATCTGAGTTTAAATTTTCATCATATAAACGTACCACTTCTTTACGGCGTGCTAAGTTTTCATCATAATGATTGAGTTGATCCAAACCAATGGCCGCATTGATATCTGTCATATTGAATTTGTAACCTAACTCTGAGATGTCATATTCCCAGTTCCCTTTCTGCATTTTAGATAAGGCATCTTTACTTTGACCGTGCAGAATAGAAGTTTTGTATAGTTTCTGTAAATCAAAACCATGTGCTTCGTAATCTTTCGTCCATGTAACTGCCCCACCTTCAGCAGTCGTCAGATTTTTTACCGCATGGAAAGAGAATGTGGTAAAGTCTGCGAAGCTGCCGCTTTTGTTTTCCCCTTTGGTCGCGCCGAATGAATGGGCACCATCATTAATAATCGCTATACGATTTAATAAAGCGTGCACAGGATTTTCCGTGTGGAAAAGTGCTTGTTTACGACATGCAATTTCAAATAATCGATCGTAATCGCATAATTGACCTGCAATATCCACAGGAATAATGGCTTTTGTGTTTTCTGTGATTTTATCTTCGAGTTGTGTGTAATCCATTTCTAAGGAGTCTTTTTGCGTGTCTACTAATACAATTTTAGCGCCGACATGGGCGATGACTGAGGCTGAAGCGGTGTATGTATAAGCAGAAGTGATGACTTCGTCCCCTTCGCCGATACCTAATAAACGTAATGTCATTTCTAAAGCTGCCGTTGCTGAGTTCATTGCGACTGTACCTTCTGTCCCCATATAGTCAGTTAACGCTTCCTCAAATGCTTTCGTTTTAGGCCCTGTCGTAATCCAACCGCATCTTAAAGTTTCCACAACACTTTCGATGGCCTCTTCAGAAATTTTAGGCGGACTAAATGGTATTTGCATAGCTATCTTCTCCTTTATCTTTAACGATTATCTCTCACTATGATGCCAAGAAATAATACTTTAGAATATCTGCCAAATATCCAAATGGTTTTTTGTTTATCGCTTCCATCCGAAAAGATTTCTGCCATTTCAACACACATCGCAAATATTCTAATTAGATATTATGTTCCAATTTAGTAACAGTATAATCCACTAAGTAAAAAGTATTCAATCAATATTCGTAATTAAAATTATTATTTAACAATCCTAATTTTAGAATTACATACCATTAATAAACTAATTATAAAATCAACACTCACTTAACATTCTTTACATACAATTAACACAATCTCTCCTTTACCATTTCAGAAATAAAATCATAAAAAAGACGCCCCTTGAACTTTCAAAGGACGTCTCATCTTACTTATTCAGTTTTTAAATTTAATACTTATTTCTCTTCATTATCTTTCTTACGACGTTTGCCAAAGAGTAACCAAGCACCTAAACCAGCGAACAATGTGCCGAATAATGTTTTCTTCACATCATCTTGACCTGTATCAGGTAAGTCTTTATCTTTAGCAGTTTGTTGCTTATCTGCTTTTGTTGGTTGTTTACCTTCAGCTTCTGACTGAGCTGGTACATCTTGTTCACCTTCAGTCGTTACTGTTGTACCATCATTAGTTTCAGGTTCAGATGGTACATGTGGTGGCGTTACTCCATCTTTATCTTCAGATGGCACAGTAACTTCTGGTGATGTCGG
This sequence comes from Staphylococcus simulans, assembly GCF_002902285.1. GTDB lineage: Bacteria > Bacillota > Bacilli > Staphylococcales > Staphylococcaceae > Staphylococcus > Staphylococcus simulans. Next base: position 43,397 of record NZ_PPRU01000007.1, on the reverse strand, counting down.
TTGTGATGGTTTTTCTGGTTGTGTTGGTGTCTCAGGTGTACTTGGTGTTATTGGTTGTTCTGGTTGATTTGGTTCGCTTGGTTCATTTGGCACTTCTGTTTCAGGCTCTTCTGGTTTTTCTGGTTGCGTTGGATTTTCAGGCTGTTCTGGTGTGCCTGGCGTTTCTGGAACTTCTGGTGTTGGTTTCTCAGGATTTTCTGGCTCTTGTGGTTCTTCCGGTGTTGTACCTGGATCTTCTGGTGTTGTGCCCGGATCTTCAGGTTGTTCTGGTTCTTCTGGTGTTGTACCCGGATCTTCAGGTTGTTCTGGTTCTTCTGGTGTTGTGCCCGGATCTTCTGGGTCAACTGGTACTGTGCCAGTTCCTCTTTCAACAATTCTGTCTACCTTTTCAACCAGTGTAATTGTTGTTGTATCTGGATTGATGAGTTCACCTGTTTTCGGATCTACGCCGTAAACTGTTGTTGTTTGTGTTTGACCTGTTTTACCTGGCTGTACTTCATATTCTGTACCTGCTGGTAAGTTCGGGTTGTCTTGGTAGATTGTGTCATATGGGATATCTGTCGTTGTGACCACTTTCGTGCCGACACTGATCACTCTGTCTTTCGGCAGATTATTCGGGTCATTCGGATCTCCTGGCGTACCTTCTTCTATCACTTGTGTCTCGCCAACTGGCAAGTCTGGATTTGGACGGTACGTTGTAGATGGTGCGACAGGTCCATATTCAATCACACGGTCAACTGGCGGTGTTGTGACAGATTCTGTTGTTGTCGGATTCAATAAAGCGCCTGTTGTTTTGTCTACTTCGTACGTTGTTGTCGTTGTAGTTACGCCGTTTTGACCTTCTTGTGCCACATGATTAACTGTACCGACTGGTAAATCAGGATTGTATCTGATAATTGTTTCAAATGGTATAGGTGTTGTTGTTTGTTCAACGTTGTTCACACCTACCACTTCATTGACTGGTGGTGTTGTAATTTCTGATGTCGCAGGTTGCCCTGGTACTTTCGTTGTTGTTTCAATACCTGGTTGTCCTTCTGTTGTCACTGTCTGTGTACCGATTGGTTGTGATGGATCTGGATTCGCTTCATATGAAGTTGACGGCGGTATTTCTGTTGTTGTCGTTGCGGTTGTACCGACTCCGATTTCAATCACTCTATTTTGTGCCGGTGTCACAGTTGTTGTGACAGTTGATGGATTTTCAAGTGCACCAGTTTCTGGATTGACTGTATACGTCGTTGTTGTTTCAGTTTGACCTGTGATACCTGCTTGTACTTCATTTTGAGTACCTTGCGGTAAGTTAGGATTTTCTTGATAAATTGTTTCGAATGGTACGTCATTCGTTGTTGTTTGAGTTGTACCTTTTGCGACAATTTGCGATGTCGGTGATGTTGTTTCAGTTGATGTTGTTGGATTTACTAATGCGCCTGTCATCGGATCCACTTCATACGTTGTCGTTGTAGTTGTCGTACCGTCTTGACCTGGTGTTACGACACTTTCATAACCAATAGGCTCATCTGTACTGATATACTGCGTATCGTATGGTACTGATGTTGAATCAGTTACGACATTACCTACATAAACGACTGTGTTTGTCGGTGGATTATCTGGGTCATTCGGATCTTCTGGTTGACCTTCCACTGTTCTTGTTTCACCTGCTGGTAAGTTCGGATCCGGTTGGTAAACCACTTGGCCTGCAGCTGGTCCATATTCCACAATACGTTGCACTGGGTTGGTTGTCTCAGTATTCGTTATCGGGTTAATCAACGCACCCGTTGTCGCATCTACTTCATACGTTGTTGTCTTCGTAGTAACACCGTTTTGACCTTCTTGTGCGACATGGTCCGTTGTGCCGACTGGCAGATTCGGATTATATCTGACAATCGTGTCATACGGAATCGTTTCTGTTGTTTGTTCTACGTTGTTGACACCGATAACCTCATTCACTGCTGGTGTTGTCACTTCTGTTACCGCTTCTTGACCCGGTTCTTTCGTTGTTGTAGATTCACCTGGTTGTCCTTCTGTAATCACTGTTTGTGTACCAATTGGTTGTGATACATCTGGGTTCGCTTCATATGAAGTTTGCGGCGCAATCGGTGTTGTCGTAGATGTTGTTGTACCGCTGCCGACTTCAATGATTCTGTCTTGTTTCGCAATATCAGTAGTTGTCACTTCTGTCGGATTTTCTAACGCACCTGTTTGTGGGTTCAACGTATACGTCACAGTCGTTGTCGTTTGACCTGTAACACCTGCCTGTAACTCGTTTTGTGTGCCTTGAGGCAAGTTAGGGTTCTCGATATACACTGTTTCGTATGGTACATCGTTCGTTGATGTTTGTGTTGTACCTTTTTCTACAATTTGTGTGACAGGTGGTGTCTTGATTGATGTTACTTCTGGATTAATCAATGTACCTGTTGTCTTGTCCACTTGATAAATCGTTGTTGTCGTTACTACTCCGTCTTGACCTGGTGTCGTAATATTTTCGTAGCCCACTGGTTGAGTTGTCGGTACATATTGCGTGTCATACGCAACTGGTGTTGTATCTGTTGTCATATTACCAACTTTAACGACCGTCTCTGTCGGTGGATTATTTGGATCATTCGGGTCACCTGGTGTACCTGGAACAGTTACTGTTTCGCCATATGGCACACTTGAATCTGGTTGGTAGACCACACCGCCTTCTACTGGTCCATATTCCACAATACGTTGCACTGGATTTGTTGTTTGTGTTTCAGTCTGAGGATTCGTCAACGCACCTGTTTGACTGTCCACCTCATACGTTGTTGTCGTTGTAGTGACTCCATTTTGACCTTCTTGCGCAACATAATCTGTTGTACCGACAGGTAAGTCTGGATTGTAACGGATGATTGTTTCATACGGAATCGTTTTCGTTGTCGTATCCACATTGTCTACACCAATCACTTCATTAACCGCTGGTGTAGTAACTTCTGTCACCGCTTCTTGCCCTGGTGTTTTCGTTGTCGTTGACTCGCCCGGTACGCCTGGTGTCACCACTTGTGTATCACCTGTACCTGCGTCTGGATCAGGGTTCGCAACGTACGTTGTTTCTGGCGGAATTTCTGTTGTTGTCGTTGATGTTGTGCCGACACCCACTTCAATAATCAAGTCTTGTTTTTCTACTAGCACTTGATCTGTTGATAATGGATTTTCTAGCTCGCCTGTTTGCGGATTCACCGTATACGTTACTGTTGTTTGCGTTTGTCCTGTGATACCTGCTTGCAGTACATTTTCTGTACCTTGAGGTAGATTAGGATTTTCTTTGTAAACCACATTGTAAGGAACGTCAGCTGTTGTGACTTGTGTCGTACCTTTTTCAATCACTTCATCAACAGCTGGTGTTGATGTTGTTGTGATTTGCGGGTTACTTAAAGCACCCGTTGAAGGATTCACGCTATACGTTGTTGTTGTTGTTTCTGTACCTGTTTGACCTGGTGTTTGTACATTCGTATAAGTTGTTGGTGCATCAACACCTACATATTTCGTTTCATAAGGTACTTGAGTTGTTTCTGTTGTTGTATTGCCGACTTTCACAATAGTATCTGTCGGTAAGTTATCTGGGTCGTTTGGATCTCCAGGTGTACCTGGTGTTGTAGATGTTTGGCCTGCAGGCAACGTCGCATCTGGTTGATAAATGATGCCGCCTTCTGCCGGTCCATATTCCACAATACGATTCACCGCATCTACTGTTGTCGTTTGTGTTTGTGGATTTGTTAACGCACCTGTTTGATTATCTACCTCATACGTTGTTGTCGTTGTAGTTGTACCGTTCGTACCTTCTTGCGCAACATAATCTGTTGTACCTACAGGAAGACTTGGGTTATAACGTACGATTGTTTCGTATGGAATGGTTGTTTCTGTACGTTCTACGTTATTCACACCAATAATTTCATTCACCGCAGGAATTGTTGTTTCCGTAACCGCTTCTTGTCCTGGTGCTTTCGTTGTCGTTGATTCCCCTGCTTGACCAGGAACTGTCACAGTTTGTGTTCCGACAGGTTGCGTATAATCTGGATTAGCTTCGTATGACGTAGTCGGCGCAATCGGTGTTGTCGTTGTTGTCGTTACGCCTGTACCGACTTCAATAATACGATTGATTGCTTCTTGTGTTGTCACTGTAGAAGAAACTGGGTTTTCTAAAGCACCTGTTTCCGCATTGAGTGAATAAACTGTCGTTGTTTGTGTTTGACCTGCTGAACCTTCTTGAAGCACATTTTGTGCACCTTCAGGTAAATTAGGATTTTCTACATAAACCGTGTCATATGGTACAGCACTTGTTGTGACTTGCGTTGTGCCTTTTTCAACAACTTGTGTGACAGCTGGTGTTGTATTTGTCGTCACTGCTGGATTGCTTAATGTACCTGTTGTTGGATCCACATCATACACTGTTGTCGTTGTAGATGTACCATCTTGACCTGCGACTTTCACATTTTCATAGCCTACTGGTTCAGTTGTTGGAACATATTGCGTGTCATATGGCAACGCATCCGTTGTTGTAACTTGGTTACCCACTTTCACTACTGTTTCAGTCGGTAGGTTATTCGGATCATTCGGGTCGCCTGGCGTACCTGGATTTGTTTCTGTTTCACCATATGGCAGATTCGCATCTGGTTGATACACAATCGTACCTTCAACCGGACCATATTCTACAATTTTATTGATAGGTGCTGTTGTGCTTTGTGTTACTTGCGGATTAGACAATGTACCTGTTGTGCTGTCTACATCATATGTCGTTGTCGTTGTTGTCGTACCGTCTTGACCTTCTTGTACCACTTGATTCACTGTACCGACAGGTAAATCTGGATTATAACGGATGATGGTTTCGTACGGAATTGTTTGTGTTGTCGTATCCACATTGTCTACACCAATCACTTCATCAACAGCTGGTGTTGTTGTTTCAGTGACAGGCTCTTGACCTGGTGCTTTCGTTGTTGTCGATTCACCTGGCTCACCTGGTGTGATGACTGTTTGATCACCTGTGCCTGGGTCTGCATCTGGATTTGCGACATAATTCGTCTTAGGTTCAATCACATCTGTTGTCGTAACAGTTGTGCCGACACCTACTTCAATTATGCGTGTTTGTGCTCCAGATAGAATTGTTGTTTCTGACGTTGGATTTTCTAACGCACCTGTTTGACCATTCACTTGGTAAGTTGTTGTTGTTTGTGATGTGCCAACGCTACCTGCTTGAATTTCATTTTGTGTACCTGCAGGTAAATCTGGATTTTCTCTATATACTGTGTCGTAAGGAATATCCGTATTTACAACTTGTACTGTACCTTTTTCAATCACTTCAGTTGTTGAAGGAATTGTCGTTGTTGTAGTTGCTGGACTTTCAAGTGCACCTGTTTCTGGGTTCACAGTATACGTTGTCGTTGTTGTCTCAGTACCATTTTGTCCTGGTGTTTGAACATTTGTATACGTTGTCGGTTCACTAACACCTACATATTGCGTGTTATAAGGAACTGGGCTTGTTTCTGTTGTCACGTTGCCCACTTTTACCACAGTATCCGTCGGCAGATTATTCGGATCATTCGGATCTCCTGGTTGACCTGGTACTGTACTTGTTTGACCAGCTGGTAATGTCGGGTCTGCTTGATATGTTGTACCGCCAGCAACTGGTCCATATTCTACTATTTGATTTACTGGATCAACTGTTGTTGTTTGTGTGTTCGGATTAATCAATGCTCCTGTGTTTGTATCAACTTCATAAGTTGTCGTAGAAATAGTTGAACCATTTTGTCCTGTTTGTGCTACATAATCCGTTGTGCCGACTGGCAGATTCGGATTATAACGGATAATTGTTTCATATGGTACATCCGTTTCTGTTTGTGTCACATTGTTTACACCAATGACTTCATTCACAGGTTGCGTTGTTGTTTCAGTAACAGGCTCTTGTCCTGGTGCTTTCGTTGTTGTCGATTCACCTGGCACACCTTCTGTGATCACTGTTTGTTCTCCGATTGGCTGCGCTGTATCATGGTTTGCGGTGTAACTTGTTGTTGGTGCGATTGGTGTCGTAGTTTGTGTCGTTACACCTGTACCGACTTCAACAATACGGTTTTGTACTTCTTTTGTTGTTACTGTATTTGAAGTTGGATTTTCTAACGCACCTGTTTGCGCATTTACTGTATAAGTTGTTATTGTTTGAGTTTGTCCTGTAATACCTGCTTGAATTTCATTTTGTGTACCTGCAGGCAAGTCTGGATTTTCTCTATAAATTGTTTCGTAATTCACATCGTTAGTTTCAACTTGCGTTGTACCGATTTCCACAACTTGTGCAGTAGCTGGTGTTGATGTTGTTGAAACTTGAGGGTTCGTCAACGCTCCAGTTTCTGGATTCACATCATACGTTGTTGTCGTTGTTTCTGTACCGTTTTGACCTGTCGTTGCAACATTTTCATAACCCACAGGCTGGTTCACACCGACATATTGCGTTTCAAACGGAACATCTGTTGTGCTTGTATCTACGTTATCAACACCTACAACTTGGTCTACAGCCGGAACTGTCTCTGTGACAGGTGTTTGACCTGGTTCAGTCGTTGTCGTTGTTGAACCTGCTTGTCCTGGCGTAAGAACAGTCGTACCGCCCACACCTGCATCACTATCTGAATCCGCAACATAGATTGTTTTCGGTGGCAGCTCTGTCACTTCAGTTGTTGTGACACCTGTACCACGTTCAATAATACGATCTTGTTTTTCAACTTGTGTTGTTGTCACAGACACCGGATTTTCAAGTGCGCCTGTTGTCTGATTTACAGTATATGTTGTTGTGATTTCTTCTTGTCCCACAATACCTGCTTGGACTTCGTTTTCAGTTCCTACTGGCAAGTTCGGATTATCGACATACGTTGTATTGAATGGAATATCGTTTGTTGTCACTTGTTTTGTACCGATTTCAATCACTTGTGCCACTGGTTGTTCTGTCGTCGTTGTTGTTTCTGGAGAAATCAATGCACCTGTATTCGGGTCGACTTGATACGTTGTTGTTGTCGTTGTTGTACCATTTTGACCTGATGTCGCCACATTTTCATAGCCGATAGGTTGATCTACTGCTACATATTGCGTATCGAATGGAATCGTATCTGTTGTTGTGTCTACATTATCAACACCAATCACTTCGTTGACAGGCGGTGTTGTTGTTTCAGTAACTGGATCTTGTCCTGGTGCTTTCTTTGTTGTTGATTCACCTGGTACACCTTCTGTAATCACTGTCGTGTTACCGACACCTGCATCTGGATTCGGTGCTGCTTCATACGTTGTCATCGGCGGAATCACTGTTGTGTCTGTTACTGTCACGCCAGTGCCGACTTCTACAATACGATCTTGTTTTTCAGTCAGCGTTACTGTATTCGCAACTGGATTGTATAACTCTCCAGTTTCTGGATTCACGCTATAAGTTGTTGTCGTTTGTGTCTGTCCAATGACACCTGCTTGAAGTTCATTTTGTGTGCCTTCCGCAAGGTCTGGGTTCTCTCTATAAATCGTTGTATAAGGTACTTCAGCTGTAGTGACTTGTTGCGTACCGATTTCCACAACTTCTGTCACAGGTTCTGTTGTTTGATTAACTGATGTCGGATTGCTTAACACACCTGTATTTGGATCCACCTGATACGTTGTTGTAGTAGTCGTTGAACCATCGACACCTGTTGTTGCGACATTCTTATAATCTGTCGGTTGATCTACTGCCACGTATGTCACATCGTGCGGTAAGATTGTTGTCGCAGTATCGACATTACCCACTTTAACAACCGTATCTGTCGGTAAGTTATTTGGATCGTTTGGATCTCCTGGTACACCTTCAGTAGTCGTTTGTTGGCCTACTAGTAAGCTTGGGTCTGGTTGATAAATTACTTCTCCTGCCACTGGACCATATTCAATAATACGATCAACTGGCGCAGTTTCTGTTGTATTAATCGCAGGATTTAATAATGCGCCTGTATCTGGGTCAACTTCATACGTTGTCGTTGTTGTTTTAAGACCCGTTTGCCCTTCTTGTGCCACTGAATTCGTTGTACCCACTGGTAAATTCGGATTATAACGTTCAATCGTGTTATACGGAATATCTTGTTGTGTCACATCCACATTATCTACGCCAATGACTTCCGTCACAGGTTCTGTTGTCGTTGTCGTAACTGCCTCTTGCCCAGGTTCTTTGACTGTCGTTGATACACCAGATTGACCTTGTGTAATAATCGTTTGTTCGCCGACACCTGGATCATTATCAGGATTTGCTTGATAAGTTGTTTCAGGTGGGATTGGTGTTGTCGTAGACGTTGTTACGCCTGTACCCACTTCAATAATGCGGTCTTGCTTTTCAACTAATGTCGTTGTGTTTTCAACTGGACTTTCTAGTGCACCTGTTTGTGTGTTCACTGTGTAAGTCGTTGTTGTTTGTGTTTGACCTGTAATACCTGTTTGAACTTCATTTTGTGTACCTTGTGGTAAATCCGGATTTTCTCTGTAAATCGTTTCATATGGGACATCCGCTGTTGTTGTTTGAACTGTTCCTTTTTCAACCACTTGTGTCACTGGCGCAATCGTTTGAACTGCAGTCACAGGGTTTGATAGTGAACCTGTGTTTGAATCCACTTGATACGTTGTTGTGGTAATCGTTGTACCGTCTTGACCTTGTGTTTGAACATTTGTGTAATCTGTCGACTGACTCACACCTACATATGTTGTTTCATATGGTTGTGTCGTCACATCCGTTTGCACATTACCCACTTTGACAACTGTATCTGTCGGTAAGTTATTCGGGTCATTTGGATCTCCAGGTGTACCTTCAATAGTATTAGTTTGATTATAAGGTACATTACTGTCAGGTTGATACACGACATTGCCTGCGACAGGACCATATTCCACAATCTGACTCACTGGTTCTGTTGTGTTTGTTTCTACTTGCGGATTTAATAATTGGCCTATTGTCGGGTCTACTTCATACGTAGTTGTCGTTGTTGTAACGCCATCTTGACCTTGTTGAACGACTACATTTGTACTGCCTGTCGGCAAGTTCGGATTATAACGTGTAATCGTATCATAAGCTGTCGTGCTCGTTGTAGTATCCACGTTATCCACGCCAATCACTTCATTTACCGGTTCTGTAGTTGTTGTAGTGACCGCTTCTTTACCTGGCTCTTTTACCGTTGTCGCAACACCTTCTTGACCAGGCACTAAGATAACTTGGTCTCCTGTGCCAGGGTCTGCATCAGGGTTCGCTTGGTAAGTTGTTGTCGGTAAAATCGGTGACGTTGTAGATGTCGTTACGCCTGTACCTACTTCAATAATTTGGTCTTGTTTGTAAATCGTAGTTATTGTGTCAGATGTCGGACTTTCTAACGCACCTGTTTCTGGATTTACCGTATACGTTGTCGTTGTTTGTGTTTGACCAACCACGCCTTGTTGAACCACATTTTGTGTGCCTTGTGGTAAATCTGGGTTTTCTCTATAAATCGTTTCATATGGGACATCCGCTGTTGTCGTTTGAACCGTTCCTTTTTCAACCACTTGTGTAACTGGTCCAATCGTTTGAACAGAAGTGACCGGATTTGATAACGCACCTGTATCTGGGTCCACTGTATACGTCGTTGTCGTAGCTGTTGATCCTTCTTGTCCTTCCGTTCTGACATTCGTATAATCTGTCGGTTGACTCACACCTACATATTGCGTGTCATAAGGTAATGTTGCGAGTTCATGTGTTGTATTACCTACTTTAATCACTGTGTTTGTAGGCAGATTATTCGGGTCATTCGGATCGCCAGGCGTACCTTCAACCGTCGTTGTTTCATTATATGGCAGGTTCGGGTCTGCTTGATAAATCGTTTCTCCGGCAACCGGACCATATTCGATAATTTGTGTCACAGGTTGTGTTGTCTCTGTTGACACTTGTGGATTAGACAGTTGTCCTGTCGTTGTATCTACGTCATACGTTGTCGTTGTCGTAATCACACCATCTTGACCTGGTTGTGCCACTACATCTGTACTGCCTACTGGCAAGTTCGGGTTATAACGTGTTTCTGTTTGGTACGGAATTGTTTCTGTTGTTGTATCTACGTTATCCACACCAATGACTTCATTCACAGGTTGTGTCGTAATTTCAGTGACTGGCTCTTGACCAGGTTCTTTCGTAGTTGTCGTTTCACCTGCTTGTCCAGGTGTTATTACTGTGTAATCACCTGTGCCCGCATCTGGATTAGGGTTTGCTTCGTAAACCGTTGTCGGCGCTATTGGATCTGTAGTCACAACAGTTGTACCTGTACCGACTTCAATAATACGGTCTTGTTTTTGAACTGTTGTCGCATCTGTTGATGACGGATTTTCTAATGCGCCTGTTTCAGGATTCACTGTATACGTTGTTGTCGTTGTTGTTTCCCCAACCACACCTGGTTGGATTTCATTTTGAACGCCTACAGGTAAATTCGCATTTTCTTGATAAATCGTTTCATATTGTACTGGTGTTGTCGCAACTTGGACTGTTCCTTTTTCAACCACTTCTGTCACAGGTTGTGTCGTTTGTGTTGAAATAGATGGATTAATCAATGTACCCGTATTTGGATCAACTTCATAAGTTGTTGTCGTTGTCGTCACACCATTTTGTCCCGCTGTTTGTACATTTGTATAATCTGTCGGTTGATTAACACCTACATATTGCGTGTCATAAGGTAATGTTTCATTTGTTGTATTGACATTACCGACATACACAATAGTATCCGTCGGTAAGTTATTCGGATTATTTGGATCTCCAGGTGTACCTGGTACTGTATTTGTTTGGTTATATGGCAAGTTCGGGTCGACTTGATAAACCGTATTACCTTCAACTGGTCCGTATTCTACGATACGCGGTGTTGATGGAGACACTTCTTCCGTTGTCACCGGATTAGATAACGCACCTGTTGCTGGGTCAACTTCATATGTCTTGATTGTCGTTGCGGTACCTTCTTTTCCTTCTTGAACGACCACATTTTGTGAACCAACAGGTAATGTTGGGTTATAACGGTTGATTGTTTCATATGGAATCGGTGCTGTCGCTGAATCAACATTATCTACACCGATGACTTCATTAACCGCTGGTGTGGTTGTCGTTGTAACCGCTTCTTGACCAGGTTCTTTCACTGTTGTTGACACACCATCTTGACCTTCAACAATCACAATTTGGTCACCTGTACCTGAATCTTTGTCAGGATTCGCTTGGTAAACCGTTGTCGCTGGAATTGGTGTAGTTGTGACAGACGTCGTACCTGTACCCACTTCAATAATACGATCTTGTGCTTGTACTAAAGTATCTGTATTTGAAACGGGACTTTCTAATTCACCTGTTGTGCTGTTGATTGTATAAGTTGTTGTTGTTTGTGTTTGACCTACCACACCTTCTTGCAACACATTTTCTGTACCTTGTGGTAAATCTGGGTTTTCTCTATAAATCGTTTCATATGGTACATCTGCTGTTGTAACTTGGACTGTCCCTTTTTCAATTATGCGATTTTCTGCAGGCACTGTTTCTGTATTAATTTGCGGATTAATCAATTCACCTGTTTGAGGATTGACCTCATACGTTGTTGTCGTTGTTGTTGAACCATCACTGCCTTCAGCCACTACATTTCTATACGTCGTCGGTTCATTCACACCAATGTATTTGGTACTATGAATAATTGGTGTCGTTGATGTGCTGACATTACCAACATAAACAATTGTGTCCGTCGGCAAGTTGTTTGGATCGTTCGGATCCCCTGGCGTGCCTGGCACTGTATTTGTTTGGTTGTATGGTAAGTTCGGGTCGACTTGATACACTGTATCGCCTGCGACTGGTCCATATTCATAGATTTGGTCAACTGGATTGATTGTATTTGTCACAGTTTGCGGGTTAGATAATGCACCTGTTGTCGCATCTACATCATACGTTGTTGTAGTCGTTGTTGAACCATTTTGTCCCTCTTGAACTAACGTATTCGTTGTTCCTACTGCTAAATCCGGGTTATAACGATACACCGTATTATATTGAATCGGTGTCACGTTAGTATCAACATTATCCACACTGATGACTTCATCAACAGCTGGTGTTGTCGTTGTTGTAACTGCTTCTTGACCTGGTTCTTTTACTGTTGTTGCGACACCATCTTGACCTTGCGTCACAACTGTTTGGTCTCCAACTCCTGCATCAGGGTTTGGATCTGCAACATATGTCGTACCTGATGGAATCGGTGAAGTTGTTGACGTTGTCACACCTGATCCTACTTCAATAATCTGATCTTGCTTTTGTGTTAATGTCGTTGTTGATTTTGTCGGATTTTCTAATGCACCTGTTGTCTGGTTCACTGTATAAGTCGTTGTCGTTTGTGTTTGACCTGTTACCCCTTGTTGAACAACGTTTTGTGTACCTTGAGGTAAGTTTGGATTTTCTCTATAAATCGTTTCATATGGTACATCTGCTGTTGTTGTTTGAACTGTTCCTTTTTCAATGACTTGTGTTACAGGTTGAACTGTCGATGTAGTAGTCACTGGATTAGATAATTGACCTGTTGTTGAATCTACAGTGTAAGTCGTTGTCGTTGTTGTTGAACCTGCTTGGCCTTGTGTGCGCACATTTGTATAATCCGTTGGTTGGTTTACACCGACATATTGTGTGTTGTAAGGAATAGTTGTTGTCGTCGCTTGTACATTATTCACACCTATAACTTCGTTTGTTGGCTGTTGTGTCACGTTCACAATAGTATCTTTACCTGGTTCTGTTGTTACAGTTTGTGAACCTGGTACACCTTCTACCACAATCGTTTCAGTACCAAGCGGTTTTGTCGGGTCTGAAACAGCTTGATAACTTGTGCTTGGCTCAATTGTTTCTACTGTTGTTTGTGCCGGTACCGCTTCAGGGTTGACTGAGTTATTACTGATTAACACAATTCTTTGAATCGTATTTAAGTTTAAAGTACTTAAGTCTTTACTGCTTGTACCTGAAGGTGTTGAGCTGGCACTTGTAGATTCTGTCGTATTATAAGTTGGTGTACCTGTAGAGAAACCTTTTTGTGCTGCTTGTAAATCTACAACGTCAGACCAAACTGTATCCGCATCTGCACTTTGATTTGGATCACTAAAGTGTGTCGCATTCCAAGTTTTAACAATATAAGAGCCATTCCACTTCATATAACCTGGAGAGCCAGGATCCATATAAATCAAGTTCGGCTTACTGCCATTTGTACTTTGGCCACTTGTGACAATACTGTTCTTTTGGAAGTTGATATAGTTCGCATTATCAAAGATAAATTGGCGGTTTTGACTTGTTCCGCCTAAAGGAATCGATAAAACTTCCGCGTAATAGTCACGGTTATCTGTACGCAAGTCTAATGTCGCATTATCTTTCACCCATAATAATGCACTTTGCGTACCTGTCGCATTAATGTTGACTAAGTCATTATAAGCGCCGACTTGTGTCTTAGTATCTGGGTTCCATTGATGGTTTTTCGCATCTAAGAATAATGTCGCGTACTCATCAATTAAAATTTGAGAGTTACCATCTAATCCTATCAGGTTGTTGTTTGAGTAATCACCCGCACGATGTCCATCGGAATATGCGATGAATTTAGAGTATTGGCCAACTTCGAAAGTACTGCCAGTCCCCATATCAACAATGTTACCGTTACCTTTTTGACTGATATTGATTGTAGAATTCGCACCTGTATACAATTTGCCGTCATTTGCGAAAGCAAAGATGTTTTGTCCGGTAACATTTAATGTCGAACCATCACCAATTAACACAGAGCCACCATTACCGACTTGGAATGCAGTTGTACCGTTCGTTGTGCCCCATGGGTTGGTTGGCGAAACGTTCATTGTAATATTTGAATTCGTACCTGTTTGAATGACGCCGCCATCAACCACTTGTAGTGCGTTACCTAAACCAGTACGTGTAATATTAACAGTAGCATTCGGCGCAATATTAATATTCTTCGCACCAATGTTTGAACGGTTTAAAGTACTGTCATTACTAATTGAACTGAAGTTGCCGCTGATATTGACATTCACGTTTTGGTTTGCGAGTGTACTGCTCACCAAGTTACTGCCAGTATGTTTGACGTTATTGAACGAGATAGTGTTGTTAGTCGTCGTACTTGCGCCGAAGTTTACTAAACCACCTGTATTGCCTGTTGTAATATTCATATTTTGATACGTCATATTCCAACTGCCTGATGTTGCTGGGGCGTTAATAATATTCGTTCCCGTATTCAACGTATAACCGCCACCATCAATCGTCACAGAGCGTCCTGTTGAAGTTTGAAGGTTCGGTGAGCTTGTACCTGTGATATTGCCAGTCAATTGAATATTAGAGACTGTTTTGTCATTTAACGCCGCAATAAACTGATCCCACGTGCTGACTTGTGTCGCTGGTGCTGGTGCTGCATATGCTGAAAATGCCATCATACGAAACGTCGGTGAAATACTTGTTGAACTTGATGTCGTTGATGATTGTGTAGATGTTGTTAATGGTAATTCACCCACAGGATCACTGCCAGGTGCGCTCGATGTATTCAGTAAATAAGAAGTCAATAAAGCACCTGCGATTTCTTCATCTGTCGCAGTATTCGCATCTACTGCCATACCATCTACCACTTGTTGTGCTGCTTCAGGTGATAAATTTTCTTCAGTTGCTAAATAATCTGTTAAAGCACTTTCCTTATCTGTACTGCTATCCAATGTTTGTGATAAATCTTGAGACAATGTCGGTGTTGGTGATTCAATAGATGAAATTGTTGTGTCATTCGTTGAATTTGGCGTAGAAGTATCATTAGCTGTACTATTTGTAGTATTACTGTCAGTTGTTGATGGTGCACCTGACGTTCCTGTTGATGTATCTAGATTTGATGTATCATTTGATGGTGCCGCTTGAGATTCTGATGATGTATCATTTGATGGTGTTGTTTGAGAGTCTGATGAAGTGTCGTTTGATGATGAAGGTGCGTCTGTTGAAGGTGCGTCTGTTGAAGGTGTTGTCTTAGTATCAGGAGTACTTTGTGTTTGAGATGATTCACTTGATGATGGCTGTGAAGGTGTTGGTGTTTCTGAAGATGTTGGTGTTGAAGATTCTTGATTAGAAGGTGTTGAATCTTGTTCTGTAGTCGTATCTGGTGCTGGCGCAGGGTCAGTTGTTGGCGCAGACGTCTCACCAGATGGCGTGGATGTCGCAGGTGTTTCTGTTGTTTCAGTTGTATTTTGAGCCGGTTCTTGTGGTGGAGAGGTATCAACTTGTGGTGCTGTTTCTGTCGTATTCGTCGTTGTTTCTGGCGTATTTGTTTGTGTCTCTTGTGTCGGTGTAGTTTCTGTAGTTGACTCAGTTGTTGAAGTGTCGCCACTTCCCGTCGAGCTGCTTGAGCTGCTGCCTGATGAATCAGATGTGCTGTTTTCAGCTGCTCTTGCTTCATCGTTTACTCCTAAAATCAACATTGTTCCTAATAGAATCGAAGCTGTTCCTACGGTAAATTTACGTATAGAATACTTGTTCCGTCTATTCGGAAGAAAATCTAATTTTTTCATAGAAAAAATTCCTCCTCGTTTTCTCCAAACCTTTGTTTCGCTTGTTCAACATTTAGTTTCGTTTAAAAATTGCTAATTGAGTTAATTATACTGAAATTTCAAGAAGTGTCTATAACTATTTTAGTAAAATTCAAAAGTTTCACACTTTTTTATTTTGATAAATATTTTTAACATGAAATTTACTTTTGTACACTTCCTCGTTACGTTTCTCTTATCCCTATGTATCAAAACTTAAACATTTATAATTTTGCATCATCGTATGGCAATAAACAGACTTTCTAAAAGTATATAAAAAAAGGAGTCCTCCACTATTTGAAGACTCCTTTTAAAACGTTAATTATTGAACTGTTCCTGCATTTTTATCATGTTTACCATGTACATAATAATCCATATATTCTGGTTTCATTGGATCATTGCCTAAAATAATATCTGCAGCTTTTTCCGCAATCATTAAGACAGGCGCATGAATATTACCGTTTGTTGTTGTAGGCATGACTGATGCATCAACAACACGTAAGTTTTCCATGCCATGTACTTTCATTGTTAATGGGTCTACAACGGCCATTGGGTCTGAAGCAGGTCCCATTTTCGCACTACATGAAGGATGTAATGCTGTTTCAGCGTCGCGGCGTACCCAATCTAAAATTTCTTCATCTGTTTGAACTTCTGGTCCTGGAGAAATTTCTCCATCGTTATAAGGTGCAAGTGCAGGTTGAGATAAGATATTACGTGCAACACGAATAGCTTCTACCCATTCACGTTTATCTTCTTCTGTTGAAAGATAGTTGAACACAAAGTCAGGATGTTCAAATGGGTCTGTTGATTTAATCTTCAAGCTGCCGCGAGAGTTAGAATACATTGGTCCAACGTGTACTTGGAAACCATGTTTTGTTTCTGCTTTCTCGCCATCATAACGTACCGCTAACGGTAAGAAGTGGAACATCAAGTTTGGATACTTCACATCATCGTTTGAACGTACGAATCCGCCACCTTCAAAGTGGTTCGTTGCAGCTGGGCCTGTACGGCTGAAGATCCATTGTAAACCGATAAATGGCATTTTTAATGGATTTAAACTTGGTTGTTCTGACACAGGTTGAGATGCTGCGTGTTGAATGTACACTTCTAAGTGGTCTTCGAAGTTTTCACCGACACCAGGTAAGTGAATACGTGGTTCAATACCTAATGATTTCAAGTGTTCAGAATCACCGATACCTGATAATTGAAGTAATTGCGGTGTATTGAAGGCACCACCTGATAAGATGACTTCTTTTGCGGTAACCGTGTGTAATTTACCATTACGTTTAAATGTCACGCCTGTAACCTTATTACCTTCAAAGTTTAATTTCGTCACAAACGCACGTGTTTTAACATGTAAATTTTTACGTTTCATTACTGGATGTAAGTAAGCGCGTGAAGCTGATACACGACGACCATTATGAACTTGGCTGTCGAAAGGTCCGAAGCCTTCTTGACGGAAACCGTTCACATCAGGTGTTTTATTGTAGCCTGCTTGCACGCCTGCATCAAAGAACGCTTGGAATAATGGGTTTTTCGCTGGTCCACGTTTTAATTTAATCGGACCATGATGACCACGATATTCGTCATCTTGTTCTGCACCGAATGTTGTTTCTAAACGTTTGAAGTATGGTAAGCAATGTGCGTAATCCCAAGTTTCCATACCTTTTGGTGAACCCCATTTTTCATAGTCCATCGGGTTACCACGTTGATAAATCATACCGTTGATTGAACTTGAACCGCCTAATACTTTACCGCGTGCGTGTGCAACTTGGCGACCGCCCATATGTGGTTCGTTGTTTGTCGCATAAATCCAGTCGTAGAAACGATTTCCTGATGGATACATTAATGCTGCTGGCATTTGAATAAATAAATCCCAGAAATAGTCGCTGCGTCCTGCTTCTAATACTAATACCTCATTGTTCTTGTCTAAACTTAAACGATTTCCTAAAACTGAACCGGCACTGCCCCCGCCGATAATAATATAATCATAATCATAAGATTTACTCATTTATGTCTTCCTCCTATAGAAAATGGTTATGCTCGATTTATCTTAATTTGTCCAAAAAGAGAGCGAGAACAGAGAGGCGAAAATTATTTCACCTGTATTCTCGCTTTATTTAAAATGCATTAGCCTTTAAACCAATTCACTGGTTCTGGATGATAGTTCGTTAAAATGTGTTTAGAAACTAAGTACTCTTCTAAACCTTCTTTACCTAATTCACGACCGATACCTGATTGTTTATAGCCGCCCCAAGGTGCTTGTGCGAAGTAAGGATGGAAATCATTAATCCATACTGTACCCATACGTAATCGGCTTGCGACACGTTGTGCTTTGCCGATGTCTTTAGAGAACACTGCACCTGCTAAACCATAAATTGAATCGTTCGCTAAACGAATCGCATCCGCTTCATCTTCAAACCCTTCAACTGTCACAACAGGTCCGAATACTTCTTCTTGTACGATACGCATTGACGTATCACAATCTGTAATCACTGTCGGTTCAAAGAAGAAGCCATCTTTCAAGTCATCACGATCAGGACGTTTACCGCCTGTCGCAATCGTTGCGCCTTCTTCTTTCGCAACATCCATATAACCTTCAACTTTTGCTAAATGTTCCGCTGAGATTAATGGACCCACTTCAGTATCTTCATCAAACCCATTACCAAGACGAATATTTTTCACGCGTTTAATCAACGCTTCTTCGAACTTATCTTTAATTGAGTTTTGAACAATGATACGTGAACCTGCTGAACATACTTGACCTGCATGGAAATAGCCGCCGTTTAGCGCTTGATCAACTGCTAAATCAAAGTCAGCATCTTCAAAAATAACGTTAGGATTTTTACCGCCAAGTTCTAATGCGACATTTGTCACATGATTTGCTGCTTGTTTCATAATGTGTTTACCAGTTTGAATACCACCTGTAAATGACACTAAGTCTACTTCTGGTGAACCTGATAAAACATCACCTACAACTGAACCGGCACCTAATACTAAATTAATAACACCTTTAGGGAAACCGACTTCTTCCATCAATTCGAATACACGAATAGTTGTCAATGGTGTGATTTCACTAGGTTTCATCACTAATGAACAACCTGTAACTAAGGCTGGCGCAATTTTCCATGATGCTTGTAGTAAAGGATAGTTCCAAGGTGTAATTTGTGTAACCACACCGACTGGTTCTTTCACAACTTTACTTTCTGTACCTGGAATTGGTGAATTAATCATTTCACCGCCGTCTTTATCAGCTAACCCCGCAAAATACATAAAGACGTTATGGATGTCATCCATATCTGCAAGTGATTCTTCGTACGTTTTACCAGTATCTAACGTTTCTAGTTTCGCAAGTTCTTCACGATTTTCTTTAATCTTGTCAGCAATTGCTCTGACTTTTTGTCCTTTGACTTCACTTGTTTCATTCGCATAGTCACCTTGATCAAAAGCACGTCTTGCTGCTTTTACTGCACGTTCTGCATCTTCAGCTGCTGCTTCTGATACTTCGAATATAACTTCTTGATTATAAGGATTGATTATTTCACGTGTGGCTTGGTTCGCACTGTCTATCCACTCACCATCAATGTATTGTTGGTGAGATAAACGCTTTACAAGTTCCATCATTTAGACCCCCGTTAATTTTGTTAAATTTTTATTTAACGAATTTTACAAAGTTTATGTTAGCATGAATAAAGAGAAAGTGTCAAACACACTTTTTATATAACACACTGCATAGCAAGTTAAAGATAATCCTGTACTTTGATATACTATTCATGATTCAACATTGGACGAATGCGGGAAATAACTCTAAAATGAATATAAATGTAGTGGACGGAGGTTTAAGTATGACAAGTTCAAATCAACATGAACAAGCCATCGAAGAAGCTAAAGATTTAGTGATTAACGCGATTGGCGAAACAATGGATTTGTACGGCATTAATCGTAGTGTCGGCAACCTTTACGGGACTATGGTATTTGAAGATAATATGACCTTGGATCAAATGCGCGAGAAGTTGCAGATGAGTAAGCCAAGTATGAGTACAGGTGTGAAACGTCTACAAGAGTATGACTTAGTAAAACAACAATTTACACGCGGCAGTCGTAAACAACACTTTGTTGCTGAGAAAGACTTCTTTGTATTCTTCAGACACTTCTTCGATGTGAAATTCAGTCGTGAAATAAACGTAAATATGGCTTCTCTTGATGAAGCAGAACAAATTATTCAACACGTTCTAGAATCAGATGATGTCGATGAGGCAACTTATGACTATGCACAACGCGTCAATGCACAACTCGAACATTCTCGTATCTATTACGAATGGCTCTCTCAAATTAATGAAGCCATCCGTACAGGCGAAATCTTTAAATATTTCCCGATTCCTGACCCGAAAGATGTATAATACACTTTCCATAACTTATCGGTATAAAAATGGCACGCACTCCAGATTTGGAATGCGTGCCATTTTTTATTTCTACTTCATTCATTTTTTATCTTTAAAAGTAATTCTGCTTATAAATCGTTAAGATCTTTGTGCGTGTTGTTCCTCTTCACGTTCTTCCGCAATCTGATTAATCTTCAAGGAACGATGTTCTGCTTCTCTTAATCGTGCGGCACGTAATTGTAATTTAACGCGGTCTCTAGATAAGGTGATAATAAACGATATCATCATAAAGACGAAAATCACAATGAGCGGCACACTGGCTAGAATTGAAGCTGTCTTCAGAACATCCAGCGCACGTTGACCACCGACTAGCATTAATGAGAATGGTAATAAACATAACGCAAATGCCCAGAATAAACGGTTCGCGCGTAATGGTTCACCAATTACTTTCTTTTGAGATGCTGAAGCAAGAATATATGAACCAGAGTCGAACGTCGTTGCTAAGAATAAGAACGCTGAAATCAAGAATAGAACGACAATAATATTATGGAACGGTAGTTGGTGAATGACTTCAACAATGGCTGCTTCCGTACCATGTGCATTCAAGAATGATACAACATCGAATTGATGTGTAATTTGAAGATACACTGCATAGTTACCAAAGATACCAAAGAATAAGACACAACCTAATGTACCGTAAATAATCGTACCTAAGATGACTTCTTTTAACGTACGACCTTTAGAAATACGTGCGATAAAGAGTCCGATAAACGGCGCATACACAATCCACCATGACCAATAGAAAATTGTCCATTGTTGTGGGAAGTTTGTTTCCTTACGTCCGTCAATACCGCCAAATGGTTCTAACCATGTAGCCATTTGGAAGAAATTCTTTAACATATTCCCAAAGCCTGTAACTGTTGTTTCCATGATGAATACAGTTGGACCTACAATAAAGACAAATCCTAATAGAATAAATGACAACCAAACGTTCACGTCACTTAAACGTTGAATCCCTTTTTTCAGTCCTGTATAAGAGCTGACTGCGAAAATAACCGTAATTGTAATTAAAATCGCTGAACGTAACACCATACTTTGTCCATCAATACCTGTTAAACGTTCAATACCAGCTGAAATCATTGGCACACCTAATCCAAGTGATGTAGCTGCACCGCCAAGTAAACCGAAGATAAATAAGATATCGACAATTTTACCTGGTAATTTTTCAGTTTGTCCTTTTAAAATCGGTCGACAAGCCTGACTGATTTTATAAACTGGTTTTTTCTTCACGAAAACTAAGTAACCGATCGGTAAAGCTGGTAAAACATAAATTGCCCAAGCAATTGGACCCCAGTGGAACATACCATACATTGTGGCATATTCTAAGGCAGCATCTGTCATACCTTTCTCGCCATGTGGCGGTACTTGGAAATAGAAGGCCCATTCAATAACGCCCCAGTATAAAATATCTGAACCGATACCGGCACAGAACAGCATTGCTGCCCAAGTAAAGTTACCGAATTCCGGTTTATCACTTGCTCTCCCCAGAGTTACGTTTCCGTATTTGCCAAATGCTATGTACAGTACGAAACCTAAAACAATTAAGCCCAGTGATAAATAAACTGCACCTAGCGAATTGGATACTGCTTCGTTAATGTCAGTGATTACTTTTTGACTCGCTTTAGGAAATGCCATCATCGGAATGACAGCAATTAATAAAATAGCGACAGTACCATAAAACGTTGTCCAGTCCATAATTTGGGACTTTTTAGCTTTGTTTTGCTTTTTAGCTTTTTGCAATGTTTTTGCACTCCCTATATTGATTAATTGTCGTTGAAAACATAAAAATCAAATTCTACTTCTCTTTTTATTTTTCCAACTCCCCATTTCTTATGTTACATAAAGACATTAACGAATTATTTATAATAATGCAAATTCATACAGAAGAATATGTTGGCAAAAATGAATAAATATATATTTCAGATTAGTAATTCAAGCGTCCTAATCGCTTATATCCCTATGTTAAGTTTAAATTTAACGAATTGAACGAACTTAACCACCCATTTTTATGCATTAATATACATTTTATGCGAATAAATATTTTTTTAGAAAAACTGAAAACATCCTCTAGAATCGTCAATTTTTAGTGATTTAAAATTACATTTATCAAAAGCTCTCATAAAAAAATCCCCGACTTTAAGCGTCAGGGATTTTAAATGAAAGTGCGAATCACTTCATTCATTTTTATGTGTATTATTTTTCAAATTATCTTTAGCTATTTTGTTTTGCGAAAGCTTTACCAATAGCTTCTAATTTATGCGGTGCGTCGTGCATTGCCATTTTCACTTCTACAAAGTGCATCATTTCTGGATAAGCTTTAATAGTTTCAAAGGCTTGTTTCAACTCTTCACTTGTTGAAACATCATGGATTTTCACATCATCTTTAGCACCGAAGACTGCTGGTAAGGCTTTGTAGTCCCACATAAAGATGTCGTTATATGGTTCGTTTTCACCATGAATCTTACGCTCTACTGTATAGCCATCATTATTGATGACAAACAATACTGGTTTTAATTTCTCACGAATCATTGTTGAAATACTTTGAACTGTTAATTGCAGTGAACCGTCACCGATTAATAATAAGTTACGACGATTTGGATCAGCAATTTGTGTACCTAATGTTGCTGGTAATGTGTAACCAATTGAGCCCCATAAAGGTTGACCAATAAACTTATTCGCTTGATATAACGCTAAGTCATATGCACCAAAGAATGATGTTCCTTGTTCGGCTAGAATCACATCATCAGGTGCGATAAAGTCTTGCATCATCTTGAAGTACGTTTCTTGTGTTAGTGGTTCGTTCGTTAATTCATATTGATCTGCTTCTGGACGTTTATATTGTGGGTAATTTGCATCATTCACATAGTCCATCTCTAACAGACCTTCTAATAAATCTGGTAATGTCACATCTTGATCTTCTGTGTCATTCATTTTGAAATTGTGTTGATTCAACATCACGACATCATCAATATCAAATTCATATGAGAAACCTGCTGTGGCAGAGTCTGTTAATTTCGCACCAATATTTAAAATTGCATCACTGTTATCAACATAATTTCTAATATTTTCTTCTGCGATTGAGCCGTCATAAATACCCATATAGTAAGGATTTTCTTCATTGAAGGCACCTTTACCTAATGACAATTGCGCAACTGGAATGTGTGTTTGATTTACAAATTGTTCTAGTTTGTCATGCAGTTTGAAACTATTGATTTCATGTCCTGCAATAATTACAGGTTGAGACGCACTGTTTAATTTATTTTTAACCATCTCAATATAGTTTGAGACATCTTGTGCTTTAAATTCTGGTAATTGATAAGCATCTTTCACTTCAATTTCTGTCATTGCGACATCAATCGGTAAGTGTAAATGTACCGGTCTTTTCTCGGCTAATGCTTCATTAATCAGACGCGGAATTTCTTCTTGTGCATTTTCAGGTGTGATATAACCTTGTGCTGTTGTAATTTCTTTGAACATTTTGCGGTAGTTATCGAATTCACCTTCCCCAAGTGAGTGGTGAACATATTTACCTGCTTGTTCTACACTGCGTGTCGGTGCGCCTGTAATTGCAACTACTGGAATACGTTCTGCATAAGAACCTGCGATACCATTGACCGCTGATAATTCACCTACACCAAATGTAGTCACCATTGCGCTTAAACCATTCATGCGTGCATAACCGTCTGCCGCATAACTTGCGTTTAATTCATTTGTATTACCAATCCATTCAATATCATCACGGTTGATAATATCATCTAAGAAAGCTAAGTTGAAATCTCCAGGTACACCAAATACTTTATCTACGCCTGCAGTACTCAGGCAGTCCATTAAATACTCTCCAACACGTTTATTCATATTCATTCCACCTTTTTCTCTTTCTCTTATACAATTCTAGGATAACGCTTCCATATATATTAGGTCAAGTAAGTTGACTTAACTGAAATATCTGTAACCATATAAAAAAATACCGCCTTGAATGTTTCAAGACGGTACTCTACAGAGAGCGTATTCAAGGTTATTCCTTGAACTCCCCTTTTAAATATTTTACTTCTTGGAATCCTGGACGTTTACTTGCGAGTTCTTCCATCATCGCATTCCAATCATTTCCGACTTCAGCTTTAATACTTTGAAGTAAATCATTTTGTGCTTTATTGATTTCTGTAACCAATGCATGACCTTTATCAGTCGCAAAGAGTTCTTTGACTCTGCCATCTATTTTAGATTTTCTTTCGACAACTAAACCTTCATCTTTTAATTTTTTCAACGTTTGATGACTGCCTTGTTTAGAGATTTCCATACTTCTTAGTAAATCTCTGATGGTAATCCCAGGCACTTTATCGATAAAGAATAAGAAGCGATGGTGTTGGCGGCGCATTCCTTTCTTCTCAATAATTTCATCTGCAGTATGAATAAATGTTTTATAGGCAAAATAGAACAAGAGATGATCATAGTCGTTATTATGTGCAGTCATGGTTCACAGTCCTTTATTTCAAAATGTTGTTTTCTGATAATTAACTTTATTATAGCAAGTCTTATAACAGACCTAAAGCACTGATTTTTCTTTTAAGCTTGGTTCAATCAAATAGAAACTTGTGCAATTTGTCTTTATTCTTTGTACAATGACATCAATATAGAACAAAAGGGAGATGATCGAATGGTTCGATTTAAAACTGTTCAAATCACAGACTTAACTGAAGAAGACTTACAAGCTATGGGGGCACAAGATCAACTAATTGATGTAAGAGAAGCTGATGAATATGAAGCTGGTCATATTGAAGATGCGTTGAATTATCCACTTTCAACGTTAAATACGAAATTCCCATTAGACCAAGGCAAAACGTATTACATTTATTGTCAAAAAGGCGGACGCAGTCAACAAGCCAGCCAAATGTTAAGTGACAGCGGTTTTGATGTGATTAATTTAAATGGCGGTTATGAAGCATATCTTTCTCAACAAGAAGCACAAGCACAACCACAACATCAAACTACAAGTAAGCAGGAGCAGACCGAAGTCACTGCCTCTGAGAAAACAATTAAACCAGAACGCGAACAATTAAACTACAGTGGTTTACAATGTCCAGGTCCTATCGTGAATTTAAGTCAAGCCATCAAGCAACTACAACCTGGCGAACAAGTTGAAGTGATTGTTACGGATTTAGGCTTTGCGAGTGATATACAAAGTTGGGCAAAACAAACGGGTCATCACTTAATTGATTTAAAAACAGATGATTCAAAAGTCACAGCTATCATCGAAAAAGGTGAAGCTTCTGATCAAGCTATGTCTGTCCACGAATCAAATAATGGCACAACGATTGTCTTATTCAGCGGTGAACTTGATAAAGCTTTAGCTGCTTTAATCATTGCGAATGGCGCACGTGCAGCAGGTCGTGAGGTTTCTATCTTCTTTACTTTCTGGGGATTGAACGCATTAAAACGTACAGATGCGCCTAAAGTGCAGAAAAAAGGATTAGAAAAACTCTTTGATTTCATGTTGCCAAAAGGTCCAGAAAGTATGCCGTTATCTAAAATGAATATGTTCGGTTTAGGACGCTTTATGATGAAACTCTTAATGAAACAAAAGAACGTCGATTCATTACCTGCTTTAATCGATAAAGCAATCGAAAATGATATAAAACTAATCGCATGTACTATGAGTATGGATGTCATGGGTATCAAACGTGAAGAATTGCGTGATGATGTCCAAATCGGCGGTGTTGGCACATATATCGGCGATACAGAACACGCCAAACATAATTTGTTTATCTAAAGCATATAGATAATCCTCTGTCTTCAAATTAAGGCAGAGGATTTTTTTACATCATCTTTAAATATCCTTCTTACTCTTCAAAAATCAATCGAACATTTGTTCGCTTTTTCTTTGAAAACGCGTTCGTAAAATGCTAAACTTAATTCATGAGTAAAGGTCGTTCTACTATATTGTGAGTACCTCACGTGCCTTGAACTGCAAGAAAGTGAGGTGATATGGATGGACATCATTATCCATGAACTCACGATTAATTTTTCTTCAATTGTGCAAGTGACACTTTTAGCAACAGCCATCAAGTTTATTATCAGCAAGAACGACAAAAAAGACTAGCTATGCAGCAACATAACTAGTCTCTCATTCGGTTCGTTTGGTAATCACAATTGTGCGTTGTGAGCCTTTACTCTAGCCTTCAGTCCTGTAAGACTGAGGGCTATTTTAATACAACTAAAGCTTACCAAATTTATAGCCCACTTTCAATTAAATTGCGGTTCATCTAAAACAAGATTCCATACAATACATCATGCTATTGATCAGTAGCTAATAATCGCAATGGCCCATTAAATACAATCTTAGAAATATATTGAATTAATGTATCTATATCCACACGCTGTTCGTCTTGAACCCAATATTTAATCACACTCAACATTGATCCACTGACATAACTATGGAAATACATCACAGGAATACCAGCTATATCTCCTTTTGGATTCATTCGTAATTTCATGTTCTCTAAAATCATTTCAGAGATTCGTTCCTCTATTTGACTTTGTCTTTCTATTGTTAAAATAACTTGATAAAACTCTAAATTATTATAAACATGAGTGATCACATTTCTTAACACTTGATTAGAAAAGACTTCATAGAACTTATCAATAGATTCAATTGTTTTCATACTTTCAAAAATACGTGTTTTATCATAAAGCACATTCGCATATTCATCTTCCATCTTTTCTAATAAATCATATTTATCTTCATAATGCAGATAAAAAGTTCCTCTATTAATATCTGCGGCTTCTGTAATGTCATGAATAGTAATATGATCTAAGTCTTTTTGTTTAAGTAATTGAATAAAAGCCTTTTTAATCGCGCTTTGTGTTTTACGAACACGTCGGTCTACAGCCATAAATGAACACTTCCTTATTCTTTAATGAACAATTATCAACAATGTGTTGATTAACGAACACGATGCATTAAATTGGTCATTGCATCTATTTCATTACCAATTATAATAATCAAAGTAATGATAAATCAACACTATGTTCAATAAATCATAAGGAGTGAAAAAAATGAACATTTTAAAAAATAAACTACTTTGGATTGCGCCTATCGTATTAATTTTAATTATGATGTTATTATCAGTCGCATTCTATCCAGCATATAACTCAAAACCAAAAGACTTGCCACTAGCGATTGTGAATTTAGATGAGGGTACATCTATTCAAAGTAAATCTATTAATATCGGCAAAAATTTAGAAGACCATTTACTAAAAAATAAATCAGAGGCCATTCAATGGAAAGCTGTATCCAGTGAGGATAAAGCTAGATCAGGATTATTCAACCAAAAATATTACGGAATCATTGTCTTAGAAAAGGATTTCTCAAAACACGCCTTAAGCAAAACACAAGCAACTGTTATGAAAGCAAAACAACAAGAAATGGAAGACAAAGTAAAATCTGGAGAGATTCCACCACAAGTTGCACAGCAAATGGCGGAAAAAATGAAACAATCTGGATTAGAACAAGTAAAACCACAAGCTGCACATTTAAAAACAATTGTAAGTGAAGGTTCTGGTTTACAAGGCTCTCAAATAGCAAACAAAGTTTTTAATGGGATCAGCACGAATTTAAACCAAAAAGTCATGAAACAAGGCTTAAACATTCTAAATAAACAAAATGTCTCTATTCCAGCTAAAGAGATTGAAAGTTTAATTCAACCTGTTGAAACCAAAGCAGTGTCTGTTGATAAGGTGAAAGATCACCAAGCCAATGGTAATGCGCCATTCTTAATGTTTATGCCAGTTTGGATGGGATCTATTGTCAGCTCAATTTTATTATTCTTTGCGTTTAGAACTAGTCATTTAATTCAACGTAGTCAGCGTGTTATTGCGGCATTGAGTCAAATTGTTGTGGCTGTCCTCACAGCGTTTATCGGAAGCTTTGGATACATTTACTTTATGTCAGGCGTTCAAGGTTTCCACTTTGACCATCCAAACCGTGTCGCATGCTTTGTGATGTTAGCATTCTTAGGTTTCATCGGTTTGATTTTAGGTACAATGACTTGGTTAGGCATGAAGAGCGTACCAATTTTCTTCTTATTGATGTTCTTCAGTATGCAATTGGTCACTACGCCAAAAGAAATGTTGCCTAAATTTTATCGCGACTATATCGCAGGTTGGAATCCATTCTCTAACTATGCGACAACCTTAAGACAAATTATTTATATGCATCATCCTATTGAACTTAACACTACCGTATGGATGTTCATCGGCTTTATGACTTTCGGTATTATTTCAGTGATTGTAGCTGCGTTTGTACGTAAACATTCAGATAAAAAAGCTGAAATCCCAGCTTAAAGATTATTCTCAAATACAAAAATCAATCCACCTTCAAACACGCTTGGCTTTGAAGGTGGATTTTCATATCTTACCTTATTTAAACAACATTATTTCTTTTTCTTCTTTTTGTCTTTTTTCTTTTTATCCTTTTTCTTCTTGTCTTTTGAATCTTCTTTTTTATCGTCTTTCTTTTTACCTTTCTTCTTAGATTTCTTATCTTTGTTGTCTTTGTCGTCTTTCTTACCTTTTCCTTTTTTATCTTTGTCTTTCTTATCTTTTGATTCTACTTTTTCTTTATCTTCTTGTTTCTTTTCTTTCTCTTCAGACGACTCTGATGCAGACTTGTCATCTTCAGAAGGTTCATTTTCTGAAGATATTTTCTCTTCTTTTGCAGGCTCTTCTTTTACTACGGTAAATTCTTCTTCTAGTTCTCCTACTGCGATGACTTCACCTTTGTCATCTGTAGTGAGTGTTGTTTCTAATTCTTCATCTTGCTCTTCATCTAGATGGTAACCCAATTCTAAGACCTGTAAATAAACGGTTACTTGGAAGTCTTTATATTCACCTTTATAGATAGCTTGAACATCACTTTGACGAGATTGTAAATCAGTATGTTCTGTTAACGCAGGTTCTATTACGTTAGTTTGTATAGGTTCTTCTACAATTTCTTCAATAGAATGATCACGTTCTTGTTGATGGTTTTGAATGCTTTTATAAATTAAATCAGCATCTTTCAACTCCGGATATTGTTTTAAAAATGCGCTTTTAGTTTCTGGTAATTCAAAGTCTTTCTTTGCTTTTACATCGATATAGACTGCCGCATAATGGAACTTTGTTTGGTCAGAAACATTGTAAACCCAAGATTTAGGCGGGTTTGTCATTTTCTTTAAATGTTCAGTAAAATCACGTTGAATTGTTGATACCGCATGACCTGCTTGACCGCTAGCGCTTGGTTCAAAATCATGTACATAAACCGTTCTTAGTTTTACCATATCTGTCATTTCATTTTGATCTAGAACTGCTAAATCTAAACGTGACATCTCTCTAGCGACAGTTTCTGACTGTGCTTGACGCAAAACTTGAATTCCTAATAAATCTTTTAATGACTTATCTATACCTGACACTAAAGTTAAATACGCCATATCATCTGCGTAGTGTTTAAAGTTACCTTCTAACTTGCCCAATCTTTTAGTTAAAGCATCTGCGATATTGATTTTCATGTTAATTCCCCCATAGGTTTGATTTATACACTAAGTTAGTAACTTATACCCTATCAGTCGCAAAATAAGATTAAGATTTTATTAGATTGAATACTAATTTAGATTTGCGTCACTCAAAATAAAAAAGCGGTACAGGAGTACACGCTTTATAAGAATCAGCCATTCATGAATTTCAAAACTTCATCATACACTTTTTGAGAACGTTCATTATTTTTAATGCGTCTTTTTTGAGACCGAGCCACATACTCCATGGGCACCATATTAAATTGTTTCTTAAAATTGTTGAGGAAAGAACGTTTACTAGAGTATGAATATCTTTTCCAAACTTCTTTGGTTTTTTGATTATCTTCACCATTAATTAATAGATATTCTGCCACGTTAAAGATTTTCACTTGTTGTACGTAATCATTGTAGTTAACACGTGCTGCATCTTTAAATACACGTGATAAATAACTGATATTTAAATCAAAACTTTCAGCGATAGTTGTTAACTTTAACGCTTCATCTGAATGGTGATTGATGTACTCAATAATGTGGTTGATTGTCGGGTTATTAGTCATATTGAATAAGTAGATGTCGAAGTTTTCCAAGTAAACACGTAAGTATCTTACCAGTCGCACAATGGTCGCATTCGCTTTCACAAAATTTGTTTCACATACATAACGTAAAGCCTGAATATAATCATTTTTAATGATATGGTGGATTTCAAAATTGCTTTCAACATGATTGATTTCTTTTAAACAAGCCGGCTTAAAATAGACATAATGAATTGATAAGCAGACAACTTTCCCTTCTTTTATTTCCACTTCCATATTTGTGAAATGTGGTTTTTGAACAAAAAGATCTCCTGTTTTATAGGTAAAGTGCTGTGCCCCTTTTTTAACGAAGACTGTACCTGATAAAACTAAATAAATATTAACGTACTCCTCGCTTTTCGAATTATCTTTTATACAAGACCAACCTTGAAAAATATTGTAACTGTAATCCAAAAATATACCCCCCTAATAAAATAAAATGATAATGTGAATGAGTTCTTCTAAATATCCATAGAAAAGCAAGCAGTAAAATAGAAGAGTAAAAGAAGTGATGATTGAGGTAGATACATTTCATAACTGATGAAATTATCCAAAATAAGACTACACCTATTTATAATAAACTAAATGTTCAGAAAATTGAATGCTTTATTGTAAGTTTTTGTGCTAAAACGTTATATTTTTATCTGTTTTATTCAACCAGAAAGCCTTTAGTCCATTCTTTAAGTATATGTAAAATTACTTTATGATTTCTGTGGATTTCATTAAAAAATTATTGACGCGTTACACATTCTCCTATATAATAAATCTTGTGTTAAAAAGCTATGGAGAAATACCCAAGTCCGGCTGAAGGGATCGGTCTTGAAAACCGACAGGGGCTTAACGGCTCGCGGGGGTTCGAATCCCTCTTTCTCCGCTACGATAAAGGATGAGATACTAAACAGTGTCTCATCCTTTTTTATTAACTTAACGTAAAAATTTCACTAAGTTATTATCATACGCTTAACAAATATTAGACTACATCACTAAACCCCACTCTATCATCTTAGAATGGGGTTCTTTTTATGGCGAGACTACTTTGTCTCACTTATTACGAGTATTTAGACGAAACGGTAAAGATATAGCTGATATTAAGATATAAAATATAGTACGCTATCAAAAAAGCCGCACTCCCTACGAGTACGACTTTTGTTTAAATATTAATTTTTTCTACGACGACTGCTTACTAAGAATGCGACGCCGATCAATGTGGCTAATCCGCCTACAAGGATGCTGTTAGATTGTGACTGACCTGTATTTGGTAAAGCTTTTTGTTGTTTAGAAGAAACTGTTTGTTCTGGATGTGTAGTTCTAGTTGTTGGATTGTTTGATGTTTGTGATGAACGCTCTTCATCGTTTTGATACATATGTCTATCAGAAGTTCGAGTAGTATCTTGATGTTCATTTGTTGATTCATCAGAAGCATTGTTATCTTTAGACGTCTGATGTTTTTGTGTTATTTCGGTTTGATTTTCTACCTCTAAAGACGTGCGTTCAGATGATGCTTCCTCTTCTGTTGTACGCTCTTGTTGTTTATTTGTATCTTCTGTTTTGACTTCTTGTTTAACTTCACCCTCAGTATTCAAATCAACTGATGAAGTTTTTTCAGAAACCATCTGGTTAAGAGAAGTTTCATCTGCATTTTCTAGGTGTATTTCTTCTTGTTGTGTAGTTGTTGTAACAGGCTTTTCCGATACTACTTCATTTGAAATTGTTTCAAGAGAAGTTGTAGATTTATCTTCAGTTACTGCTGGAATTTCAATATTTTCTATGTTGTTTAACTCTGAAATCAAGTTGCCTTTTAATTCACTTGGTAACTGAGCTATTGCTGATTGTGCTAATTCTTTTGTTGTCTTTACTTTTTCTTGAACAATCGCTAATGCTTCTTGTTCTTCTGTCTGTACACGATGATCTGAAAGTACTTTTTCAAGTTCAATATGTGCTGCATTATTTGTTGATATTGCTTCCTTCAACGCTGCTTCTGCTTCATTTAACCATTGATCTTGGATGTCGTTTGTACCATTCGCATTAGCGTCATTGATTTCTGGGATGTCGATACCTTGCAGTTGTGCCAATAACGCTGGTAAATTGCCTTTTAGTTCACTTGGTAGTGCGTTTACTTTTGTCTCTGCTGTTGCTTTTAATGTTTGTGCTTCTTCTTGTGCTGATTTCAATAATGCTTGTTCTTGCGGTGTGATTAAGTTGTCGGAAACTGCCATGTTCCATGCTGATTGGGATGCTTTATCCGCAAGTTCTGCTGCTTTCACAGCGGCTTCGGCATCATTTAACCATTGATCTTGGATGTCGTTCGTGCCATTCGCATTAGCGTCATTGATTTCTGGGATGTCGATGCCTTGCAGTTGTGCTAATAACGCTGGTAAATTGCCTTTTAATTCACTTGGCAGTGCGTTTACTTTTCTCTCTGCTGTTGCTTTTAATGTTTGTGCTTCTTCTTGGGCAGATTTCAATAATGTTTGTTCTTGTGGTGTAACTAAATTGTCAGAGACTGTAGAATCAAATAATGTTTGAGCATGCTCATCAGCTGACTGTGCTGCTTTCACCGCATCTCTCGCTTCATTGATTAATACATCTACATTATCATCAATACCATTTTCATTTTGATCATTAATCTGCGGTAATGTAATACCTTTGAGCAACGCTAAATCTTTTGGAAGATTACCTTGCAATGTTAATGGTAATTGATTTACCTTTTCTTTTGCTTGTGCTTTCACATCTTCGTAAATTGCTTGTAATTGAGCTAATTGTTTATATTCGCTTGGTGTAACTAAACCATCTGCTGTATTCGTTGCTAGTTTTTCCTGTAGTTTAGCATCCATTGCTTGTGCCACTCTGACAAACTCTGTTGCTTCAGCTAATGCAGCATCATCTGCGTCTGAAATATTATTGGCATTTTGATCATTGATGTTTGGAACTGTGATGCCTTGAAGTTGTTTTAAACGTACTTCAAATGGTGATTGATAAGCTGCTGGTAATTGCTTCACAATTTGTTGTGCTGAATCTTTAGCACCTTCAAACAATGCTTGATGTTGTGATAAGTTTTGATATTCTTGTGGTGTAATCAAGCCATTTTCATTTGCTGTATCAAGTTCAGATTGTATCTCTTGATTCATTTTTTCAGCTTGTGCCACACGTGCTTCTGCTTGTTCTAGCAATGTATCAATATCATCTGCAATGCCATTAGCATTTTGGTCACTGATGTCCGGAATTGAGATAGCTTGCATTTGCGCTAAAGCATTCACTAATTCATCTTTAACTGCTGCTGGAATCTTACTTTGTTGAATCGTCTCAGTTGCTTGTTCTTTTAGTTTTGATGCATGATTTTGTGATTCAATCAATGTGTCTTGTTCTTGTGGTGTAATTAAGTGATCTGCAGTCACTTTTGTTAAATCACCTTGTGCTGTTTCATGTGCAGCTTTTACTGCATTTATTAAATCTTGAAGTGTTTGATCTAACGTATCATCTACATCATTATGGTCGTGGTCATTAACTTCTGGTACTGCAATACCTGTTAAAGCATCAAGCATTTTTAGAAGTTCACCTTTTAGTGCATCATCAACTAAAGCAATTTTATCTTTAGCAATATTTTTCTGTGCTAAGAATGCTTTTTGAAGATTTGATAACATATCATGTTCATCGTCGTTGATAACATCATTGTCCTGAGCTGTTTCTAATCCTGCTTTCGCAACTTTTTCTGCTGCTTCTGCTGCCTTAATTGCTTGTAATGCATCACTCATCAATTGATCTTGGTTATCATCGATACCATTTGCATTTTTATCATTCACTTCTGGGATATCGATTGCTTTTAACGCATCTAATTGTTGTTGGAATTCCGGTCTTAAGTTTTCATCAATCATATCCACTGCTTTTTGAGCATAGTGTTTCGCTGTCTTCGCATAGTTGACTTGGTTAATTAATTCTGACTGTTCTTTTGGTGTGACTAATTGATCTTGTTGAATTGATTCTAGTTGTTGTTTTGCTGTTTCATGTGCACGTTTTGCTTCATCAACTAAGTCTTGAACAGCTGCTTTCAATGCATCTGTATGATCATCAATGTGGTTATTATCTTGATCATTGACAGTTGGTAAAGTAATTTCATTAATCGCATCTAATTGTAACTGCAAGTCTTTTTGATATGCTGCTGGTAAAGCATCAATTACTGCTTGCGCCGCAGCTTTATTAGCTTCTACTAAATTTTTAGCACCGCTTAGAACTTCTAATTCACTAGGATTGATTAAACCGTCTACTGATGCCTCATCTGCTTTAGCTTGTGCTGCTTGCGCCATATCTTTAGTCGCATTGATTAATTGTTGTGCCTTGTCTATTAATGTATCAATATCATCACGAATACCATTTTGATTTTTATCATTCACAGATGGAATTGAAATTCCTGTTAACGCTTGTACTTTTTCAGGCAAATCTTGTCTGTATTTACTCTCAACTGCTTCAAGCTTTTCTTCAGCTAATGCTTTCTTTTGTTTAAATTCTTCTTGTAACGCTTTTAATTGTGCTTGTTCATCAGGGTTTACCACACCATCTGCTTGAACTTCTTCTAATGCTGTTTGTGCTGCTGCTTCTGCATTTTTAGCTACTTCATAAGCTTTGGCTGCCTCATCAAATAAGCTATCTTCTTTATCCGGCACACCATTATGATTTTCATCGTTGACTTGTGGTAGTCCAATTGGTGTTAATGCATCGAGTTCTAGTTGTAACGTTTGTTTAACAGGTTCTGATAATAATGCGTCTACTAACGTTTGTGCTGCTGCTTTTTTGTCCTCTGCTAATGAAATTGCTTTGGCTAAATCTGCGCTTTCTTCTGGTGTAATGATATTATCTTTTTGAATATCATCCATTTGCGTCAATGCATTGTTATAAGCTGCTTTTGCTGCTTCTACCGCTTCTTTCGCTTTATGAATGGCTTGATCTACGTCATCACGAATCCCGTTTTTATCCTTGTCATTCACTTCTGGTACAGTAATACCTGTTAATGCCGCAAGTTGTTGTGGCAGGTCTTTGCGGTATACTTCTTGAATCGCATTAATTTTTTCATTTGCTAATGCTTTCTTTTGTTCAAAGTTAGCTTGTGCTGCTACTAATGCTTGGTGTTCTGTTTCATCAATTAATTCATTTGGTTTTAGTGCTTCAGCTAACATTTCTTTTGCTGCTTTATCTGCTGCTTGTGCCTCTTTCAATGCATCTCCGGCAAAGCGTATTAATAAATCTTCTGAATCTGGAATATCATTTGCATTGTTGTCATTTACTGGTGGAACGATTAAATCAGGGTATTGTCTTAAAACGCTCAGTAACTCTGCTTTTAAAGGTGTTCCATCTGAGAGATTATGAACATCGGTAAAGGCATTCATTTTAGATTCATATGCAGCAAGTTTGAAAGGTCTTAATGATTCGATTTCGTCTGGATTAACTAATCCATCATCTTGTATCGCTAAAATCGCTGCTTTTGCTGCTTTATCTGTTTCTATAACTTTTTGTACAAGTTTTCTGAGTTCAGCCTCTTTATCATCAGCTACATCATTACTATTAGCATCATTCATTTCTGGTACATCAATACCTGTTAATGCTTTTAATTTCCCAGGCAATACACCTTGATATGTTGATTCAACTGCGTCTAATGCTTGTTGTGCTGTTGCTTTCTTTTGTTCAAAATCATGTTGTAAGTTTTGTAGTGTCTGGTGTTCTTCTGGTGAAATAGTTTGATTCTCGTTTACTTTTGTTAATTCAGATTTTGCTAAAGCATCAGCTGCTTTTGCTTTTTCAATTGCTTCCTCTGCTGCTTTAACTAAAGCATCTTGAGTATCTGGAATCATATTGTTGTTATCGTCATTGATGTCTGGAACACGAATACCATCTAATTTTGCTAGTTCTTGCTCTAAAGGTGTACGTAATACTTCAGGTAATGCATTCACTTTTTCTGTTGCTTCTGCTTTTGTTGAAACAGCTGTTTTCTGAGCTTCTGTTAAATCTTGATGTTCTTTCGGATTAATCAGCTTATCTTGTGTTGCGTCTGTTAAGTTATGTTTCGCTGCTAAATCTGCTGCTTTTGCTTTGTCTAAAGATACTTGTGCTTCTTTAAGCAATGCTTCTAGTTCAGCTTGATCAACATCGTCTGTTTTACCATTATTATCTTTATCATTTACTTCTGGTACAACAATACCGTTTAACGCTGCTAGTTGTGTTGGTAATTCTCCACGATACTGTACATCAATCGCATTGATTTTATCGTTAGCTGCTTGTTTCTTCGTTGTGAAATCTTGTTGTAACTTATCTAAGTTGTCATGTTCTTGTTGATTAATAACTTTGTCATCATTAGCTTTAACCAATTCTTCGTTAGCTAATTTATCCGCTGCTTCAACTGCTTTGATAGAAAGTTTAGCCGCTTCAATCAACGCATCTTGTTCATCAGGGATGTTGTTATCATTGTTGTCATTAATGCCTGGTACCGTAATACCTTTTAACTTAGCCAATCTTTCTAATAATGATGTTTGTACTTCTGATGGTAAGGCTTTAACTGCTTTATCTGCTGTTGTTTTTGTTGTATCTGCATTTTCTTTTGAGACAGTTAAATCTTGATGTTCTTGAGCTTTAATTAAGTTATCTGCATTGGCTTGTTGTAATTGTGTTTGTGCTGCTTGGTCTGCAGCTTCTGCTTTCTTAACTAAATCTTCTGCGTTTTTCAATGCTGCATCTTGTTGTTCTTTTGCATCTTGATCATCTGGTTTACCATTACTATTTGTGTCATTAACAGCAGGAACTGTAATTCCTTTTAATGCTTCAAGTTGTGTTGGTAAATCACCACGATATTTCTCTTCAATCTGGTTGATTTTATCGCTAGCTGCTTGTTTCTTCGTTGTAAAATCTTGTTGTAAGTTTTCTAAGTTGTCGTGCTCTTGTTGATTGATGGCTTTATCAGCTTCAGCTTTAGTTAATTCTTCGTTTGCTTTTTGATCTGCTGCTTTAACTGCGGCTAATAAATCTTTAGCTTCTGCGATTAATGCGTCTTGTTCGTCTGGAATGTTGTTGTTGTCAGTATCATTAATAGATGGAATTTCAATACCGTTCAATGCATCAAGTTCGTCTAATAAAGGAGCTTGCATGTTTTCTGGAAGTACTTCTACTAAACCTCTTGCAGTTGAATTTGCTTCGTCAGCCTGATTTTCTACAACATATAATCCTTCTAATTCTTTGAGTGAGATTACATCATCTTGTTTTACTTCAGCTAATTTAGCTTGCGCTGCTTTATCAGCAAGTTTTGCTTTCTCAATTGCCGCTTTCGCTTCTGCTAAGTTTTGGTCTGTTTCGGCACGATCAGCAGTATCCGGTTTTCCATTATTATCAGTATCGTTAACAACCGGAACTTCAATTCCTTTTAACGCATTGATTTGTTGTAATAGTTTATCGTTATATTTCTTATCAACTGCATTAGCTTTTTCTGTTGCTGCTTGTTTTTGAGTTTCAAAGTCATTTTGAAGTTCTGTTAATTTCGCATTTTCTTCTTGATTGATAGCCTGGTTTTCTTGTGCTGTTGCTAATTCGGAAACTGCTTTTTTCTCAGCATCTTCTGCTGATTTAATCGCTGCTTCTGCCAACTTGATTAACTCATCTTGGGTGTCTGGAATATCATTCTCATTTTTATCATTAACTTCTGGTACAACAATCCCTTTTAAAAGATTCAATCTGTCTAAGAATGATTGTTGTTGCTCCAGAGGTAATGTTTTAACTGCTGCTTCTGCTGTTGATTTTGTTGATGTTGCAAGTTCTTTTGCAGCGGTTAATTCTGTATGCTCTTGCGGCTTAATTAGACTGTCTTCATTTGCGTTTTGTAATTGTGATTGTGCTGTTTGGTCTGCAACTTCTGCTTTCTTCACTAAGTCTTCAACATTATCTAAAGCTGCTATGAGTTGTTCCTTTTCATCTTGTTCGTCTGGTTTACCATTGTTGTTCTTGTCGTTTGCTACAGGAACTGTAATACCCACAAGCTTATTCAATTTTTCAATTAATGGAGATTGATGTTTCTCATTAACTTCTTTTATCTTTGCTTCTGCTGCTTTTTTCTTAGTTTCAAATTCTTTTTGAAGTGCTGATAAATTATCATGTTCAGTTGGAGAAATCGCATTGTTTTCATTTGATGTTTCTAATGTTGCTTTCGCTTTGCTTTCAGCCTCTTGCGCTTCTTTTAACAGTTGCTCAGCATCTGCTATCAACTTGTCTTGATCATCAGAAATTGAATTGTTATTTTCATCATTTACTTTTGGTAATTCAATCTCAGTTAATTGATCT
This sequence comes from Staphylococcus simulans, assembly GCF_002902285.1. Classification (GTDB taxonomy): domain Bacteria; phylum Bacillota; class Bacilli; order Staphylococcales; family Staphylococcaceae; genus Staphylococcus; species Staphylococcus simulans. The sequence goes on along the minus strand of NZ_PPRU01000007.1, from coordinate 4,979 downwards.
AGTTCTTGTTGTAATGTTGCTTTTAAACGTTCCGGCAATTGATTCACTTTTATTTGCGCTTCATTTTTTCTAGATGTTGCTGTTTGAATTTCATTTTGCAAACCGTCCATTTCATTTTTGCTTACAAGTTGGTCGGCAGCGATTGTTTGAGCTGTTGCTTTTGCTTGGGCATGCGCTTTTTTAGCTTCTTCAATCGAAGCGGTTGCTTCTGCCATAATTTGCTTATCAATTTCTTTTTTAAGTTCATCAGAGAGTTTTAATGCAACGGTTTGATAATCTGTTGTTAGGTTTTCAATGTGCTTTGTCCCATTATCAAATGACCACTTCACTGGAACGTTTAATGCATTTCCATCGTAATATTCTTTTAATCGTGTCCATTTTTCTGAACTTGTGCTGATATCTTCAGTTGTTAAGTTATGTTTCAAAGTGATTGAAGGCGTATAAGTTTTATCATAGAAAGCTGCTTGTGATAAAGCATTGTTGCTGTTAGTTAGTATCACTTTGTTTGTATTATTTTGAGTGGCAGCAAAGTAATTTGTATTAGGTTGAACATTTGCAACGATGTCTTGTGGAAACTCTGCTGTCATTTCAATTTTGCTTGGTAAAGTCGCTGTTTGATGTACTTCTCTTGTTGGAATATACTGGGTGATTGTTACTTTCGCATCATCATTTCCAGTTGGATTAACGACTTGAACTGTATAAGGTTGTACTGGTACTAGTAAGATACCTTTTACATGAAACGCTGTACCTGATGCATTTCTTCCAGTCATACTATAAGTCAATTCACTCTTATCTTTGAAAGTGGCAGTTACTCTATTTGGATAATCTTCAACAGCCCCTCTTGGGTGTTCACCTGTCGAAATAATGACTTTATTATCTTTTAACTCTAAATTAGCTGTAGCCTCTGAAAGAGTGTTACTACTAATATACAGTTCGTTAATTTCATTTCGGTTAAAAGTGACGGACTTTCTAACATCTACTTCTTTATTTCGATCATAATCATCAAGATCATAAATATTTAATAACCCGCTTACAGGATGAAGTTTATCATTGAGAGTCTTTAGCTCTTCTATTACAGAAGTAATAGACGTACCGTTAGTAACCTTATTATAAAAACCGTCTAGTTTTGTCTTATCGATATTAGACATGAATTTAATGTTAGCTGTTGCACCACCACCATCTTGAGAAGTCATAGACAACATGTCTCGACCTGAAGTGAAGAAATATCTTTTATTAGTTGGAAACTTTCTAGATGGTTCATCCATTTTGACATGCACCAATGCATCTACTTTATGACCGTTCGCTGTACCTACATTATTGATATATACATAGGCTTCTGGTTGAGTATCATCAAGAGTAATATAATCACCTAGATACGCATGAATGCCACCACCATTTGTAGTTGTAGTTTTTTTACTTGTCATTGTTTCTTTGTTTGTCAGGAAAGAATAAGATTTACTGTCATGATCTTTAAATTTAGGTGAAAAATCAATGTAATCTGGTACAACTATTTGTCCTGGATTCGCTACTTTCTTCACTAAATCGCTACCAGTATAATCAATGATTTTTCCATTGTACGTTTCATTATTAACGGGTGCTTCAACTTGTGGTTCTGTGTCTAATGAACGCTTTTCACGTGTATGAATCGTTGGATTTGATTCTGATGTTGGGTCAATCGTTGGTGTTGATTCTGAAGTTGTGTCTTTTGCTGTTGGATTTGTTTCTTCTGGTTGTGGTGCTTGTTCTATAGTTGTCGGTGCTTCTGATGTTGTTTGGTTTAATTCTGGATTATGAGGTGCAGTATTTTCAGAGGCAGGAGCTTCTGTTGTTACAGGTGGTGTAACGACTGCTGTTGTTTTTGTCTCTTGGGTTGGTTGAGACGTTGTGTCTGAGTTAGGATTTGGTGATTCAGACTGAGTTTGAGTGGTGTCTGTACTAGATGTATGTTCTTCTGCTGCTTGGGCGTCATGACTGAGGCCAAACATGAGTGTTGCTCCTACAAGGATAGAAGCGGTTCCTACCGTGAATTTACGGATAGAGTACTTGTTTTGCTTATTAGGCAAAAAATCAAGTCTACGATTGGGTTGTTTCATTGTTGTTCCTCCGATGTGTCTGTGTCTATATGCTGAGTGTTCTTTTCTAAAAATCATTTGCTTACATCCTCTTTTTAAGAGAACAAAATTTATATTAACTGATTTTTTTCGAAAATAAATAGACATCAAAGGAATAGTAAAAAAAGTGCATGTCAAAAGTAAAAAAAGTGCAAGCGATGAATACCCCTTAAATTTTTAGTTGTTTACTGTTTCTAAATAGGACAAAGCTTCTCTATAAATCAATTCAGATATCATATTTTCTGCCCGTTTATAATATTGAGCTTGGTTGATAAATTCTTTGGGACTCATGTGAAATTGGTTTTTAAAGTTTTTTAAATATGTACGATAACTCGCAAAATTATATTCTTTCCATAACTCGTTTTCATTACCGCGGATGAGTAATTCTTCAGCTAATTTATAAAGCTTGAGTCGTCTTACATATTCATTAAAACCTATCTGCATCTCCTCTTTGAACTTTCTCGAAAGAAAACTACTGTTTACATAAAGTACTTGCGCGACATCGCTTAACTTTAATGGTGCTTTAAAATTATGATTAACGTGTGAAACAGCTTTTAACACATTCTCATTTGTAGTGAAATTAAAAACATAGCTTTCACTTTCGCTGTAGTATATATGCAAATAATTAATGAGTTTAATGATATTGATATCAGCCATAAATAAATCTTCTTCATACATAAAACGAATATAGTTCATAAACGCTTTTTTCATACTAAGCTGTGTTTGGTCTGTTTTAGTGATGTTACGCGCATTTCTTAAATAATATTTATTGAAGTGTACTTTATTGATAGAGAGGCAAACAATACTGCCATCGATACTTTGGATCTGTGAGTATTTCATTTCTGGTGTTGTGACAAATATATCGCCAGTTCCATATTCTAATTCGATCTCATCAATAGTTACTTTAGCCAAACCACTTATCACAAAGTACACAGTAATATATTGGTTGTCGTGCATTAAGTCAAAATTACATACGGACGAAGTAAAAATATTGTAGGTATAGTCCATCATTGATTCTCCTATCAAGTATAAAATTAAGAAAAAGGTGTCTAAAAAATGAATTAAAAAGTGATAGTTAGAAGTGAATTAAAAGTGTCAAAACAAACTAGAAAATGTTTGTGTTAGGAATTAAAAAGGGGCTCTTATGAGAGTTAACTTTGTTTATCATAGCTTATTAATCGTAAAAGTTGAATACTTTTTTCTAAATTCAATTGTACTAAATTACAAAATCGGGGATTTCCCTATATGCATAAAAAAGACCGTACCCAATAAAGTGTACGGTCTAAAAACTACTTATGATTTAGTTTTATTTATTGTCATCGTGATTACGACGTCTTCTGAATAACAAGATTGAACCTAGGGCTGCGAATAATCCGCCAAATAATACGCCGCTATTAACAGTGTCTTTACCTGTATCTGGTAAAGCTTTAGCAGTTGATTTTGCTTTTGATTTGTCAGCTGTTTTATTTGAAGATTCATCTTTCACTGTTGATACTCCAACTTTAGAAGATTTATTGTTTGTATCAGTTGTGTTCGTATCAATTGTGTTTGTTCCATCAGATTCTGGTGTATTAATTTTTTCTTTATTCGGAGCAGGTACAACTTCTTTGTCGCCTACTACGATTGCAGTTGATGATTTAGAAACATTACCTGCTTCATCAGTAGCAACTACAGTTACTTTATCTCCATCTTTCAACATTACATTAGAAGGAACATCCACTGACCATGTGCCATCTTGTCCAACTTTGACTGTAACTACTGTGCCATTAGGGAACGTTACAGTAACTGTTGTACCTGGTTCAGCAGTACCTGTGACTACTTTATCTCCAGCATGAATTACATTAACAACTGGTACTTCTGGTGCAACTGTATCTTTAACTGGTGTTACTGTTTCTTTTGAAACATTGCCTGCTTCATCAGTAATTACTGCTTTCACATTGTCTCCATCTTTCAATGTTACAGCTTCAGGAACATCTACTTTCCAATTACCATCTTTATCTACTTTAGTTGTTACAGTAGATCCGTCTGGGAATGTCACTGTTACAGTTGAACCTGGTTCTTTGCCAGTTCCTGTGACAGTTCTGTCTCCTGCTTCAATTGGGTTCACAACTGGTGCTTCTGGTGCAATTGAATCATGTACTGTGACATCAACAGTAACATTTTCTGTTGAACCATCTGGATATGTCACTTTAACTATAACTGTAACAACATCTCGTTCAGCAGCATCTTCTGGTACTGTAACTGTAATTTTACCAGTATTAGGATTTACTGTAACTGTCCAATCTTTATCTATTCCTGATTCACTCGGAATTTCAAAGCGTGTGCCAGTTGGAACATCATCTTTGACTTGAGGAATTTCAATAGATTCTCCAGGGTTCACTTGGACATCGTTATATCCAGGATTGTATACATCAGCATCTGGTTGCGGATGAACAGTGATTGTGACATTTATATGGTCAGTTGTGCCATCTGGATAAGTGACTGTTACTGGTACATCATACACACCTGGAATTGAACCACTTGGGATTAATGTTGGATTATCCACTGTAACTTTATATGGTTTTTCAGTATCAGGGTAACCTGGAACAGTTACTTTACCTACAATTTCATCAATCGTTGTATGACTGCCATATGGTTTTTCAATTGGTTGAGTTGTCGGTTCATACGTATCTGAATCTTTTGGACCAACGACTACTTTCACAGATACATGATCTTTTGTACCATCCGGATATGTGACTGTTACTGGTACTTCATATTCACCTGGAACTTTGCCATCAGGAATTAATGCTGGATTATCTACTGTTACTTTTGGTTGGTTACCTTCTGTTGGATAATCAGGTACAGTTACTTGATTTACGATTTCGTTTA
>NZ_PPRU01000067.1 GCF_002902285.1 Staphylococcus simulans | reverse complement strand
GACGATGCATTGGATTCAGACGGCGCGTCAACAACAGTAACAATCAATAACGCAGATAACTACACAATCGACAGCGGATTCTTCAAACCAGCGGTTGAAGAACCAACGCCAGTACCAGCAACATACAACTTAGGCGACTATGTATGGGAAGATTCAAACAAAGACGGCATCCAAAACTCAAACGAAGTGGGTATCGAAGGTGTAACAGTGACATTGACAAAACCAGACGGATCAACAGTAACAACAGTTACAGATGCGAACGGTAAATATGAATTCACTGGCCTAGAAAACGGCGACTACACAGTTGATTTCACAGCACCGGAAGGTTATGAAGCAACATTAGTCAACGTAGG
>NZ_PPRU01000066.1 GCF_002902285.1 Staphylococcus simulans | reverse complement strand
TTGCCTGGCAACGTCCTACTCTTGCGGAACGTAAGTCCGACTACCATCGGCGCTAAAGAGCTTAACTTCTGTGTTCGGCATGGGAACAGGTGTGACCTCTTTGCCATTGTCGCCAGACAATGGAATGTTTATACATTCAAAACTAGATAGTAAGTAAATTTCAATTCGACCAATCAAAACTTGAAATTTGATTAAGTCTTCGATCGATTAGTATTC
>NZ_PPRU01000065.1 GCF_002902285.1 Staphylococcus simulans | reverse complement strand
GTTCGATTGGAATTTCTCCGCTACCCTCAGTTCATCCGCTCACTTTTCAACGTAAGTCGGTTCGGTCCTCCATTCAGTGTTACCTGAACTTCAACCTGACCAAGGGTAGATCACCTGGTTTCGGGTCTACGACCAAATACTCAACGCCCTGTTCAGACTCGCTTTCGCTGCGGCTCCGCATTTGCTGCTTAACCTTGCATCAGATCGTAACTCGCCGGTTCATTCTACAAAAGGCACGC
>NZ_PPRU01000064.1 GCF_002902285.1 Staphylococcus simulans | reverse complement strand
TGAGTGTTAAATTCGTTTACTGTTTATTTTTTAGGGTAATATGTCTCACATTCATATATAGATTATAGAGAGAAAAATAAATTTAAAAGATTAAGTTAAGAAATGTAATACTTTTTTTGTTGTTATTAAAATGTATTCAATTAATTTTTCTATTTAGTTCTTCAATAACTTGATTGATTGTTTTTAAACTATTATTAGAATTAGCCGGTTTTATATTTGTCTTAGAGATAGATCCATTTCGAGGATTTTTAAATATATAGATTGATGGTTCAATTTGAGATTTAAAGTCTATATTTTTTTCTTCGCAAATTTCTTTCAATAAAATTTTCCAATTATATCCATTCTCTGTATCATAAGATCTTAATATAACAATTGTATGTTAGTCTTGAATAATTTTTTCAATAATAGCATTAGCACTAATTTTACTACTTTCTAACTCCATTTGATTAGGTTTTTTTGGTTCTGTTGCAAAGTTGAATCTATAGTATAATTTTAACAAAAAGGAGTCTTCTGTATGAACTATTTCAGATATAAACAATTTAACAAGGATGTTATCACTGTAGCCGTTGGCTACTATCTAAGATATGCATTGAGTTATCGTGATATATCTGAAATATTAAGGGAACGTGGTGTAAACGTTCATCATTCAACGGTCTACCGTTGGGTTCAAGAATATGCCCCAATTTTATATCAAATTTGGAAGAAAAAGCATAAAAAAGCTAATTACAAATGGCGTATTGATGAGACGTACATCAAAATAAAAGGAAAATGGAGCTATTTATATCGTGCCATTGATGCAGAGGGACATACATTAGATATTTGGTTGCGTAAGCAACGAGATAATCATTCAGCATATGCGTTTATCAAACGTCTCATTAAACAATTTGGTAAATCTCAAAAGGTAATTACAGATCAGGCACCTTCAACGAAGGTAGCAATGGCTAAAGTAATTAAAGGTTTTAAACTTAAACCTGACTGTCATTGTACATCGAAATATCTGAATAACCTCATTGAGCAAGATCACCATCATATTAAAGTAAGAAAGACAAGGTATCAAAGTATCAATACAGCAAAGAATACTTTAAAAGGTATTGAATGTATTTACGCTCTATATAAAAAGAACCGCAGGTCTCTTCAGATCTACGGATTTTTGCCATGCCACGAAATTAGCATCATGCTAGCAAGTTAAGCGAACACTGACATGATAAATTAGTGGTTAGCTATATTTTTTACTTTGCAACAGAACCTTTTAATTTTATTGTATTTGATAACGCTTTATTTTTTGATAGCATGGAAAGTGAGTTTTATATCAGGGAGATGTATGAATGAAATTTAGAAAATTAGGGATGTTAGGTTTGTCTTCTTTTATTATTTTAAGTGCTTGTGGTCAAAATACAGACAATAATCATAAAAAAGACAGTGATCAAACACAGGAAAGGGATAAAAAATCAGATGAAACTGAAAAGCAATCAAATGATGAAGTAGCAGAAAACAATCAAAATACAAAGCATCAACCTCAAGGTGAGTCTAATGCTGCAGAAACAACAAATGAAGCAAATAATCAAATTAGTCAACCTATAACAATTGATGAAGCAAAATCTATTGCTTTTAACTCCGAAGATATACTCAATTTTACTCAAAATAAAGATGATCTAATTTACAATAAAGATAAAAGTAATGATGATAAAATTTTTATTGAAACGCCTTTTGGTGGGATAAACGAATCCGTTAAGCACCACGCCATTATAGATAGAAATACAGGAAAAATTATCAAAACGGGTGGCGCTATTACACATCCAGATGGTCCTATAAAAGCGGAAAACGGTTATATAGATAAAGATATTTATAATTCAACTGCTGATTTCTACAATACTTACGTATACAAAAAAGGAATGCCTAAGTTTGAAACTGCCAACTCTGATGTACCAGAACAAAAATATAAAGAACTTTCAAAAATCGTAGGTAATTATTGGCAAAAAGAACAAGGATATGACAATGAGTCAAATCAATCAACATCAAATAACAACCAGTCTCAAAATAAAAAAGAAAATAATCAAACAGATAATGATAGTAAACAATCAACGAATGAAAATACAAAAAATGAACAAAACCGAGACAACATTGAAGAAGATAATAATAAATCAAATCAAAAACAAAATAATGAAGAACAGCATGAAAATAGTAACGAGGAAGCTTCGCAAAATGAGGAACGTGAGGATCCAGATCAACAAATAGAACAACCATCTAGCGAAGATAAGCAAAATCCAGATGCAGCACAAGAAAATAATAACCAAAACAATGATGAAAATACTGATGGTAACAACTATGAAAATGAACAATCTCAAGATGTAGAATCAAAAAGTTCAGAAAATGACAAAGAAACTTCAAACGCTTCATAAATATAAAAATATTATTATCAAAAGGAGTCTTTAATTGGTTAGTGTTACACAAAGAATTTCACAAATTAAACAACCCCGTGGTGGGTATTTAAACAGAAAATCATTTGAAGTTAAGCAACTAGAACCAGAAACATTTATAGATACAAAATATGAAAATATAGCACCTCAAACAATTGGTTTAGTCGTAGACTACCTTACTCGTATGGTTATAAATCAAGACAAAGAAAAATCATTTGCCATATCGTTAACTGGCGCAAAATTAGCTGGGGAATTACAAACAGCCGAATCATTGTTAAAAGATATTAATGGTAATGATGATCTATCTATTATTAAAGCATGTCAATTGGTAAATTACGATATGGTATATAGAGCAGGAAGCATGCCTAAAGAATTTAAAATTCCAGATCAAGACACAATTAATAATATAAAATCACTTATAAACAGAAGTCTTTCATTTTTTAATCAAATTGGTGAAGTTAAAATGGATGGTTTCACATTTGAGGGGGGTTATACAAGCATTATTGATAGTGGAGATGGCGACTTTCTAACTGAAGATACTTTGTGGGATTTTAAAGTTTCAAAACAACTACCACAGAAAAACAGTACGCTTCAATTAGTGATATATTATTTAATGGGTAAGACATCTCAAAAGCCTACCTTTGAGAATATACGTTACATTGGTATTTATAATCCAAGATTCAACCAAATTTATAAATATGATATGACACAGGCTGATTCAGAAATGATTGAAACAATCCAAAAACGTGTTATTGGATACGATTAATATAAATATATGAAACATTTTAAGGGATGGTGTATTTGAAAATGAAAAAAGCAATAACTAGTTTAGCAGTAGCTACATTGTTGTTATCAGCTTCAGGTGTTGTTAAAGCAGCTGAAAATAAAGAAGATTGGGATGAACCTGTTTTTATTAAAGGCGCTGACTTAGAAGGGCAAGATTTACAAAAAACTGAGAATGATCTAGGCGTTGATGATAACTATGAAACTTATAATGTTAACGTCAATGATGTGAGTAATTATATCCCAAACAGCAGTAATCTAAGTTATATTTATTCAAGTGCAACAATTGAACATAAAAAATGGGGTAAGGGTGTTGATGTGAAAATTGATACACCAGATAACATTACAAAAGTGACATCTGAACAATATCAAAATGCTGCAATTACGGCAGGAATTAAAAACGCAGAAATACATATAGCTTCTGTCGACCAAGTAACTGGTGAAGGTGCTTTAGCTGGTATTTATAAAGTATATGAAGAAAAAGGTAACGACCTCAACGCTGAAGATATTCAAAATTCTAATCAAGAAATGAATGACTTAGGTAGAATTTCAGAAGAAAATAAAGGTAAAGATGGATATTCAGATGAAGCTTTGAATGCTTCAATAGCAGATATTAAAGAACAACTTGCAGATATTAAACAAAATCAAGATAAACAAATAACACAACAACAAGTTGAAGACACGGTCAATAAAGTACTCGATGAACGTGGCTTGTCAGAAATATTATCAGAAAATCAAATTCAAATAATTAATAATAATATGGTGAATGTGGCAAACTCTAATGCCTTAACTTCTGATCCAAAAGCATTTAAACAAAATGCAAAAGATGTATTAAAAAATATTGAAAAAAACTCAGATGATTTATTGAATAAAGCAAAAGATAAAGCCAAGGATTTGAATACAGAAGAAAATAGAAATCTCCTTCAACGCATATGGGACGGTATTGTGGAAATTATTCAATCTATCATTCAATTTTTCTCTAATCTGTTAAATAAATTATAGAGTTGTTTAAAAAGAGAGGACAAAATCTGCCCTCTCTTTTTTAGCAAAATCACTGATAGGGAGAAGCATATCATAAGTGATGCGGTTTTTATTAATTAGTTGCTTAAAAATGAAGTATGAAATATTAATTATTATTAAATTTTGATATATTTAAAGAAAGATTAAGTTTAGGGTGGATGAATGAATGGCTTATCAAAGTGAATATGCATTAGAAAATGAAGTGCTACAACAACTTGAGAGTTTAGGATACGAACGAGTAAATATACATAACGTTGAACAACTACATGATAATTTTCGGAACATTATCAATGAACGTCATAAGGATAAATTAAATGGGAAACCGCTGACGGATCGTGAGTTTGAACGTTTAATGACAGGTATTAACGGTAAGTCTGTCTTTGACAGTGCGATGCAATTACGCGATCGCTATGTACTAAAGAGAGATGATGATACGGATCTTTACATAGATTTTATGAACTTAAAACAATGGTGTCAGAATAAATTCCAAGTAACCAATCAAATCAGTGTGAAAGATAAATATAAAAGTCGTTATGATGTAACGATTTTGATTAATGGTTTGCCATTAGTTCAAATAGAATTGAAGCGTAGTGGGGTAGCGATTACGGAAGCATTTAATCAAATTGAGCGTTATCGTCGTCAAAACTACACGGGTTTATTCCGATACATACAATTATTTGTCGTTAGTAACAAAATGGAAACACGCTACTATGCGAATAGTGATCGTGAAATCTTTAAGGGACAAATGTTTTATTGGAGTAATGAACAAAATGAGCGTATTAACTATCTTAAAGACTTTATTGAAGATTTCTTAGAACCATGTCACATTGCTAAGATGATTAGTCGTTATATGGTCGTCAATGAAACAGACAAAATTTTAATGGCCTTACGTCCTTATCAAGTCTATGCGGTTGAGGCTATTTTAAATCGTGCGTTAGAAACAAATAACAACGGTTACATTTGGCATACAACAGGTAGTGGTAAAACACTGACTTCGTTTAAAGCGAGTCAATTATTATCGCAAGAAGAAAATATTAAAAAAGTGATTTTCTTAGTGGACCGTAAGGACTTAGATAATCAAACGTTAGCTGAATTTAATAAATTCCAAGAAGACTCGGTTGATTTTACAGATAATACACGTAAATTATTGAGACAGTTAGCTGATCCAACTTTACCTTTAATTGTAACGACGATTCAAAAAATGGCGAATGCAGTAAAATCCAATCATTCAGTAATGGAATCGTATAAACAAGATAAAGTGATTTTTATTATTGATGAGTGTCATCGTACGCAATTCGGAGACATGCATCGTTTAATTAAGCAACATTTTGAAAATGCACAATACTTTGGATTCACGGGTACACCACGTTTTGAAGAAAACAAGAGTCAAGATGGACGTGCTACAGCGGACATTTTTGACAAATGTTTACATCACTATCTCATTAAAGACGCTATTAGGGATCATAATGTGCTTGGATTTTCAGTTGAATACAATCAAACGTTTAATTCACATGACGATTTAGACGAAGAATATATATCAAAAATTAATACGTCGGAAATTTGGATGGCAGATGAACGTATTGAAGCCGTTTGTCGACATTTGATTTCAAATTATCACAAAAAAACAGATAACGGAAATTACACGTCTATGTTTGCGGTTCAAAGTATTCCAATGGCGATTAAATATTATGATACATTCCAAAGACTAAAAACCGAAGGTGTTCATGATTTAAATGTTGCAACCATTTTTACGTATCAAGCCAATGAAGACGCACAAGAAGATGATAATCATGTTCATTCAAGAGAAGTTCTCGACCGTATTATGAATGATTATAATCAAACATTTAAAACGAACTATAATACAGATAATTTCGAAGGCTACTTTTCTGATGTATCTAAGCGTATGAAAGAAGTGGTTCGTGATGACAAGATTGATATTCTTATCGTCGTTAATATGTTTTTGACTGGTTTTGATAGTAAGAAACTGAATACCCTTTACGTTGATAAAAACCTGAAACACCATGATTTAATTCAAGCCTATTCAAGAACGAATCGCGTTGAAAAAGAACGTAAACCTTACGGTAATATTGTATGTTATCGTGATTTAAAAAAACAAACAGATGAAGCCATTGAAATTTTCTCACAAACTGACAACACAGATACAGTGTTAAGCTTATCTTACGAAGAATATTTAGAAAATTTCAAAGATATCTTACAAGACGTTTTTCAATTAGCACCAACACCTTTAGATGTTGATAAACTAGAGGCTGAGGATTTAAAAAAAGAATTTGTTATTTCGTTCCGCGATTTATCAAATACATTAATCAAGTTAAAAACCTTTGATGAATTTCAATTTACAGAAAACGAACTGGGCATTGCAGAACAAACGTATGAAGATTATAAAGGAAAATACTTAAATATTTATGAAGAAGTCATGCGTGGTAAAAAAGTGGATAATGAAGAAGCTGTTTCCGTTTTAGATGATATTGATTTCCAAGTTGAATTAATGCGTAATGATTTGATTAATGTGAAGTATATTATGGATCTCATTGGTCAAATTAATCTATCTGATGCAAAAGCACGTGATGAAAAACGTCATCAAATTCATAAGTTATTAGATAAAGCCGATGATCAACAATTACGTTTGAAAGCTGATCTGATTCGTAGCTTCTTGGATAAAGTTGTGCCGTCACTAAAAGAAGATTCCGATATTAATGAAGCCTATTATGAATTTGAAGACAAAGAAAAAACCAAAGAAATTGATGCATTTGCAGAACAAAAAGCCTTTTCTGCTATGTTACTTAACGAAGCTGTTAATGAGTATGAATATAGTGGTAATATCGATCGTAAATCTATCGGTCAAAATATTTCAGAACCTTTTATGAAACGTAAACGAAAAACCGACCAAATTATACAGTTTATTGAAGATACCGTTGAAAAATATGGTATGGTCGAATAAATTTTACAAAAATCCTTGTATTTTTTCTTTACTACAAGGATTTTTTGTTATATACTACAATTTGTAGTAATAAAAAAATACAAAAAGAAGGTGAGTCAAATATCTCAATTATTTACGTTTCATAATGGTTCTTTAATCAATCGACTTGAGACCGTAGAAACTTCTCAGGGCATAACCTTACCTATCTACGATCAACGTATGATGGAGTTCGATGGTGGAGTGTTTCAACCGACAACACATCAACCTAAGCAGGTAACATTAAGCACAAAATATCAAGCCAAGATGATTCATACGGGTGATATCGTGATTAATATGATGACGAGTGAGTGTGTCATTGTGAGTCAACAACATCATGACAGTATTCTACCTTATAATTATACGCATATTGAGATTGATACAGCACATATCGATGCTAATTATTTTGTCTATTGGATGAATGCCTCATCTCAAGCGAAGAGTCAGTTAAATCAATTTAAGCAAGGGGGTTCATTAGTTAAAAAATTAACGTTGAATCAACTTAAACAACTTAAGATGACGCTACCTCCATTAGAACAACAACAACGTATAGGAAAACTTGATGAACGACGTAGACACTTAAAGTATTTACAAGCGAAACGAACTTATTTAATGGACCAATTTTTATCAGAATATTTATTTAAGGAGGACATTTAGATGTCAACAACGGAAAAACAAAGACAACAACAAGCCGAATTACAAAAGAAATTATGGAGTATTGCGAATGATTTACGTGGGAACATGGATGCAAGCGAGTTTAGAAATTATATTTTAGGACTCATCTTTTATCGCTTCTTATCAGAAAAAACAGAAGAAGAAGTAGCTGAGTTATTAAAAGAAGATAACATTTCATATGCAGAAGCATGGGAAGATGAAGAATATCGCGAAGCGTTACAACAAGAGTTAATCAATTTAATTGGTTTTGTGATTGAACCTCAAGATTTATTTAGTCACTTAATCCAGAAAATTGAAACTCAAACGTTTGAAATCGAAGATTTGCATAAAGCGATTAATAAAATCGAAGAATCAACACGTGGTGAAGACAGCGAAGAAGATTTTGATCACTTATTTGCAGATATGGATTTAAACTCAACACGTTTAGGGAATACCAATGCAGCACGAACAAAACTCATCTCAAAAGTTATGGTTAATCTAGCGACCCTTCCTTTTGTGCATAGCGATATTGAAATCGATATGTTAGGAGACGCTTATGAATATTTAATTGGTCAATTTGCGGCTAACGCAGGTAAAAAAGCGGGAGAATTCTATACACCTCAACAAGTGTCTAAAATTTTAGCTAAGATTGTGACAACGAATAAACCTAATTTAAAAAATGTTTATGACCCAACATGTGGTTCAGGTTCATTGTTATTACGTGTTGGACGTGAAGCCGATGTCCGCTTCTATTACGGTCAAGAATATAACAATACTACATTCAACTTAGCACGCATGAATATGTTGCTTCATGATGTGAACTATACGCGTTTTAAAATTGATAATGATGATACGTTAGAAAACCCTGCTTTTAGAGGAGAAAAATTTGATGCGGTAGTAGCTAATCCGCCTTATAGTGCGAAATGGAGTGCCGATCCATCATTTTTAGATGATGAACGCTTTAGCGGTTATGGTAAGTTAGCGCCTAAATCAAAAGCAGATTTTGCTTTCATTCAACATATGATTCATTACTTAGATGATAATGGCACAATGGCTGTGGTGTTACCACATGGTGTGTTATTCCGAGGTGCAGCTGAAGGAACAATTCGTAAATATTTAATTGAAGAAAAGAATTATTTAGATGCAGTGATTGGATTACCAGCCAACCTATTCTTTGGAACAAGCATTCCAACAAGTATATTAGTATTCAAAAAATGCCGAGAAGACAACGATAATGTATTATTCATTGATGCTTCACAATCATTCGAAAAAGGTAAAAACCAAAATCTACTGACAGATGAAGATGTTGATAAAATTGTCGAAACATATCGTAATCGAGAAACGATTGATAAATTTAGCTATGTAACCTCTTTAGATGAAATCAAAGACAACGACTATAACTTAAACATTCCAAGATACGTCGATACATTTGAAGAAGAAGAACCTATAGACTTAGACCAAGTTCAACAACAATTATCAGATATTGATAAAGACATTGCAGAAGTTGAATCAGAAATTAATGAATATCTTAAAGAACTAGGAGTGTTAAAATATGATTGATCAACAGAATACTCCAGAATTAAGATTCTCAGAGTTTAAAGATGAATGGCAGTGTAATACTTTAGATAATTACTGTTACAAAATTAGTGATGGTATTCACTCAACCCCAATATATAGTAAATCAGGTGATTTCTCATTTATAAATGGAAACAATTTAATAAATGGAAAAATTCATTTTGAAAATGCAAAATTGGTCGATTCAAAAGAAGCATTAAAACATAAAAGAAATTTAACTTATAATGAAACTATACTCTTATCAATAAACGGTACTATTGGAAATATCGCTTTGTATAGAGGCGAAAAAATTATATTGGGAAAAAGCGCTGCTTATATTAATATTAAAGCTAATTTTCTTAATCCTCTTTTTCTATACTATTTCCTAGAAACTAATTCATTACAACGATATTTTAGAAGTGAACTTACTGGTACTACAATTAAAAATTTGTCAATAAAATCTATTAAAAAAACAAAACTATATATTCCAAATATAACTGAACAAAGAAAAATAGGTGATTTCTTCAGCAAACTCGACAAACAAATCGAATTGGAAGAGAAGAAGTTAGAATTATTAGAGCAACAAAAGAAAGGATATATACAACAGCTATATTCACAAGAAATACGATTTAAGGACGATAAAGGAGAGAATTATCCCGAATGGAAGTTAACTGAATTAAATGATATTTTTACAAAATATCAAAATACTATCTATCTGAAAGATGAACAGGAGTACAAAAGAATTTCTATTTCTAATAGAGGAATAATATCACATAGAGATATAACTTTAGGTAAAGAAATTGGAAGAAAAAGGCAATATGTTATCGATTTGAATAATCATCCTAATACATTGACATTTATAAGACAGGGGGTATTTTTAGGTGGTATAGGCTTTGTACCCGAATTTCTTAATCATTATATAGTAACTGAAAATATGCCATTACTTAGTATGGATTCAAAATATAATAAGCTGTTTATGACTTATCTTTTTGAATCAGAAGATTATTATAAAAATGTAATCTTTAAAAATTTACCTATTGGTAGTGCCCAAAAAGCTCTTCATGAAAAAGAATGGCTTCAAAGTACTGTTAGTGTACCAGTATTAGAAGAACAAGAAAAAATAGGAAGCTTTTTTAATAAAATAGATAATTTAATTGAACTACAAACGAGTAAAATAGAATCATTAAAACAACGAAAACAAGGGTTACTACAAAAGATGTTTGTGTAATTCTTATAACGGCCTATTATGTTAATTGAAAATAGACAAAAATAAATTGAGAGCATCCCTTACCGCAAAGTGAAGGATGCTCTATTTTTGTTGAAATTAATATAAGCTTCATTCTGATAGATAGTCATTAATAATTGTTTGCAAATCGTTATTAAGTACCGTTGTTACAGCGTCATCATTCATAAAATCCTCGTAGATTTTATCAAGAATTTATTCCTCTTACAGACATTCGCGAGAAGTCCGTTTTAATTTTATTAGAAGTAATTCAGGTTTGAACCTACCTAAGTGAATATATGAGTTGTTTTTTATGCTATAAAATATATTCAGATTTCAATAATGACATAAAATAGGCATCTTTATATTTACCTTTAGTGTAGAATTGTTCTTTGAGTAATCCTTCTGTTTTAAATCCTTGTGACTCGTATATATGAATAGCTTTTTTGTTATCTGCATCCACATATAGATAGATCTTGTGCATATTTAAAATATCGAATGCATAAATTATCGCTTTTTCGAATGCGAATTTTGCATAACCTTTACCACTGAACTCAGGTTTAATAATTATTTGTATTTCACAATTACGATGGATGTAATTAATTTCTACTAATTCAACAATACCTATGACTTGATTTTCATCTTCAACAATAAAACGTCTTTCCGATTCATCTAATAAATGCTTATCAAATAAATATTGAAGTTCCGTTAAGGATTCATACGGTTCTTCAAACCAATAAGACATAATAGAATATTCATTATTTAATTCATGAACAAAAAGTAAATCACTATACTCTAATGCTCTTAGTTTCATAATTCCACTCCCAAGATTTTCTTATATATGTCCATTATAAATATAAATAACGAATAAGTCATCATTCACTGTGAACACTTTATTTTAACAATTCATCACATACTAATTCTCATTTTCTTGTTATTCTTGATTTATTACTCTTACTATGAAACTTATAAAATTCTCACATTTTTTGTATTAAGAATAAATGCATCAATAATAACAATAAAAAAATAAATAATAGAGCATCCCTCATCGTAAAAGTGAAGGATGCTTTAGTTTTATTAGAATATAGTTTTCATTTTGATAGGTAATGGTTAATAATTGTCTGTAAATCATTGTTAAGTACCGTTGTAATAGAGTCATCATTCATAAAATCTTCATATATTTTATGGAGTATTTCTTCATCTTCAATCGCTGTAAAATGATATACTAGTCCTTTTACGATCGATATATAATTTTGTGATGCTAAACAATTAGAAACCGTTCGCCAATCTGATTGTGTCATGTCATGGTTCATAGATAATCCTCCTTTATTTTAGTGTCCATTTTTGACGTGCTTTAGGGTTAAGTGGATGCATGATTTCATTTGTTGCTGGATTTATGAGTTTTTTAACTTTCTTCTTATGAGGTTTCAACATTTCCATTACTTGTTCGACACGTTCGACAACAACTGGTCGCTTCGCATAAGCGCCATAGGCTAAAATCACTGTTTCACTTTCACTTATTGCTTTCATTAAATGAATGTCTGTGTGTTTATCATAAGGTTCTTTAATATGTTTAAGATTCTCTGGGGTTTTAATATTAGAGAATAAATTTACTAGATATACAGAACCATATTGTTCAGCATTAGCTAATTGATTGAGGATAAGAACAGTTGTGAGATCGAGTGATAATACACCATCTAAATGAGGATACATCGTTATCACTGTACATGCGGGTTTCTTTTCATCCCATGTTTTCTTGAGTAAGTATCGGTGTTTTTTATCACTGCTAAATATGGCTTCTGTGTTTATCGTACTTTTAATCGTATTCATACAGGTCACTTCCTTTAGTATTCTTCGGGCAAAAGCATCACATAATAAAAAGTGTCTACGTCATCTTCACGAATGACGTAGACTTTCTTAGGTAATGCGTTTTGATTTTTTACATAGTTTGTATAGTGATATTCCAATTTGTATGCGGGTTGTTCTTGTTCATGTGTGATTGAGAGTATATTTTCATCTTCTTGCAGTCTAAAAATGTGTAGGTAATCTGTATGACTTTGATTATCTCTTTCTTTTACCATATTCCAAAGTAAGATTTGAAGGTCTAGAGATAGGTGTTCACTAATGCCTCTTGTGATGTATCGATTGATTTTCATGTTATTTTACCTCGTCTTGAATTTCTTTCATAATGATAATTGCTTGGCTAATAATCGTAACAGATATTTGTGCCACTTTGATCCAATTATTCATGGTCATTCCCTCCTTCTTTTAGTAAATGACGTTCATCGATAATCGTATTTTTAGTATCTGTAAGGTACAGAAAGTCCATATCAAAATGATCCAGATAACCAATGCTGATAAGTTGGTTATTGGCGTACATAAGAAATGGATAGATACTTAGCTCATGTAGTTCATCGTTATAGTAGGTATAAGTTTCAAGTGTAAGATGCGCAAGTAGAGAATTATTAATAAAACGTTCCGGTAGAATATTTTCTGCTGCTTCCTCCAATGCTTCACATTCCCATGTTTCGTTGTTAGATAGTTGGAATAGACGAGTTATATATTGTTTGAGTTCTTGAGTGGTTGTTTTCATATCATTGCCTCCTAGATAGTGTGATAGTGATGTAGTTGATATACATCATTGGGATAATATATATTTGATTTATCATTTATTACGAATCCCGGTGGGAATAAGAGAAAATTCCATATAAAAACCCGTGATAAACGTTGGTGTAACAAGGAAATCCCGGAATCCCACTCATTTTGACAAACAATCAACTCATTATTTATAAGTATTGATGATATGTGTAGGTCTCTCTGCTTCCTTATATATATTATTTATTTATAAAAAATAACGGGATTTTGGGATTGTGCTTGCACAATCCTTCTGCTTCTTCGAATCTGCAAATCCCATTCCTTTCCCGGTAAAAAATCATTGTGGGATGTTCTTTAGCAATTTCAATATAAGCATTGTGTAGTCATGAAAAAAATGACGGCAATGACTGTTTCATTAGATAAGTGTTATTGAAATTGATAAAGAGAATTCTAAAAATGGTTAGATAAAATAAGTGAAAGAATAGCAGTGTAGTTATTGTTTATTCAATAGTTATATATAAAGTTTGTGGCAAAAATAAAGACGAAGTGCTAGGGAGCACTTCGTCGAGTGGATGGTTATTAAATAGTTGTTTGATTATATCATTATTTAACTTGAGCGTAACATAAAATTGCTTCTTATGATGCTCATCTTTTCTTATGTCAATGCGATCGATGATTGTTAGATATAGTGATTTCAACTGAGATTTCTCTAATTTGTCTATATCTTTGAATATTGCTTGTAGTACATTCGCAATCATATCAGCATCATAATGTGGAGCTTCTGCTTGTTTATCTTGTTCTAGTTGATAGATTTGATTATTTATTTGATTCAATTCATCTTGGTAGCTAAGTATTGTTGGTTTTAATACGCTATCTAAGTCAGGTGAGTCTTCAATAGTTTTCGTTAATGTATGCATTTTTGCTTTTATTTCTTCACATTGTGACTGTTTATAGGCAATATCATGGTTCAAAGAAGAGACGTCTATTTGACTTTTTTCATTTACCTTTTCAACCAATTGCTTCAATACCTTTTTGCTTTTGATAATTTCCAATATCTGATCCATAACATATTTTTCTAGTACATCTGCTCTAACGCTATTGGCAGAACAAACTTTTGAACCTTTATTTCTAAAATTGCTACATGAGTAATATCTGATTCTTTTCTTAGTGCCATCTTTTAATGTATTAGTTGTATTACTTGCCGCCATTGCTGCACCACATTTCGGACATTTTACAATCCCAGTCAGTAGGTTTGTTCCTTTGCCGTGAACTTGTGGTTTCTTGCGACTCTCTTGACGTTTAAACTGTACTTTATCCCATAGGTTTCTATCAATAATAGGCGCATGTTTACCATCAGCGATAATCGGTTCCTCATTGAGTCCTTTTCGTCTTTTATCGCTCCAGTGTCTATACTTCGCAAACTGTATCTTTCCAATGTAAAAAGGGTTTGAGATGATGTAGGTAATGGACGAAATACTAAAAGGTTTCCCTTTCTTAGTCACATAACCTTTATGATTCAATGCGTTCGCAATCTTACGATAACCATGACCTTTAGCGTATGAATCAAAAATATATTTAACAATATTCGCTTCATGTTGATTGATCATGAGCTCTTTTTTACTGTCAGGTACTTTATCGTAGCCTAGAGGTAAATTACCTTGATAATAACCTTCAATAGCACGTTGTCTTTGGCCATTGTAGACATTCTCTACAATCGTATTACGTTCAAATTCTGCGAAGCTGGCTAAAATTTGGAGCATCAATTTACCTGTTGAACTGGCAATTTCTATTTTTTCAGTTAGACTAAAAAATTCGACATTAATCTTATACAATTCCTCGACAATATTTAACAAATCTGAGGTATTTCTAGCTAAACGATTTGTTTTGTAGACCATAATACAATCTAATTTACCTTCGTTGGCATCTTTTAACATACGTTGTAATTCTGGACGTTGCATTGTTTTACCTGATATACCACGATCGGTGTATTCATTGACGACTTCATAGCCTTGAAATTGACAATACTCTGTAAGTTGATTCAATTGACCTTGAATACTGTAACCATCCGTTTGCATTTCAGTCGATACACGTGCATATAATCCAATACGTTTCTTTTTGAGTTGTTTCATATTACTTCATTCCTTTCAGGAGTTATTAAATGTGATTGTTCAACGATATTGAGTGGACTGTTTTTAAAGTAGATTCCTTGTAATTGTTTAGTTTGAGTTATTTTGATGCAATCGATAAAAGGTGCTATATCCTGTAAAGTTATTTTATTTTTTATGACATATTTTAATTTGTCATCGATTTGGTAGGTTGAATAAGTAGAGTAATTCTCTTCACTTTTACAACTAGCAGATAAACGTTTGAACGTTTTTACATCAATACGATTTTGAGCTAGCTTTTCGATAAGTTGTTCTTGTGTTAGATGGGTTTCTTTATGCTTCATTTGTTGCTGTTTTAGGACTTTGAGTATTGTGTTATTCAATCGTTTATGAAACGATTGTTCTTCAAAATACTTTTTACAAGTGTCGAGCACTTCACTTTCAAGTTCTGGTGCATTGATACTTTTAAATGGGCATGTACGATAAGCGTCATTCATATTTTTAGGACAAACATAGTAACGTAGAGAATAGTTCTCTTTTTTTATCGTTAAGTTTGTTAATGTTGATTGACAGTAAGGACATTTGATTCGTCGCTTTAGCTTATTTCTAGAATTGGATCGATTGAGTTGTTTATGAATACGACGCTCTTGTGCTTCTTCAAATGTATCAATATCAATAATAGGTGGAACGATATCATTAAACGTGCCATATTTATTGATGACACGACCGCAATAGTTAGGGTTCAAGAGAATATTTCTAACTTGATAGGGCTTACGAGGAATAAGGTTAGGATTACTATCCAAATGTTGGGAAATCTTTTTGTAGCCTAGACCTTGTAAGTACCAGCGATAAACCGATTTAACTGTATACGCTTCTTCTTCTTGTACAACAAAACAACCTTTTCTATAACGATAGCCAAACGGAGCATGAGTTGTGATTAGCTTACCTTGTTTGGCTTTTTCTCTAATCCCATTTTTTGTTTGTTCGCTGATATTGTTTGATTCCATTTCCGCTAGACTCATAAGTATGTTCAAACGAAAGCAATCAAACTCTTTAGACAAATCAAAATATCCATCGTTAACACTGATGATTGTGATGTGATGCTTTTTACAAATTTCAAAGAATTGTATGGCATTTTTCAAATTACGATGTAGTCGGTTCAAGCGATAGCAACACAATACTTTACATTTTCCAGACGTAATTATTTCTACCATTTTTTGATAACCTGAACGTTTTGTATGTCGACCTGTTTTCTTATCATCATAAAACGCCACATTAGACCATCCATATTGCTTAGCAGTATTTAAAATCAGAGATTGCTGAGTAGCTAAGCTTTGTTGTTTGAGTGTACTTTGACGTACATAACCAATGGCTTCTACCATGTTATACACCTCCAAAAAGATAATATATATTTGTGAGTAAATTAGAATGAAAGATCCAACGTGCTTTTAACACGTTGGACCGCAATGATTAATTATCGTTCTGTAGCTCTTCAACGACTAAGTCAGCTAATACTTCAATTAACTCATCCATTTTATTCACTCCTATACGATTTCACATTTAAGTTATTAAAAATCAATTAAATCATCATTCTGTTTTTTCCATGATTCAAGCATCTTTTTGTTATCCAAGTTAATTTCAGCTTTAATAGGTTCAGCATCTTTAGTTAGACCAAAAATAGACGCATATTTTGAATCTAGCTTTAAATGGTAAAAGACAAGTGATTGTTTTTTGCCATAGTCATCTTTGACTGTTCTTTTTGTCGTGATTCGATCACGGTCAGATTCGATAAATCCTTTATCTCTTAGTGCATTCACGACATTGTTGACATCTTGGAAATGATGCTCTATCAACATATTCTTAAATACAGATGCAATGATTTTAACTTCGATATAATCATCTTTTAAGGCAATTAGTCCATAGTTCTCAATCATATTCTTTAATGCTGTATCATCAGAAAACTTACCACGGTTTTGTGCTACAAATTGCGTAATGACTTCAATCGCTTTATCAGCCAGTGATCGTTCAGAGACTGTATGAGCATGATAATCAATAAAGTAGTCTCTTATTTTAGCGATATCAATATCTGTAGATAAAACATGACTAAGAATCTTGGCCGAAGTAGTGATAGCCGCATAGCGCTTAAACATACGAATACCAGTATTATTTGTTTCATCCTTCAATTTATCTTTAAACCAATGATGTAATTCAAAAACGGATCAAAAAACAAAAGGCCCTAGAAACTAGGAGCACACTTACACAAGAACAATTGATAGATAAATTAGCTAAAGGAGCCATCGATGCAGAAACGTTCAGAAAACAATCTCAATCGTTACTTCAACAATCAAAACCAACACTATCAATAAATGAGCAACAAATTCAAAGGTCTTTTGAAAATGTAATTCAACAACACTTCACGTTAAGCATGTTATACCGATATATTGATGAAATTCATATTTCTAAAAACAAAAGCCTTGTGGGAATCTATTTCAAAAATGAACCGCTAAACATTGTAAACCAAGCTACGCAATCATCGATTGCTTAATTAATGAAAGGATGAAAAATATGAAAGAAATGAAAAGAAAATCTGTAGGATGTTATGTTAGAGTTTCAACAATTTCTCAAGACATTGATAAATTTAGTATTAATGGTCAAATTACACAAATAAAGGAATATTGCCAACAGGGAAATTATGAATTGCTATACTGATAATTAAAAGTACCCCCGATCGAACGAAAATATCTTTTTGATGACTATTAGTGATAATTGTAATTTTATCCATTAATAGATGAATGGATTGGAATAATACTAAGCCTATTGCTATTCCACCGAGTAAAATTACCCACCCGCCTAATTCAATACTTTCCGGAATCATTTCAAAAAATAATAAGCCAATTATAAGGCCTGCACATAATGAATAAATAAAGCCATGACCACTTTGAAAACCTTCCATTATCCAAGCGAGTCCACCGCCAACACCAATTCCAAGTGCGGAAGCTAACGCCCGATCATCCATACTGCACTCATCCCACTATTCTTAAAAAGGCTTTGTTTATTTTACTCTAAAAAATCAAAACAAAATATATGAATTCATATTAAATATTATTTGACTCTTTATTCAGATGGTTATATCATATATATGAACATATATTAATATATGTAGATAAATAGTGATTATTATATATAAGGTTTTGAATTGAAACCTAAAGTGAGGGAAGGATAATGGAAGAAAAAAAGGAATTAGAGGAAGTAAATAATAAGGACTTAGATGATGAAACATTATTTGTCGTATCGCAAACATTTAAAGCGTTAGGTGATCCTACGAGAATCCGGATTCTCCATTTGCTCTTTTATAAGGAGTATTCGGTAAACGGTATTGCTGAAACGCTACATCTTAGACAATCAACAGTTTCCCATCAATTGCGGTTCTTGAAAAATTTACGGTTAGTAAAATTCCGAAGGGAAGGCACAACATTGTTTTATTCCCATGATGATGAACATACTATGAATATGCTAAAACAGGCGATCGATCACGCCTGTCATCACTAGTATTCCGTAAACCAGTAATGAGTGTTAATAATAATTCACGTCATTAATATTGTTATATGATCATATAAAAATATTATAGGCATATGAAAAGGGGGTTTTGCAATGGATATGGAAAACAAAAAAACAGAATGGAAAGCGTTGTATGATATCTCGAAGGAAAGTGAGATGGGTGTAGCAGAGAGGGTTAGTGAATACGGTTGATAAATTCATAGGATGTATTATTGGATACAAAAAGTTTGGATGTGGTCAATTAACGTCCTGGTTTAGTAAAGCTTACTGCGAATATATTGGAACCCGATATATCATATTTATTTAGAAAGGTGATAGAAATGAAAAATATTCAAGAGCAACAAGCACACGAAAGTCATAGCCACGATCATAGTCATGATCATGATCACGGAAAAATGCCAATTATTTCATATTTTATTGGCTTAGTGTTGGCTATAATTGGGCTTTTTTTAAGTGATGCAAATTTATTAATACAAAACATCTTATTTTCAATTGCCACAATCACAGCCGGCTACCATGTAATTATTCTCGAAGGAATTGGAGAGACAGTTGAAAATACTAAATTAAAGGGAAAATTCACTCCTAATTCTCATATTCTAATGGGATTAGCTGCAATCGGGGCTTCTCTGATAGGGAGTTTTTGGGAAGGAACCCTTTTGATACTTATTTTTTCCGGCGCTCATTTTCTTGAAGATTACGCTGAAGGAAAAAGTAAAAGAGAAATTACTAAGCTACTCGAAATGAACCCAACGACAGCTAAATTAATCCTACCTGATGGAAACACAAAAATTGTTGATGTCAGTGAATTAAAAGTTGGAGATCAACTCCAAGTGCTGAACGGTGATCAAGTTCCAATTGATGGGATTATTTTATCCGGTACTACCTCAATTGATGAATCTTCTATTAATGGAGAAAGTATACCGAAAGAGAAGTCTAAGGGTGACGAAGTTTTTGGAAGTACGATTAATGGAACAGGTACTTTTACTATGGAAGTCACTAAGGAAAACAAGGATACTGTATTCTCTAAAATTTTACAATTAGTTAGTCAAAACCAAGATAATCAAACAAAAGCTGCCAGTATCATTCAAAAATTCGAGCCTAAATATGTTAATATAGTTTTAATCGCAATACCATTAGTAATGTTACTTGCTCCTTTTCTATTTGATTGGACATGGTCGCAAAGTGTTTACAGGGGATTAGTGCTTTTAGTCGCAGCTTCACCGTGTGCTTTGGCAGCAGCTACTGTATCTGTAACATTGTCTACAACATCTAACCTAGCTAAAAAAGGCGTGCTTTCAAAAGGAAGTACTTACCTATCACAATTAGCGGATATAGATGCAATTGCCTTCGATAAAACAGGAACCCTTACGAACGGAGAACCTAAAGTAACAAATTACTATTTCACTCATTCTGTGAACGAAGAAAATATTATTGATATTATAGTCGCCCTTGAAAAGGAATCCAATCACCCACTCGCTAATGCTATTTTAGAAAAATTTGAAGTTAAAAATAAAATAGACATCGAAGTTACTAATCAAATTGGAAAAGGTCTGACAGGAGATTATAATGGAAAAAATTATCGTATTGGTAAGCCTACTTCTTTTGAAAGTGCTTCTGAAGAGTATACCCAGTTCAATCATGATTGGGCATCAGAAGGAAAGACGGTTGTATACGTAGCAGAAAATGAAGAAGTTATTGGGATTATAGCTCTAATGGATATTCCGAATGAGCATGCTAAAGAAACAATTAATTACTTTAAGAAACTTGGTATCCACACGACTTTAATTACTGGTGATTCGGAAATGACGGGAAAAGCTGTAGGCGAACAATTGGGAATAGACGAAGTTATCGCTAATGTAATGCCTGAAGATAAATCCAGAATTATAGAAGAACAAAAAGAAAAATTTGGAGTTACTGCCATGGTTGGAGATGGTGTGAACGATGCACCGGCCCTTGTTAATGCTGATGTTGGTATAGCTATGGGGGGCGGTACTGATGTGGCAGTAGAAGTATCTGATTTGGTTTTAATGCAGAACAATTTATCTAAATTAGTACAGTCTCATAAAATTTCCTCAAATATGGGTCGTGTTATTAGGCAAAATATTATTTTTTCAATGGCAGTTGTTGCCTTTTTAGTTGTCGTTAGTTTGTTAGGATTAACTGATATTACAATCAGTGTAATTGTTCATGAAGGAAGTACTTTAGTTGTTATACTAAATGGACTTCGATTATTAAGATCTAAATAATGAACGAATCGATTGACATGAATGAACTTTGAAGTGTGGATTCTACAATGTTCCCATAACATTGGACACTAAAAAACAGAGCAATCTAATAAAGATGTTATGAGTAAAAACAATGCCTTGCATACCGTTTTTATCATACGGGCGGTCAAATAAGCAATTAAAGAGCATGGGAAGCATAAAATCATAAACAGTGACTTAAGGCAGCCAGTTTACATTCAAAAGTTAAATTGACTGTATTAAAAGTTTCGAAACGATTAATATCCGTATGGGGGCAAGCGTCGAGCCAAAGATAATGCCAGGACAGAGCGTCTTTTTCCGTTCTTTTAAGTGGGAAAGGTTTTACCTTCTCTATGCCAAGACAGTCCCAGAGCTAAAAGGGCCAGTTGCTCTTTTTGGGCGTTTGTGAACGGTAATCGCAGGAAGGGGATTTTCCCAACCGCACCTGGTTTTCCATCACAATAAAGTTGGCGGCATTTGTTCTGATATTCTTGGGAATACTTACACTATGAATGGCCGTATTAAGTGATACAGGAGCTGCTATTATTGTAATACTGAATGCTCTCCGCCTTTTGAGGGTAAAAGAATAAAAGTAAGGATAACTAGGTAAAGCTGTTCAATCAAAAATTGAACAGCTTATTTTTCATCAAAATCAAAAACGTTTATTATAATACCTACACTTGTTCTGTTAAATGTACCGATTTTTTAACCTTATTGTATCAGTAATATCTTGAAACGAAGTAAGCGACTAAAATTTCTCTTTTATCATACGTTTATAAAAATACACTTTTAAGAACGGTTTGAAAATTTTTGAAATAGATCAAAATAATCTTCTGGTTAAAAAACCTGTAGATATGATTTCTCTCTTAAATTTTTGTTTGATTAGATTAGACCCTAATAAGACGCATTCAATATGTCTACACGTGAATTTAGTCTTTGAAAATGTAAGGACCATTATTATTATAAAAACCCCAGTATAAAACGATACGCTGAAGCTTATCATAAGTGATGAGAATTATGAAGAAGGTGGGATAATATGTCTATTGAAATCGAAAATACTATAGCTAACATTTTAGAAGAAGTTAATGATATTACAGTGGAAAAGAAGTATAGTAATTTGTATGAAGATGTTGAGAATTATGAATTGAAGATAATTTTTTTAAAATTACATAGTTCCATATCTGAGTCGTTTAAATCAATGAACGAAAGATTGCCCACACATAATAATGGAAGTCATTTTTGGGCAACAAATAGTAGAACTCTATTAAGAGGTATAGAATTATTAGAAGAGTTATATTATGAATTTAAAGATACAAAATACTCATTTTAAATAGATAATTAC
>NZ_PPRU01000063.1 GCF_002902285.1 Staphylococcus simulans | reverse complement strand
ACTTAAGTATATAAGAACTTATCTTTAAATTCTATATGTATATTAGAATGAAAAGAAGTGTTAATATACTTAATAATTTGTAATAATCCAAATAAAGCACTTAAATATCAGATTATTATCAATATTGGAAATTCATAACGTACTTTAGTACAGTAATATTAATAAAAGAATGGAGAGGATTATCAATGAAAGTTCAACTATTTCAATTCAATCTTGCGCATGGGAACGCGAAGGCCAACCAAGAAAAGATTGAATCACTATTTTCAAAACACCTTGAATCTGATACAGACGTCGCTGTTTTACCTGAAATGTGGAATAACAGTTACGCACTAGAACAATTATCTACTTTATCAGATGATGATTTAAAAGAGAGTCTATCATTCATTCAAAAGCTAAGCCGTGCTTATAACGTTACAATTGTTGCTGGATCAGTTTCTAATAAGAAAAAAGGCAATACTTTTAATACTGCATTCACAGTTAACGCACAAGGCGAATTGATTTATCAATATGATAAAGTACATCTCGTTCCTATGTTAGATGAGCATTTATACTTAACTGGCGGTGAAACTGTTCCTTATGTCTTTAACCTCAATGAACAAGTGCGTGCGTCACAAATCATTTGCTATGACTTACGATTCCCTGAAATTGCACGACACCCTTCTATTGAAGGTGCAGATATTTTATTCTATGTAGCTGAATGGCCAATGGCACGTTTAAGTCATTGGCGTACTTTGCTCCAAAGCCGAGCGATTGAAAATGATATCTTCGTTATCGCTTGTAATACTTGCGGTTTTGAAAAAGATGGTGGCACAGAATACGCGGGTCATTCTCTTGTGATTAATCCGAATGGAGAAATCTTAGCCGAAGCAGGAACTGAAGAAGAAGTCTTAACTGTAGATATTAATCTTGATGAAGTTAAACAGCAACGACAAAATATTCCTGTCTTTGATAATAGACGTCCTCATCTTTATAAATATGATCAATAAAAATAACCCATGAGTTTGGGAGGAACTCATGGGTTTTACTTATTATTAAGGGAATGTTTACAGTTATTTTTCTATCTATTTTTGGGGATGTTATTAATTATGAAAAAAATTTAGTGAATTTACCGATATTTGATAAATTTAATGTTACTAACGATAATTTAACTACAATGATATGCATACCGAACGCTTCATTTCCGATATACATATATGAGAGATGCAGGAATCAATGCAAGGACAAACACCAATTCCTGCTATAAGGATTAAACAATTTAGTGCTTATACTCAAAGGACAATAAATAAGGAATTATTTTTGAGTGAATTTTTGAACTGTTTCGATGATTAATTTCACGAATTCACCGATAGTGCCTACGATATCGCCTGCCATGTGTATTGCCCCCTTTCTTTTCAATATAGGATGATCAGTTAGTCTAAGGCATGTTAGACCTACGAAGAATATTAACGATGCCATAAACCAATTTCTTTGAAATATTAAGATGAAGTAAGGTAACCACATTGACTTCAAACACGATATGTTTATGTAATGTGTTACCTGAATTCTTATCACATCTCTGTGATACATCTTCATTAAAACATCATTTCTAAATTTAATGTTAAATAATCCCTAACTTATGATATTTCAATCATAACTGTCTATAAATATATGTTAAAATGACGATAATAGTAGATTTTCTACAGTTTGGAATAAAAAACGAACAGTTAGGCAATGAATCAATAAAATATCCTTTTTAGTTGTATAATGTCAGTGAGGAGAGTGAGGCTATGCAAAAGGCTTTTTATAGGCAGGTTGATCGTTGGGCTCAAGCCCTTCAAAAAAGAAACAATCTAGACCGTATCGCTTATTTAAAAATAAAGCTTGGCCTAGAAGTCTTTTTCAATAACCTTTTCAAAACGATTGTCGTTTATGGACTTGCTCTTCTATTCCATGTTTTCTTATACACACTAACTGTTCATTTAAGCTATTTTATTATCCGACACTTTGCACACGGTGCGCATGCCAAATCAACACTTGCATGCTATATAGAAAGTATTGTTTTATTCGTAATGTTGCCATGGCTCTTAGCAACGTATCATGTACCAATCAACATTATGATTACTCTTGCAGCAATCGCAGTCATTTTACTTTGTATTTATGCACCTGCTGCTACAGTTAAGCAACCAATTCCCACACGACTGATTAAGAAAAAGAAAATCACGGCAATCATTCTTGCAACATTAATGTTTGCAATTTCATTCCTTGTTCCTAATGCTTACCAACAAATGATTTTGCTAGGTATCACATTACAAGGCGGTTCACAATTGCCAATATTTTTCCCTAAAAACAGAAAGGATGTATTGTAATGGACTTATTAAATGGTATCTTTAAATTATTCGCTTTTATCTTTGAGAAAATTGGAAACTTAGCTAAGTATAACCCATGCCTAGGGTTTTTAGATGAACCAACTGTACCGAAAGAATTATTAGAAGAAGACAAATAAGAACTTCAAATTTCATCGTTATAGAGAGTGTGTTTAAACATGGAATTATTAAGCGGCATTTTAATATCGTCCTATCAAGGATTAATGTTATTTATTATCTCTAAAGTCATACTAAACTTTAAATATACACCAAAAGAAAAGATGACAATTGGCTTTATTACTATTATTAGCGGTCTAATTTATATTGTTTTAAACAGATTTACGTTGTTCATTATCATTCTTATTGACACTATATATCTTTATCGAAAAACAAAATTATATTCTATTTTAACAATGGTAGGAAGTGTTCTCATTATTTATTTAGGGAACCTTTCTGCCATCTCTTCATTCTTAATACTTGATCAAGAAAAAACTAATATTATTATTGTTTATGCAGTATACTTATTTTTATTTACTGTTACATCACTTATATTAGCTTACTTGGTCCGTTTTATAATACAAAAATTAAAGAAGTCTTATTTATCAACCAATAAGCTTTATTTGTCAGTTGTCTCTATTTTTTTAGCTAGTATCTTCATTTCCTTGTTTACATTTATGCCAAAAAATATTAGTACTTTTAAAAACTTACAGTTGATGGTCATATTATACATTTCATTCATTCTTGCCGTAGTTGTTTTAGTGTTAGTAATCAGCTTCACGGTATTACGAGAAATGAAGTATAAGAGACAAGTTGAAGAAATAGAGAATTATTATAAATACACCTTACGTATTGAAAAGATTAATAACGACATGCGCAAGTTCAGACATGATTATGTGAATATATTACTTTCCATGTCTGAGTTTATTCGTGATGACGATATGCCTGGTTTAAGAGCTTATTTTGAGGAACATATTGTTCCACTTAAAGATAATATGCAGACGAATTCTTTTAAAATCAATGGACTTGAACGTTTACAAATTCGAGAGTTAAAAGGTTTGTTGACGACTAAAATTATTCAAGCACAAGAAAATAATATCAGAGTAAGTGTTGAAGTACCTGATGAGATACATCATATTTCATTAGACATGATTGACTTATCGAGAGTAATGGGGATTATTTTGGATAATGCAATTGAAGCTTCCACTGAAATCGATGATCCTTTAATTCAAATCGGCTTTATGAAAAATAAGGATGCCGTGATGATTATTGTGATGAATAAGTGTGCTAAAGATATCCCTAAAGTTCATGAACTATTTAAAGAGAACTTCTCTACTAAAGGTCCAAATCGAGGTTTAGGGCTATCAACTTTAAGAGAAATTATTGATCAAACGGATAATGTCTTATTAGATACTGTGATTGAAAACCATTACTTTATACAAAAACTTGAAATCATGAATACAGAGCACGAGGATGTGAAATAAACGTGAAGATTATTATATGCGAAGATGATGTACAACAGCGTGAACACATTGAATCCATCATTGAAAATTATATTATGATTGAAGAAAAACCTTTAGAAGTGGCGCTCTCAACGGGTGATCCTTATGAGGTATTAGAATTCGCTAAAGCTACAAATGAGATTTGTTGTTACTTCTTAGATATTCAGTTAGATTCTGATATTAACGGTATTAAGCTTGGCAGCGAACTTAGAAACTATGATTCTGTCGGCAGTATTATCTTTATTACTAGCCACAGTGAACTCACTTATCTTACTTTCGTTTATAAAGTAGCAGCCATGGACTTTATTTTTAAAGATGACCCTTCAGAAATGAAATCTCGAATTATTGATTGTATCGAAACTGCATTGACGAGACTACAGTTGCTTTCAAAAGAATCTAGTCTCGAAACAATTGAGTTAAAACGTGGTAGTAACTCAGTCTATGTTAATTACGATGATGTCATGTTCTTTGAATCCTCGGCAAAATCACATCGCTTAATTGCGCATTTAGACAATCGTCAAATCGAATTTTATGGCAACTTAAAAGATTTAAGCCAATTAGATGACCGCTTCTTCCGTTGTCACAATAGTTACGTCATTAATCGCAATAACATCGAAGAAGTAATATCTAAAGAACGTGAGGTCTACTTTAAAAATGGTGAACACTGTTATATCTCAGTAAGAAATTTAAAGAAAATCTAATCAAACAGGGCTGAAATCGCAATTGATTTCAGCCCTTCTTTTCTACTTATTCTTTTTATATTTCCACTTATAATTTATTGCTCCGAGTTATCTTCTACTTCATATATACCATGCAAATCATATTTCGTGAATTTTAAATATGCTTGACCTGATTCTGTACCTACACGTATTCCTTTACTATTCTCTGGAGGGAAAATGCGTGAAGACATAACACGCTCACCATGATTACAGAAAACTTCAATACTAGACTGGTCTACAAAAATTTGTAAATGCTCTAAATCTCGACTCAATTGTACTGAACATTTCGTTTCAACATTTGCAAGCGGTACTTCCCCACTTTCACTGCAATCTAATGTCACTAAACGTGAATGTGTGTTATACGTCACTTTTGTCGAATTCCATTTTGAGACTTTTACTTCAAAATAGATTTCAGTCGCATCATTTTCCAAAATTTCAATCTGCAGTTCAAAGTTGTCGCCTTCATAAGGGTGGAGCTGTTTCGCAAATTTATTGGCATAACCTAATGCTGTTTCTTCGTTATATCTTAATTGTTTTAAGCTGGAGTGTGGTGTTTGATATATCTTTCCGTTGTGCATAGCAAGTTGTCTTGGAATAGAAAGACAAGGAACTTGTGCAATTTCAGGCAAATGTTCATATTCGCCTTCTGTTTTTAATAAACCAATTAAGACACGCGAACCTTCAGCATCTTCGAACGTTTGAGGGAAGACAAAACCAAAGCCGTCATCCCACAATTTGAAATCGCCATGATTCATCTTAAAGTTATGGAAATGTAAATGCCCCATTAAGTAACCTGCTTTAAATGCGTGTTCCGTATTTTCAGCTGTAAAAGTTAAAATGTCATAACCGTTCATAGTGAAATAATCAGATGCATGCCAAAAATCACCAAAGTGAGAAAGGTTTGTATGGACGGGTGCAATCAATTGCCATTGGTTGAGATCGTCAGCATGATAAGCTAATAATCTTCCTTGTCCTTTTTCTGTTTGTGCACTTAACAATGCAAAACGTGTTCCATCTTTTTCAAACACTTTTGGGTCTTGTACATTTTGAATATAGCCTTCAGGCACTTCAAAATTGATAGGTTGTTCATATTTTTCGATTTCACCTGTATGATTTTTCACTGCATGCAGTTGCGTGAAAGGTGCTTCAATAACAGCATCTTTACTTTTTGCTGAGTATATAAAATGTGTCTGCTGATTGATCTCTATCGCACTGCCGCCTTTAATCCCCTCATCATCAAATAATCCGTCTGGTTTTAACATAATCTGTTCTGTAGGATTTTGTATTAAATCAGGAGTTTGATATGCGTAACTATAGCTTAATCCATTATTAATCGTAAATGGATACCATACATGACTTATTAAATAATGCTTGCCATCAAATAATAGACCATTCGGTTTACCCGCTGAACCAAATGGCGGCTGTAAATGGAATGTTTGTTTATACGTTGAAGAAGCGAACTTGTCTTTGAGTTCAGCAATTCTTTCAGCTGGTAGTTGTTCTATTCGTTGCGTTTCTACTTCATTTATCCAATCTTGCATCAACCATGTCCTCCTAATTAAACGTTTATCATCATTTCTTTTATTTTAGCATATTTATATACTCCCACCTATCCTCTTTTTCATACGGATTTCTATCTATGACATTTATATCAATTTTATAAGATAATACTTGTGCTTAATCAATTAATAATTTAGGGTAAAATTATACCCTTGCAATTTGGTCAATTGTATATTAGGATAAACCTTATCAACATTATCGGAAAAGAGGGATTAAATGATTTGGATGATTATCAGCGGTCTAATTGTGGGGAGTTTACTAGGATTTGTAATGCAGCGGACACGATTTTGTTTAGCCGGCGGATTTAGAGATATGTATGTTCAAAAAAATAATAAAATGTTTTACGCTTTACTCATTGCAATTTCTGTTCAAGCAATTGGCTTATTAGCTTTCACAGTGATAATTGGCAAACCTTTAGATAACGGAACATTCCCAATTATCGGAACAATTGTTGGATCATTTGTTTTCGGTGTTGGAATTGTATTAGCTGGCGGTTGTGCCACTGGTACTTACTACCGTGCTGGTGAAGGTCTTATCGGCAGCTGGTTAGCTTTAGTTGCTTATGCAGTATTCTCAGCTATTACTAAAGCAGGATTGTTAAAACCAGTGATGGAAGGTCTTAATTCAAAAACTAATGTTAATGCAGATATGTCAACAAGTACAGGTATTCCTGCTTGGGTTTGGGTCATTGTCATTACAGCAATTACAGTGTTCTTTGTGGTTAAAACAGTACGTAAACCTAAACCGAAAATTGCAGTCCCTAAATTAAAACAAAAATTCACAGGTGTACGTCACTTCTTCTTTGAAAAGAAATTCCACCCATTCGTAGCAGCAATTGTTGTTGGATTAATTGCGTTACTTGCTTGGCCAATGAGTTATTCAGCAGGCCGTGAAGGTGGTTTAGGTATCACTACACCTTCTTCAAATTTAGTACAATTTATCATCACAGGTAAAACATCATTCTTAGACTGGGGCGTATTCTTAGTCTTAGGTATTTTCATCGGATCTTATATTGCAGCTAAAGGTTCACGTGAATTTGCTTGGAGATTACCAGATAAAAAGACTTTAAGAAATAGTGTTATCGGCGGTGCATTAATGGGATTCGGCGCTTCAGTTGCCGGCGGTTGCTCAATTGGTAACGGCTTAGTTGCAACAGCAGCATTATCTTGGCAAGGTTGGATTGCTCTTGCATCAATGATTTTAGGTACTTGGTTAATGAGTTACTTTATCTTTATTAAACCAATGAAAGCATTACGTAAAGCACCTGCTAAAACAACTGCTTCAAGACCTGCAACACAATCATAATTAAGTTAAAATAGCCATAACGAATAAAAAGTTTTAAACAAAGGAGAATGAATCTATGGTATACGAACTAGGAACAGTCGGAATGGTTTGTCCTTTCCCTCTTATCGAAGCACAGAAGAAAATGGAAGAATTAGAAGTCGGAGACGAATTGAAAATCGACTTTGACTGCACACAAGCGACAGAAGCTATCCCAAACTGGGCAGCTGAAAAATCTTACCCTGTAACAAATTACGAACAATTAGGAGACGCTTCTTGGACAATTACAGTTCAAAAAGCCTAAACTAAAAAAGGAGTTTGCATTGAATGAAAATTCAAGCAAACTCCTTTTCTTTATTTACGATTCATATTATTCATAAAGAAGAGTAAAGACTGTAATTCTACCCCTAAATCAATATGATGTACTGATACATTATCAGGTACATCGATACGTGAAGGTGTAAAGTTTAAAATACCTTTTACGTTACTAGCGACAAGTTGATCAGCAACTTCTTGTGCTGCTCTTCCAGGTGTTGTGATAATCACTACATCTAAATTGCCTTTTTTCAAAATATCATGAATGGCATCCATGTCTTTAACTACAACTTTTCCAATTTGCGTACCGACTACATCCGCGTCAATATCAAACGCTTCTGTAATCACCATATCATCGTGGATTGAGAAGTTATATGAAAGCAATGCTTTCCCTAAGTTCCCTACGCCGACTAAACCAATACGAATTACATCACTTTCGCTGATTTCGCCTTTAAAGAATTCTAATAAACTCTCCACATTATAACCATAACCTTTTTTACCCAGCTCACCAAAGTATGAGAAATCTCTTCTGATGGTAGCTGAATCAATATCCAATGCTTCACTGATTGTTTTAGAATTCACTCTATCTATCCCTTTTTCTTGAAGGGTATTCACGAATCGGTAATATAAGGGTAATCGTTTCAAAGTCGCGCGAGGAATTTTATTGTTTTGATTAGCCAATTTATTTTCCTCCAAATCTTTCTAACTACTATCCCAAACTTTATTCAGTTCAACCATAATAAAACTATACTTTTAATCGTATGAAGTTATGTTAATTTAGCCATGGAGTTGTGAAAAGTAGTCATTTTATCGACTATTAGCAGATTATAGTATTATCATAGTTAATAATGCTGTACAACAATACTCAGCTTGTTTCTGGAATCATTTTTTATTATTTAAGTATACCGTATGATTTCAGAAATTGGAATGACTGTATTATCAACATTTTAGTGAATACGCTCTTTATTACACTAAAACATCCATAATTGCATTTGTAAATTACAGCAATGTACTAACTATTATACGATTAGAATTTTGTTTTGAACACATTTTTTTAAAACAAATCATAATTAATGGTCTGTATTAAATGTGTATTGACACAAATTTCTGATAAAATATTCAATCTTTTAATTTCGCGTGATATGTTAGGAATTCATGTCAATTGCGCTTATAATAGTAACTAAGCGACGCTTTTTAGGAAGGAGGACTACGAGATATTTATAGACAAATCTCGTATAAATTTGAATGATATTACTACAACTAAACAATGTCTCAAAATCCTTCGACGGGGAAGAAATCTTTAGTGATGTCCACTTTGAAGTAAAGAGTCATGAAAAAATAGGCATTGTCGGCAGAAATGGCGCTGGCAAATCAACATTAATGAAAATCATTGCTGGTGTGGATGGTTATGATAGCGGCAATGTCTCGAAAATCAAAAATTTAAAAGTCGGTTATTTAACACAACAAATGACCTTAGATACTGACCATACCGTATGGGAAGAGATG
Organism: Staphylococcus simulans; assembly: GCF_002902285.1. Classification (GTDB taxonomy): domain Bacteria; phylum Bacillota; class Bacilli; order Staphylococcales; family Staphylococcaceae; genus Staphylococcus; species Staphylococcus simulans. Next base: position 17,917 of record NZ_PPRU01000063.1, on the reverse strand, counting down.
TCTAAACCTTTTGCGTATCTTAAACAAATGGAACAAGAGATGCAGGCGGAAACTAATTGGTTAGCCAATCATGCTGATGAATATGAATCTGAGACTTTCAAAGACCATATGGCAAGATATGAAACTTTGTCTAACCAATTTGAACGCTTAGAGGGGTATCAATTTGAAAGCAAGATTAAAACAGTCTTACACGGATTAGATTTTAACGAAGAAGATTTCAATCGTTCAGTAAATGATTTCAGCGGTGGTCAAAAAACACGTTTGTCACTCGCACAAATGTTATTGAGTGAACCTGATTTATTATTACTTGATGAGCCGACCAACCATTTAGATATGGAAACAACACAATGGCTCGAAGATTATTTGAATTACTTTAAAGGTGCTATCGTTATTATCAGTCACGACCGGTTCTTCTTAGATAAAACGGTCAACCAAATCTACGATGTCGCACTCGGTGCAGTTCAACACTATGTCGGCAACTATAGTAAATTTATCACACAACGTGATCAATACTATCAAAAACGTATGCAAGAATACGAACGTCAACAAGCTGAAATTAAACGACTAGAAACATTTGTCGAAAAAAATATCACACGTGCATCAACAAGCGGTATGGCTAAAAGTCGTCGAAAAGTTTTAGAAAAAATTGAACGTATCGATAAACCGATGTTAGATGCTCGCAGCGCTAATATCCAATTCGATTTTGATCGTAATACAGGTAATGACGTATACCATATTAGAAACTTAGAAATCGGTTATGCAGAGCCTGTGATTGCACCTATCACAATGGAAATCACTAAAGGAAATCATTTAGCAGTCATTGGACCGAACGGTATCGGAAAATCAACATTCATTAAAACTGTAGCCGACCGTATTCCTAAATTAGGCGGCGAAATTATTCATGGCGCAAATTTACGTGTCGGTTACTACGATCAAAAACAAGCAGAATTCAAATCTAATAAAACCATTTTAGACTATGTATGGGACCAATACCCTACCATGCCAGAAAAAGATGTACGTGCAGTATTAGGTCGTTTCTTATTTGTTCAAGATGATGTTAAAAAAATCATCAATGATTTATCAGGTGGTGAAAAAGCCCGCTTACAATTGGCATTATTGATGTTAGAACGTAATAATGTCTTAATTCTTGACGAGCCTACCAACCACTTAGATATCGATTCTAAAGAAATGTTAGAACAAGCACTTCAAGATTTTGAAGGTACTTTAATCTTCGTTTCACATGACCGTTACTTTATTAATCAACTGGCAAATAAAGTTTTCGATATGCAACCAGATGGCGGTACTGTTTACGCAGGCAATTATCAATATTATTTAGATAAAACTGAAGAGAAAGCCGCGATTGCCGCAAAAAATGAAGCACAACAAGCAGCACAAATCTCGACTGAAGAAAATACGAATTCATACGAAAATCAAAAAGCACAGCGTAGAGAACTACGTCAGCTAGAACGCCAAATTGAAAACTGTGAAGCAGAAATTGAAAAGTTCGAACAACAAATCGAAACCATCGATCATCAATTAACACAACCAGAAGTATTTAATGATCCAGAAAAAGCTGCACAGTTAGCTGAAGAAAAAGACACTATCGAACACCAACTCGAACAAGTTATGGAAACGTGGGAAGAATTACAAGAAAAAATAACATAAACCATAAAGGTTACCGAGGACTAGAAATGAACACTTCATTTTTAGTCCTCTTTTATTACAATTCCTTAACAAAATTATCAACATTAAAAATCCCTTAACATCAACTATCCACAGAGTTATCCACTTTATCCACAGGTAAAAAGACACCATTTTAAAGGCTATTCACATCACTTTCCACAGTTATTCACCTATTTACCCACACTTATCCACAAGTTATTCACTTATTGTTGATAAGTACGCATGTTCGCTATTGACAAAACAACAACTCAATCAAAATTGGCGACTGCCCATTATTATGAGATACTATAAATAATTCATATAAATAGAGAGGTATTATTCATGGATAGTGTACTTAATATTTTCTTATTTTTAATCTTCATGTGGCTAGTGATTACAGCGCTTTATATCATACTCACTTACTACCAAAAATACCGCGCTGCACAACGTATACGTTCATTATGGGATGCACGCGCTAAATCTGAAAGCTTCATACGTCCCAATCAACATTATCGCTATCAATACGATACATATCATCAGCAAAATGAACATACACTCGATGATAAAACATGGTCCGATTTAAATTTAGACGACGTGTTTCAACAACTCAATTATAATTTCACCGCAATTGGTGAAATGCGCTTATACGCAACACTTCGAGGCATGTTTAAAGTTAACAACCAAAGCTTGATTAACAAGTTCAAAAATCATAAAACATTTCGTCAAAGTGTGTCTGTACATTTATCACAAATTGGCAAAACAATTTACCCAATGTTTCCGGATCCAATCAAACCAATTAAAATGCAAAATATTTATTATCTATGTCCTTTGCTTCCTATTATAGGTTTGATACTTGTACCTATTCTAAAGGGCCCAGGCTTATTAATATTACTCTTTACGATTGTGTTGAATATCTTTCTAAGCGGTAAATTATCCAAACACTACTCTGAATATATCAACGCAACCTTTTATTCTGTTAATGTCATTAAAAAAGCTGAACGTATTCATCAACTTGAACAAGCACCTGAACTTGATGTGAATTTCAAACATTTCGCGAAAGCCAAACGATTCAGTCCCCTACTAGGTAAAGTTTCACCTGATAACGAAGGTGGTGCGATGGCAGAATTTATTAAACTCGCTTTCATGTTAGATTATGTTATTTTCAATTCAGTTCAAAATACCTTTACTAAGCATCAAGATGAACTGATGGCTTGTTATGACTATGTTAGTGAAATTGACAATCATTATGCGATTGCTTTATGGCAAGAAACTTTAGAATCATATACACATCCTGAAGTCACACAACAACCTGAATTAGAATTCAACGCGTTAGTTCACCCTTTACTTGAGACACCTGTCCCAAATGATTTAAACATTCAGCGAAACATCTTACTGACAGGTTCGAACGCATCAGGTAAATCGACGTTCATGAAAGCTGTAGCACTCAATTTAGTATTAGCGCAAACTGTTGATACAGCATTAGCGACTCAATTCAAATATAAGCCTGGTATGATTTTAACTTCTATGGCGAATCAAGATGATGTACTGAGCGGAGATAGTTACTTCATCGCAGAATTGAAATCTATCTTACGCTTAATGGATCAAACATACACTTATTGTTATTGCTTTATCGATGAAATATTTAAGGGAACGAATACAACAGAGCGCATTGCTGCTTCTGAATCAGTTTTAAATTACCTTGCAGAACATCCCGAATACAGAATCATTGCGGCAACGCATGATATTGAATTATCACAACTACTTGAACAGGATTTTGCGAATTATCATTTTAATGAAACGATTAAAGATGATGAAATTTATTTTGACTATAAAATCAAACCAGGTAAAGCAGATACTCGTAATGCAATTGAATTATTACGCTTAATGCACTTTCCTGATGCTGTTTATCAAAATGCATTAAAAAATACAAAAAAGTAGAGAAGCAAAATAACCGCTTTTCTACTTTTTCTTTTATCAACATTTCTTTTTATTCAACTATTCTACTGAAAATTCTTCAATATCAATACTGCTTTTACCATTTAAATCTAAATCAGCTTTTAATCCAGCTTCATATAAATAATGACCTGCTGCACCAATCATCGCCGCATTGTCAGTACATAACTTCGGACTTGGAATTGATAATTTAATCTGATGTTCTGCACATGCTTCTTTAAGTGCTTTTCGTAAACCTTTGTTGCTTGCAACACCACCTGCGACTATTAACTGATTCACTTGATACGTTTCACATGCTTTAATCGCCTTGTGTACTAAAACTTCAACGACACTATTTTGGAAACTTGCCGCAACATTTTCAGGAATAATTTCTTCATTCTTTTGTTTCAAGTTATGCAGCTTATTGATAACTGCACTTTTTAAACCACTGAAGCTAAAATCAAAACTATCCGGTTCTAGCCATACACGTGGGAAGTCGTAGACATCTTCCCCTTCTGTTGCGAGTTGATCGACTTTCGGTCCGCCGGGATACGGCAAGCCGATTGTACGTGCCACTTTATCATAAGCTTCACCGACTGCATCGTCTCTTGTTTCACCGATAACTTCAAAGTTTAAATGGTCTTTCATATAAACTAACTCCGTATGACCACCTGATACTATCAGTGCCATCAACGGAAACTCGAATGGTTCTTCTAAATTATTCGCATAGATATGACCTGCAATATGATGCACCGGGATTAATGGTTTATCATATGCATATGCTAATGCTTTTGCTGCATTGACTCCGATTAAAAGTGCACCGATTAAGCCTGGACCTTCTGTCACCGCAACCGCATCTATTGCTTCCATATCTGTATGCGCTGTTGTTAAGGCCTCATCTATCGTTTGTGTGATACCTTCCACATGATGACGGCTCGCTACTTCAGGGACCACGCCGCCGAAACGTTTATGACTTTCAATTTGGCTTAGCACAGTATTGCTTAAGATTTCTTTGCCATTTTTAATCACACTGGCACTTGTTTCATCACAGCTTGATTCTATTGCTAAAATTAATGTATCTTTTTCCATTATAAATCCACCCACATTACGAGTGCATCCTCGCCTTCTCCATAATAATTTTTTCGTTTGCCGCCGTAATTGAACCCTAATGATTCATAAACACGACGCGCAATGCTGTTTTCAATACGTACTTCTAAACTCATAACCTCACATGTCTGTCTAGCGAAATTCATCGCATACTCCACAATTAACTTTCCTAATCCATACCCGCGCATCTTTTCAGTTACCGCAACTGTCGTAATTTGTGCTTGATCAATGACGGTCCATATACCGATATAACCAATAATCTCTTGCTCATATTCCATCACAAAATAACGTGCAAACTGATTACGCTCGACTTCATGATAAAAAGCATCAATAGTCCAAGAGCTATCATTAAAACACAAGCGTTCTAAATCAAAGACCTTCGGCACATCCTCTACAGTCATCAATCGTATATTCAAGCTATTTAATTCCGTTGTGTTTTTAACCAATTGCGTTCTGCCTCAGAAAGTTTAAGATAGTCTGGTTTAAAGGTATGGATATTTTCTGGTTGCGTAATTAAACTTTGCATCACGCTGGCTTTAGGAAGTTGATGAATTATCGGTCCATTTAGCAACTCAGTAATATTTTCTAAATCATGACCGACAAAAACGTGTGGCTGTTGTTGTTGATTCAGATAATCATTTAAATCTGTAATCAACATATATTGGTCTTCTAATAAGTTAACAAGTTGACCTTCTTGGTATTGATAAATACCTGTGTAAACCGCTTCTCGTCTTGCATCAAACACGGGAACAATTAACTGTTCAGTCTGTGTATCAGGTAAAGTTGCAGCTAAGGCTTCTAAAGATGAAACGCCATATAACTCTGTATTTAATGCATAAGCTAACGTTTTAGCAGTCGTAACACCAATTCTTAATCCAGTGTATGAACCAGGACCTTTAGCAACGATAATTGCATTAATATCTCTTTTAGTGATACCTGCTTCTTCAATGATTTTTTGAATCGCCGGCATCAGTTGAACAGAATGATTACGTTTAATATTTGTGGTATGTTCTACTAATATATTTTCATCTTGCATCACTGCAAGCGACATAGGCTTATTGGATGTATCCAGCAGCAAGTAAATCACGTGTGACGTCCTCCTTCAGTTGTGCATAATGCGCACCTTGTGCTTCTATTGTAATTTCTCTTTTATTTTCATCTACTGCAGTAAGATTAATCGTTAAATGATTATCTGGCAATAAGTCTTGAATAAATGTACTCCATTCAATAACGGTTACTGCATGATCATCAAAATATTCATCGAACCCTAAGTCTTCATCAGAATCTTCTAAGCGATAGCAATCCATATGATGAAATTTCATGTTCGTTCCTTTATAAGATTTAATAATATTGAAGGTTGGAGAATTAATTGTACGTTTCACTCCTAAATGCTTACCGATGAATTGACTTAATGTTGTCTTTCCTGCACCTAAATTACCATTTAATAAAATTAGATCTTTGGGTTGTAAATGCTTTGTCAGTATTTCAGCAAATTGATTCATTTGATCAATATTGTTGATTGTTATCATTTTCAAGTCTCCTATTTTCTATTCTGTATGCGTACAGAAATTTCGTCTTCTATATTGTAACATGGCATGCAACTGCTTTTGACTATAATGATTGTTTGCTTTAAAAATGAAATATGTAATTATTAAAAACGTTTTCATGTATGAAATTAAAAAATTTTCAGAAATCCGGTTGACATCCCTCTGGACATGTAGTAAATTAAGTTTATCAAATTTTTAGACAATTCAAATTTATTCATAAAACCATTCGAAAGGAGCAAATTGAAATGACTAACAGAACACAAGCAAATACTCTACCGACAACAACAAATATTTTAGTCATTTTATTAATTTGCTAGGACTCGAACTTTAGTAAAAACCATTACTAAATGTTTAAGTCCTATTTCCGATTGAATGGGACTTCCATTGACGTCCCAATAATTATTGGGACGTTTTTTTATTTGAATCTTCGGGGGGAATTATATTGAGAAGCGACACAATCAAAAAAGGAGACCAACAGGCTCCGGCCAGAAGTTTACTTCATGCCACAGGACAAATCAAAGATCCAACAGATATGAACAAACCATTCGTAGCGATTTGTAACTCTTATATCGATATCGTTCCAGGACATGTTCACTTAAGAGAATTAGCAGATATTGCAAAAGAAGCTATCCGAGAAGCAGGCGCAATTCCATTTGAATTCAACACAATCGGTGTTGACGATGGTATCGCAATGGGACACATTGGAATGCGTTATTCATTACCATCTCGTGAAATCATCGCAGATGCAGCTGAAACAGTTATCAATGCACATTGGTTCGACGGCGTCTTCTACATTCCAAACTGTGACAAAATCACACCAGGAATGTTAATGGCAGCAGTTAGAACAAACGTACCTGCTATCTTCTGTTCAGGCGGACCGATGAAAGCTGGTTTATCTACAACAGGTAAAGCCTTAACTCTTTCATCTATGTTCGAAGCAGTTGGTGCCTTTAAAGGCGGTTCAATGACAAAAGAAGAATTTTTAGATATGGAACAAAATGCTTGCCCTACTTGCGGTTCTTGCGCAGGTATGTTCACAGCAAACTCAATGAACTGTTTAATGGAAGTATTAGGACTAGCACTTCCATATAATGGTACAGCATTAGCCGTATCAGACCAACGTCGAGAAATGATTCGACAAGCCGCTTTCCAATTAGTAGACAATATTAAAAATGATTTGAAACCACGTGATATCGTTACAAAAGAAGCATTAGATGATGCATTCGCATTAGATATGGCGATGGGCGGTTCAACAAACACAGTACTTCACACACTTGCAATCGCAAATGAAGCGGGTGTTGATTATGACTTAAGCCGTATCAATGAAATTGCTAAACGTACACCTTATTTATCTAAAATCGCACCAAGTTCTTCTTATTCTATGCACGATGTTCATGAAGCCGGCGGTGTTCCTGCTATCATCAATGAATTAATGAAAAAAGAAGGTACATTGCACCCTGACAGAGTGACTGTTACAGGTAAAACACTTCGCGAAAACAACCAAGGCAAAGAAATCAAAAACAAAGATGTCATCCATCCACTTGATAATCCGTACGATAAAGAAGGTGGCCTTTCAATCTTATATGGTAACTTAGCTCCAAATGGTGCAGTTATCAAAGTCGGCGGTGTAGATCCTGAAATCAAAGTCTTTAAAGGAAAAGCCATTTGTTTCGACTCTCATGATGAAGCTGTTGAAGCAATTGATAACCACACTGTACGTGAAGGTCACGTTGTAGTTATTCGTTATGAAGGCCCTAAAGGCGGACCAGGAATGCCTGAGATGTTAGCCCCTACTTCATCTATCGTAGGTCGTGGCTTAGGTAAAGATGTTGCATTAATCACTGACGGAAGATTCTCAGGAGCAACAAGAGGTATCGCAGTCGGACACATTTCACCTGAAGCAGCATCAGGCGGACCAATCGGATTAATTCGTGACGGTGATGAAATCGTCATCGACTTAACAAACAGAACATTAGATGTAGATGTTTCAGAAGAAGAAATGAACAAACGTAAAACAGAAGTCAAACCATTTAAAGCTAAAGTGAAAACAGGTTACTTAGCACGTTATACAGCACTTGTTACAAGTGCAAATACGGGCGGTGTTATGAGAGTACCAGAATATCTAATTGAGGAGTGATGCTTTATGTCTAACCCACAAATGACTAAACATAATGAAGAAGCAAACAGTACACAAGCAGCCACGAAAACGAGTAGAAGCGGTTCGGAATTGTTGGTAGAAGCACTGTTGAAAGAAGGCACAGAGTTGCTTTTCGGTTATCCAGGAGGTGCCGTGCTACCGCTCTATGATACATTTTACGATGGTAAAATCAAACATATCTTAGCACGACACGAACAAGGTGCTGTACACGCTGCGGAAGGTTATGCCAGAGTTTCTGGCAAACCTGGCGTAGTTGTAGTTACCAGCGGTCCAGGAGCAACAAACGTTATTACAGGTATCGCAGACGCATTTAGTGATTCATTGCCACTTGTATTATTTACAGGACAAGTTGCAACACCAGGTATCGGTAAAGATGCATTCCAAGAAGCGGATTTACTTTCAATGACAACACCTATCACTAAACACAACTTCCAAGTTAAACATCCAGACGAAATTCCTGAAGTGGTACATCAAGCGTTTCACATTGCAAATACAGGTCGTAAAGGCCCAGTAGTCATCGACTTCCCTAAAGATGTCGGCATTCTACAATCTGATGTTGATGTATGTGACGAGCTTGATTTACCAGGATATCGTTTAGCTGATGCACCGAACCCTCAAGATGTACAAACTGTACTAGAATGGTTGAAATCAGCGAAGAAACCAGTCATTTTAGCTGGGGCAGGCGTGAGACATTCAGAATCAGGCCCACTTCTGACTACATTTGCTGAACGCCATCAAATTCCAGTAGTCACAACTTTACATGGGTTAGGCACAATTCCTTACAGCAATCCCCTATTCTTAGGTATGGGCGGTATGCATGGATCTTACGCAAGCAACATGGCACTTTCTGATTGCGACTTGCTTATCAACTTTGGCAGCCGCTTCGACGACCGCCTTGCAAGTAACCCAGATAAATTTGCAGAAAACGCTAAGGTTGTTCATGTAGACATCGATCCTTCTGAAATCAACAAAATCATCAAAACAGATTTGGGCGTAGTAGCTGACTGTAAATTGATGCTTGAAGCATTGCTTACAGAAACTAATACTTACGACCAACATAAAGACTGGGTTGACTATTGTGTGAATAATCAGAAATCTCATCCATTTGCATACACAGATGAAGAAGCAGATGTATTTATCAAACCTCAACAAGCCATCGAGTATATCGGTAAAATTACAAATGGAGAAGCGCTAGTTACAACAGATGTCGGCCAACACCAAATGTGGGCAGCACAATTCTATCCATTCAAACATGATAATCAATTAGTAACAAGCGGTGGTCTTGGAACAATGGGCTTCGGCATCCCTTCTGCTATCGGTGCTAAATTAGCACAACCTGATAAAACAGTTGTTTGTTTCGTTGGAGATGGCGGTTTCCAAATGACCAGCCAAGAAATGGCAATCTTAAATGAGTATGGTTTAGATATCAAAATCGTCCTTATCAATAACGGCACACTAGGAATGGTTAAACAATGGCAAGATAAATTCTTTAAACAACGTTTCTCTCATTCAGTATTCAATGGCCAACCAGATTTCCAACAATTATCAGAAGCATATGGTGTGAAAGCATTCTTAGTAGATGATCCTAAAACACTTGAAGCAGATTTAGAAGCAGCATTTGCACACAAAGGCCCTGCTTTAATCGAAGTAAGAATCTCACCTAAAGAACCAGTTTTACCGATGGTACCAAGCGGTAAAGCGAACAACGAAATGGAGGGTGTCCTATGAGATATACATTCAAGACGCAAGTATTAGATAAATCTGGTACATTAAACCGACTGACAAGTACCTTTTTAAGACGTCAGTTTAATATCGTAACACTTTGTGTTACACCAAGTATTCAACCTGGTATTTCTGATATGACATTCGTAGCTGAGTTAGATGAAGCATCAAAAGTACAATCACTCATGCTCCATTTAGAAAAACAAATTAATGTACTTTCTGTAGAAAATATCACAGATAACAACGTCTACAGTGTGGAATTATTACTTGCTAAAATTGCAACACCTGCAGATAAAACAGAATTAGACAACTTGATCAATCACAGTGATGCGCTAGTTTCAGTATTAAAAGAAGAAGATGGTCATACTTATTTACAAGCATCAGGTACACAACAAGCACTTGATGATGTATTACATGCACTATCATCACAACAGATTGAACAAGTTTCTAGAACAGGAACTGCAGCATTATTATAATTTGAATTTTCACAAAGTTGCGAATTTAAAATAAAACAAATTTTTGGAGGAATTTATTATGACAACAGTTTATTATGACGAATCAGTGAAAAAAGACGCTTTAGAAGGTAAAAAAATCGCGGTATTAGGCTACGGTTCTCAAGGTCACGCACATGCTAAAAACCTTAAAGACAACGGCTATGACGTTATAATCGGTATCCGCCCAGGACATTCTTTCGACAGAGCTAAAAAAGATGGATTCGATGTATATCCAGTTGGAGAAGCAGTAAAACAAGCAGACGTAATCATGGTATTATTACCAGATGAAATCCAAGGTAAAGTATACGACGAAGAAATCGCTCCTAATCTAGAAGCTGGTAATGCATTAGCATTTGCACATGGTTTCAACATCCACTTCGATGTAATCAAACCACCAAGTGACGTAGATGTATTCTTAGTAGCTCCTAAAGGCCCTGGTCACCTTGTAAGACGTACATTCACTGAAGGCAGCTCAGTTCCTGCATTATTTGGTGTAGGCCAAGATGCAACTGGTAACGCTTTTGACATCGCATTAAGCTATGCAAAAGGTATCGGTGCAACTAAAGCTGGTGTCATTGAAACTACATTCAAAGAAGAAACTGAAACAGACTTATTCGGTGAACAAGCAGTACTTTGCGGTGGTGTTACTCAATTAATCCAAAACGGTTTCGAAACATTAGTTGAAGCTGGTTACCAACCAGAACTTGCTTACTTCGAAGTATTACATGAAATGAAATTGATCGCTGACTTAATGTACGAAGGCGGTATGGAAACTATGCGTTATTCAATTTCAAACACTGCTGAATACGGTGACTATGTTTCAGGTCCACGTGTTATCACACCAGACGTTAAAGAAAACATGAAAGCTGTATTAACTGATATCCAAAACGGTACATTCGCTAACAACTTCATTAAAGATAATGAAAATGGATTCGAAGAATTCTACAAACTACGTAAAGCAGCACAAGGTCACCAAATCCAAGAAGTTGGTAAAAAACTTCGTGAAATGATGCCATTCGTTGAAAATAAAACTATTGAAGAATAATACTAAATCAGGAGGTTGATTATTTATGAGTCATATTCAAATATTTGATACAACACTAAGAGACGGTGAACAAACGCCCGGAGTCAGTTTTTCCTTTGATGAAAGACTGACTATCGCAAAGCAACTTGAAAAATGGGGTGTCGATGTAATTGAAGCTGGATTCCCTGCTTCTAGTGAAGGTAGCTTTAAATCAGTTCAAGCTATTTCACAAGCTTTAACTAAAACTGCTGTAGTAGGCTTAGCAAGATGTAAGAAAAGCGACATCGATGCTGTGTACGAAGCAACTAAAGAAGCAAAATATCCGCAATTACATGTATTTATCGCTACTAGCCCTATTCATTTAGAGCATAAATTGAAAATGACTCAAGAAGAAGTGCTAGAGCAAATTACTGAAAATGTTGCTTATGGCAAATCTTTATTCGATGTTGTACAATTCTCACCCGAAGATGCAACACGTACTGATTTAGATTTCTTAATCAAAAGTGTGCAAACAGCTGTAGACGCAGGTGCAACAATTATCAACATTCCTGATACAGTAGGTTATAGCTATCCAACTGAATTCGGAAATATCTTTAAAGTATTGCTTGAAAATGTTAAATCTGATCAAGAAATTATCTATAGTGCACACTGCCACGATGACCTAGGCTTAGCTGTTGCAAACAGCATGGCTGCCATCGAAAATGGTGCAAAACGTGTTGAAGGTACAATTAACGGTATCGGTGAACGTGCTGGTAATACTGCACTTGAAGAAGTTGCGCTTGGTTTATACGTACGTAAAGATCACTATGGTATTGAAACAAGACTTGAGCTTGGACGTACTAAAGAAACTTCTGATTTAATTTCTCGTTTCGCTGGTATTCCAGTACCTCGAAATAAAGCTGTTATCGGCCAAAACGCATTCAGTCATGAATCAGGTATCCACCAAGACGGCTTCTTGAAAAACCGTGAAACATACGAAATCATGACGCCACAATTAGTGGGTATCCAAACATCTGAATTGCCTCTTGGTAAATTGTCTGGTAAACATGCTTTCGCTGAAAAGTTAAAACAACTTGGCTACGAAATCAGTCCAGAAAAACAAGTTGAATTGTTCAAACAGTTCAAATCTATTGCCGATAAAAAGAAAAATGTTTCTGATTATGACGTACATGCCCTTGTTCAAGGTCATTACCATGAAACAAATGCTGCTTATCATGTTGAAAATCTTCAACTACAATTTGTGGCTGAAGGTGTACAAAGTGCAGTCGTTCAACTTCGTGATAATGACGGCAAACAATATCAATCAGCAGCAACAGGAACAGGTTCTATTCTTGCAGTATACAATGCAGTAGACTTAATCTTCGATGCTGAATCTGAATTGTTGAACTATCAAATCTCTTCAGTAACTGAAGGTTCAGATGCACAAGCACAAGTTAACGTTGAACTTAGCATTGATGGACGCTCTTACTACGGTATCGGTATCGACCATGACGTATTGCTTGCTTCATGTAAAGCTTATGTGGAAGCTTATTCTAATCATATTGCTGATGCATCAGTTAATAATGAGGTGAACGCATGAGTTATAAAATCACTGCCCTCCCAGGCGATGGTATAGGTCCAGAAATACTTGAAGGTACTTTGAAAATATTAGAAAAATTAAGTGGAAAATATAACATTGATTATGAATTAGAAACTTATGATTTTGGAGGGGCCGCTATAGATAACTATGGCGACCCGCTTCCATCATCTACGCTTGAAGCTTGTAAACAATCTGATGCGATTCTTTTAGGTGCAATCGGCGGTCCAAAATGGACAAACAGCCCAAAACGACCTGAAGCTGGCTTACTTGCTTTAAGAAAGAACTTAGAGTTATTCGCAAATATCCGCCCTACTGCTGTAGTTGAAGGCACGACTGAATTCTCTCCTCTTAAAGCAGAACGTGTACAAGGTACTGATTTAGTGATTGTCAGAGAATTAACAGGCGGTTTATACTTCGGTGAACCGAAAGAATTAGCTGAAGATCATGCAATTGATTCATTAACATATACTAAAGCAGAAGTTGAACGTATTGCACACGCAGCGTTCAAACTTGCACAATCAAGACGTAAGAAATTAACTTCAGTGGACAAAGAAAATGTATTAGCATCAAGTAAATTATGGCGTAAAACAGTTGATGAAGTATCTGCTTCATATCCTGATGTGGAAGTAGAACATCTACTTGTTGATGCATGCAGTATGCATTTGATTACGCGTCCAACACAATTTGATGTGATTGTAACTGAAAACTTATTCGGTGATATTTTAAGCGATGAAGCTTCTGTCATTCCAGGTTCATTAGGTGTATCCCCTTCTGTCAGCTATGGACAAAAAGGTACAAAACTTTATGAACCAATTCATGGATCAGCACCTGACATTGCGGGTCAAGATATTGCGAATCCGACAGGTATGGTGCTTTCATTAGCAATGTGTTTCAGAGAAACATTTAATCAAGCAGAAGCGGCAGAAGAATTAGAAAAGATTGTTTATGGTTTACTGAAAGAAGGCTTTACGACACCTGATTTAGGCGGAAAAGCACATACTTCAGAAATCTTCGAGAAAATTTTACAACAACTTTAAAAGGATGGTGATTGAAATGGGACAAACTTTGTTCGATAAAATATGGAATAGACATGTTCTCACAGGAAATGCAGGTGAACCGCAATTATTATACATTGACTTGCATTTAATCCATGAAGTGACATCACCTCAAGCCTTTGAAGGATTAAGAATTCAACACAGACCACTGAGACGTCCGGATTTAACGTTTGCGACAATTGATCATAACGTACCGACAGAAGATATTTTCAACATCAAAGATGAAATTGCAGCAACACAAATCAAGACGCTTCAAAAGAACTGTGCAGAGTTTGGGGTTCGACTGTTTGATAATGGTACTGAAGAACAAGGTATCGTACATATGGTTGGACCAGAAATCGGATTAACGCAACCTGGTAAAACCATTGTTTGCGGTGACTCTCACACAGCAACACACGGTGCTTTCGGTGCCATTGCTTTCGGTATCGGAACGAGTGAAGTTGAACATGTTTTTGCGACACAAACATTGTGGCAAACTAAACCGAAGAATCTTTTAATTGATATTAATGGTGAGTTGCCTAAAGGTGTATATGCGAAAGATATTATCTTACACCTCATCAATCAATATGGTGTAGATTTCGGTACAGGTTATGCGCTTGAATTTGCAGGTTCTACAATTCGTAATCTATCAATGGATGCGAGAATGACAATCTGTAATATGGCGATTGAAGCCGGCGCAAAATATGGTTTAGTTGAACCAGATGAAACAACACTAGAATATGTCAAAGGTCGTCCTTACGCTGATATTGATGAGGAAACTGCAGAATATTGGCAATCACTTTATAGTGATAAGGATGCACAATTTGATCGTGTGATTGAGTTAGATGTATCTGACCTAGAACCACAAGTAACTTGGGGTACTAGTCCTGAAATGGGTGTAAGCTTCAATACACCTTTCCCAGAAATTCAAAACGTCAATGACGAACGTGCTTATCACTACATGGATTTAAAACCAGGTGAAAAAGCTGAAGATATTGAACTTGGTTATGTATTCTTAGGCTCTTGTACAAATGCGCGCCTTTCTGACTTACAAGAAGCAAGTAAATTTGTTAAAGGACATAAAGTACATCCTAATATCACAGCAATTGTTGTACCTGGTTCAAGAAGTGTTAAACATCAAGCTGAAGCATTAGGACTTGATAAAATCTTTAAAGATGCAGGCTTTGAATGGCGTGAACCTGGCTGCTCAATGTGTCTCGGTATGAACCCTGACCAAGTACCAGCTGGTGTCCACTGTGCTTCTACCAGCAACCGTAACTTCGAAGGTCGTCAAGGTAAAGGTGCAAGAACACATCTTGTATCCCCTGCTATGGCAGCAGCTGCTGCGATTGAAGGACGCTTCGTAGACGTCAGAAAATGGGAGGCGCTTGAACATGCTTAAAATCGAACCGATTACACAATATACAGGTAAAACTGCTATTTTATTTCACGATAATATTGATACAGACCAAATTATCCCAAAAGTCCATCTCAAAGGCGTTTCTAAAACAGGACTTGGTCCTTACGCCTTTGATGAGTGGCGTTATCTAGAAGATGGTTCAGATAACCCTGAATTCGAATTAAACCAACCTCAATATAAAGGTGCTTCAATTCTTATCACAGGTGATAACTTTGGTTGCGGTTCTAGTCGTGAACACGCAGCTTGGGCATTAAAAGATTATGGCATCAATATTATTATTGCGGGCAGCTTCAGTGATATTTTCTACATGAACTGCACGAAAAATGCATTATTACCTATCGCACTAGAAAAAGAAGATCGCGAGTTCCTTGCGAAATATAAAGAGCTCGAAATTGACCTTCCGAATCAGGTAATCAAAACACCTGATCGCGAATTACATTTTGATATTGATTCAACTTGGAAGAACAAACTTGTTCAAGGACTAGATGATATTGCCGTCACATTGGCATACGAAGACCAAATTGAACAATACGAACAGAAATACCAACACAATTAAGGAGTGAGCGAAATGACTGTACAAACTGCTGTATCAGCTAAAGACATAGAAGAGGCTTTTTTATCATTACAGCCGATTGTCAAAGAAACGCCTTTAGAGAAAGATCATTATTTATCTTTAAAGTATGACTGTAATGTATATTTAAAAAGAGAGGATCTGCAATGGGTACGTTCCTTTAAACTAAGAGGTGCTTATAACGCAATTCAAGTATTGAGCGAAAGCGAAAAAGCAAAAGGTATTACATGTGCGAGTGCCGGCAACCATGCACAAGGTGTCGCATTTACTGCACAACGATTAGGATTAAAAGCAGTCATCTTTATGCCTGTGACAACTCCCCTTCAAAAAATTAATCAAGTTAAATTCTTTGGTGGAGAAAATGTTGAAGTAATCTTGGTTGGTGATACATTTGATGATTGTTTAAAAGAAGCCCTAGAATATACTGAAAAACATGCGATGAACTTTATTGACCCATTTGACAATGTCAATACAATTGCAGGTCAAGGTACAATCGCAGCGGAAATTTTAAAAGAAGCACAAGAAAGCAATATCGATGTAGATTATCTATTTGCCGCAATTGGTGGCGGCGGATTAATTTCTGGTGTAGGTACTTACTTTAAAGAGAAGTCGCCTCAAACAAAAATTGTAGGTGTTGAACCTAAAGGTGCTGCAAGTATGTATACTTCAGTTGTCTTAGAACATCACAGAGTGAAATTACCAGAAATTGATAAGTTTGTAGACGGTGCATCTGTTGCACAAGTCGGCAAAATTACATTTGAAATTGCGAAAAAAGTCGTTGATGATTATCTTCAAATCGATGAAGGTGCTGTATGTTCTACAATCTTAGATATGTATTCTAAACAAGCCATTGTCGCAGAACCTGCAGGTGCATTAAGCGTCTCAGCTCTAGAACAATATCGTGATCAAATCAAAGGCAAAACAGTAGTTTGTATTATCAGCGGTGGTAACAACGATATCAACCGTATGAAAGAAATCGAAGAACGCTCACTTTTATATGAAGAAATGAAACACTACTTCATTTTCAACTTCCCTCAACGTCCTGGTGCGTTAAGAGAGTTCGTAAATGAAGTATTAGGACCAAATGATGATATCACTAAATTCGAGTACTTGAAAAAATCTTCTCAAAACACAGGTACAGTTATCATAGGTATTCAATTAAATAACCATGATGACTTAACGCGTTTGAAAGAAAAAGTACATGAGTTTGATCCATCAAATATCTATATTAATGAAAACAAAATGTTGTATTCATTATTGATTTAATCTAAAAAGCAGGAGATGCCATAATTCTAAAATGACTTATGGTTTCTCCTGCTTTTTCTTTATATACATATGCCTATTAATTTTCCGCACAGCTTCTCCACTTACACATTTTAAGCTAAATTCTCGTTTATTGAATGAGTCTTTAACTAATGCTGATTAAAAATGCTTTTTATATACCTATTTAAAACAGTATGTAATGTTTTATATGTATCTTATGAACTATATCAATTTCTCTTATAAAAAAGCATAAAAAAAAAGACCTCAAACCTGAGATCTCAATGCGGCTCATCGCATCCAAAATATATAATATACGATTATACATTCAAAACTAGATAGTAAGTAAATTTCAATTCGACCAATCAAAACTTGAAATTTGATTAAGTCTTCGATCGATTAGTATT
>NZ_PPRU01000062.1 GCF_002902285.1 Staphylococcus simulans | reverse complement strand
TTATAAAACATTGTATGTTTAAAACATACAATCGCTCACAAGTTGTATTTTAACAATACTGTCATTACAACCTTATCGCGAGCAAACGTTTTCCTTAAATTATCAATAACCTTTCTAAATATTAAATATGTTTATCATTAATCTTAAATTATTTGATTAAAACAAATAAGTATAACTTTAAATTATTATAGACGAACATAAAAAGTAGAGCCTGTCAAAAATAGAGGCTCTACTTATATTTTTACGAAATATAGACGTCATTATTTACGTGAATTCAAACGCTTTTTTATTATACTTGATTTGTCAAGTATACTTTATTTCATAGACAATAAATACCTGAATGTTTCACGTCAAACCAAATCAACTTTACCTGATCTTTTCATCAAATGTTCAAACTTATTGTACTTATTTTTGTTCTATATAACATAATGCAGTTTATTTAATCTTGCTCTGTATCAACGTTAAATAAACGTTCCGCATTTTGATAAGCAATTTTAGCTTGTTCTGTTGGTGTGAGATTCAATTCATCTAAGAATGTCGTTAATCCCTCTGGTTTTATATACGGGTAATCCGATGCATATAAGATACGATCAATACCGAAATAGTGACGTATCATTTCAAATTGAGGTCTCGATAACATCCCACTCGGCGTGATGTAGAAGTTATTTTTAAAATACGTACTGATAGGTTGTTTTAAATGCTCTGATATGATTGTTTGATCCATACGTTCTAAGAAGAACGGCACAAATTCTCCCCAATGGCCGAGGATGATTTGTAGATTCGGATAACGGTCTAATAATCCTGAAAGTACTAATCTTACCGCATGAATCCCTGTCTCCATATGCCAGCCATAGCCAAATGACGCAAATATTGATGCAGTAACGTCATCATAGCTTGAGCTATTATAATAAGCTTGGTAGACTTCAGACTTAATCGGTTCTGGATGTAAGTAAAGTGGTACATCTAATTCTGCAGCCGCTTCAAATATCCCCTCATACTTTGGATGATCCAAGAACGTACCGTCTTCTCCTCTTCCTGCAATCAACGCACCTTTAAGCCCTAGTTCTTTTACACTTCTTCTTAATTCTTGTGCTGCTGCTTCTGGTTCATTAATCGGCAATACCGCTAAACCTTGAAAACGTGTCGGACGTAAATCCACATACTCTCCTAACACATCATTACATAACTGACATAATTCAATTCCTGCCTGTCCTGTTAAGAGTGAAGGTGCTTCTTTGCCATAAGATAAAACCTGCATACGTACGTTATTGTCATTCATAAATTTCATACGTGTCTTATGTTGGTCTAGATCATCTTCACCATGAAAGTCAGTCTTTTCTTCTAAAGCTGAAAGCATTGTTTCTAACGGTACACCTTTAGGATCTTTCGAAACTAAATTCCTCACTTTTTCTTGTACATCTGTCAGTATATAGTGTTCTTCAACCAAAATTGTTTCCATTTTTTCTTCCTTCTCTCTTCTATATCGTTAACAATCTTTTCCCGAGTTACCTTACATATATGCGATAAGCTTTTCGATAGTTCGTTCTAAGCTGGTCTGTCTCAAAATAAATTCCCATAAGATTATCTTACTTAACATAGTAGTTAATTTTTATAAACTTTCCATTTTCAATGGTAAATGCCATCTCCAACTTACAAAATTTTCTATACCATAAATCGCCATATTAAGCTTGATACATTTAAAATAGTTCCGTTTTCGTGTAATTATAAATTGATACATATAAACTATTTTTTAGATTTTAATGGTAATAATTAAGAATATTACATAGATTACAAATATTACCGTTGTTAAACAATAATGGAGACCTTTATAAAGTGAGACCTATCAACTTTTTCCTGAGTTTTTATAGTGCCTGTTATAAAATTGTCACATTTGCCTGTATATTATGACATTTTAATTATTTAATGCTAATTGATAGGTTTTAACTAAAATCTATTAAATTTTTC
>NZ_PPRU01000061.1 GCF_002902285.1 Staphylococcus simulans | reverse complement strand
ATTTTTATACATATTTTCGAAAATTTCATAAAAAAATAAACTACCGTTACACTTTTTCAAGTTATAACGGTAGTTTGTCTACGGTCTGCTGTTAACCACAAATTGTGGTTAACATTTTTTTAATAGAAAATGTTCGCAATTTTTGTGAAGCATCATGGCAAAAGAAATGTTTAAAAGTTATAATCATTTCGAGTATTGAAGAAGATCAAAGGAGTGCAAAGATGCGAAAATTAGTCATTATTATCCATCCAGATATAGAAAACTCAGTAGTTAATCGTATGTGGAAAAATGCTTTGATAAACGAACATATTGATGTGGTCGATTTATATGAATTGTACTCTGACAGAAACATTGATGTTGCACGCGAACAAGAAAGATTAATGAGCTACGATACAATAGTATTCCAATTTCCATTGTATTGGTATAGTAGTCCGCCATTATTGAAACAATATCAAGATGAAGTATTTTTATTTAATTTTGCATATGGTCCAGAAGGAACGAAACTTCGTGATAAAAAATTTGCGATTGCGACGACAGTTGGCAGTTTAGAAGAAGATTATTCAGAAGAAGGTTCGAATCGATTCACGTTAGACACATTACTTTCACCATTCGTTGCGACTTTTAATTATATCGGTGCCCAATATAAAGGACACTTTGAACAATATGGTACAGTGAATCATGCGACGAAAAACGAATTGATTGAAGGCAGCAAGCGCTATATAGAATTTGTGAAAAAGTTGTAAATAAAAAAGCTGAGATCGTTTTTTGATCTCAGCTTTCGTTTAATTAGAATAAATACTCTCCAAACTCTAAAGGTTCAATGTATTTGCCGTCTTTATCAAACACACGCATGTTACCGCCAGAGATTTCATCAATAAGTAAAACTTCACCAGTTTTTTCATCGCGACCAAATTCTAATTTAATGTCGTAAAGTTCTAAACCTTTTTGTGCAAGTTCTTCTTTAATGATGTCTGAAATTTTTACTGTTAATTTAGCAATTTCGTCGTATTCACCTGGTTTTAAGATGTTTAACGCTTCAAGACCTGCTTTGTTGATGAGTGGATCTTGTCTTTCATCATCTTTTAAAGTCATTTCTACATATGCGTTAAGTGGTGCGCCTTCTTCGATATAGTCACCGTATCTGCGGATAAATGAACCCACTGCGCGGTATCTGCAAATAACTTCTAATCCATGACCGAATACTGATACTTTTTTAACACGCATTTGACGATCTTCAATGTTTGCGTCGATATAATGTGTTGGAATACCAGCAGCGTTGATTTTTTCGAAGAAATAACTTGTCATTTTAAGACCAGCTTTACCTGAACCCTCAACAGTTAAGCCAACTTGGTTTTCACCTGGATCAAATTTGCCATCTTTTCCTGTCATATCATCTTTGAAGAAAAGAACAATTTCACCATCTTTGTCTTGATAGACATCTTTTGTTTTACCTTTGTAAATTAAATCCATTTCATCTCACTCCTCAAGTATTACTCATGTTTAGTATAAGTGAATTTCTCTTTTATATAAATACAAAAGTATGAAAATATGATGGCATTGCTGCATTTTAAACTAAAAAGGCAAGGTGCATGCAAGACTAAAGCCGCTTTAAGATGCAAATTATTTATGCACAGTATAAAAAATAACAGAACGGAGATAAACACAACAAAATAATTAAAAACACCCCATAATGTCTATGAATTTTGGACATTATGGGGCGTTAGTAGTTTACTAATCTAATTTGAATCTAAATAATTTGTCACGAACAAAATTTAAGAAGAGATGATATGCCTATGAACAGATACGATTGCCTACAGCTCTCTAAATAGACCTACAACTTTACCTAAAACAGATACATGTTCTAAATAAATAGGTTCCATTGTACTGTTTTCAGGTTGTAATCTATAACGATGTTTTTCTTTGTAGAAGCGTTTTACAGTTGCTTCATCATCTTCTGTCATAGCTACAATAATATCACCGTTTTCTGCGATAGTCTGACTTCTGACGATGACTTTATCTCCATCTAAAATACCAGCTTCAATCATACTGTCTCCAACAACATTTAAAATGAAAATGTCGCTGTTATGTGTTGATGTAAAGTGTTCTGGTAACGGGAAGTATTCTTCTACATTTTCTACTGCTGTGATTGGGACACCGGCTGTGACTTTACCAATAACTGGTACATGGATAGTACCTTCGATTTCAGCAGCATCTTCAATTTGGTCGCTGACAATTTCAATTGCGCGTGGTTTTGTAGGGTCACGACGAATATACCCTTTGCTTTCTAATCGTGATAGATGCCCGTGTACAGTAGAGCTTGAAGCAAGTCCGACTGCTTCACCGATTTCTCTGACACTTGGCGGATAACCTTTTGTATGAACGACTTGTTTTATATATTCATAAATTTCGCTTTGACGCTTCGTAAGTTCAGTCATTTATATGCACATCCTCTTCTAGTTTGTTCTTATTATATCACGTTAATATAGCCTTTACAAACATTTGTTCGTAAAAGTGTTGACACCGAACAATCGTTCTGATATTGTTTAAATACAAACAAACGTTCTAGGGGTGTTCGAATAATGATTAGGAAATATCAAACTAGTTTTTTACTATATACAGCAGTATTGTTAATGTCTTTTATGTTAGTTTCAGCGTTTTTAATCGGTGCAGAGCAGTCAAGTAATGAGGAACAAGTGTACGAAATGACAGATCATACACTTCCAACTAAGGTAGAACAAAAAGCCGAACATGAGCAACAATATATAGAACAGGGCGAACAAAATAACAGACCTATCGTCGCAACTGTTCACTGATTTATAAATAAAGTGTGTTGATTATACTGCTAACACGATGTGTTCTATGGTGTAAGGTTTCTGTGATTGGGAATAAGTTTAGTAGAACATATTGATTTTATTTTGAGCGATTGTTTGCTAAGATAAATAATCATCAGACTAATGGAGGTCGATAGCATGGCAGATCAACATAAAGAAACAATTAACCGTATTAATGAACTTTCTAAAAAGAAAAAAGAAGAAGGCTTAACAAAAGAAGAAGCGAAAGAAAGAGCAGAGTTACATCAAAAATATCTTGAAACATTCCGCGAAGGTTTCAAACAACAAATTGAAAATACAAAAGTATTAGATCCTGAAGGAAATGATGTAACACCAGAAAAATTAAAACAAGTACAACGTGAGCAAAATAAAAGACAATAAAACTTAATATACTACAATAAATGTAGAGCTTTTAGAACAGAATAATTGATGTTCTAAAGGCTCTTTTTTCATGAAAATGTATATTTTGATTGTTTTAATCACTTTTATTATATTTGATAGCGATTTCATGAGGACAATAAATGTTAAACTTAACTAATTTAATGTATAATGGCATAAAATCATGCTGTATAGAAAGGAAGTTTTATTGATGTTCGATAAAAGAGATGAGCTTGCAATCAATACAATCAGAGCATTGAGTATTGATGCAATTGAAAAAGCAAATTCTGGTCACCCAGGATTACCGATGGGTGCTGCACCAATGGCATACACATTATGGACAAGACATTTGAACTTTAACCCTAATTCAAATGAATACTTTAACAGAGATAGATTCATCTTATCTGCAGGGCACGGTTCTGCATTACTTTACAGCCTATTACATGTATCAGGCAGCTTAGAATTAGAAGAATTGAAACAATTTAGACAATGGGATTCTAAAACTCCAGGACATCCTGAGTTCAGACACACACAAGGTGTCGAAGTAACTACAGGTCCACTTGGACAAGGTTTCGCAATGTCAGTAGGTATGGCAATGGCAGAAAACCACTTAGCAGGTAAATTCAACAAACCAGATGCTGAAGTCGTAAATCATTACACTTATGTTTTAGCTTCAGATGGTGACTTGATGGAAGGTATTTCTCATGAAGCAGCTTCATTAGCAGGTCACTTACAATTAGACAAATTAATCGTGTTATACGATTCGAATGATATTTCACTTGATGGTGATCTTGATAAAGCATTCTCTGAAGACATCAAAAAACGCTTTGAATCATATGGTTGGAACCACATCTTAGTTAAAGATGGTAATGATTTAGAAGAAATTAATAGTGCCATTGAAAAAGCTAAAGAACAAAATGGTCCAACTATGGTTGAAGTTAAAACAGTTATTGGTTACGGTTCACCAAATAAATCAGGTACACATGGTGTACATGGTGCGCCACTTGGTGATGATGAACGTACATTAACATTAGAAAACTATAAATTAGATCCAGAAAAACGTTTCTACGTTCCGGATGAAGTTTATGATGTCTTCAATGAAACTATGTTGACACGTGCAACTGAAAACGAAGAAGCATGGAAAGCTTTAGTTGAAAAATACGCAGAATCTTATCCAGAATTAGCACAAGAATTCAAAGATGCGATTGCTGGTAAATTACCTGAAAACTATGAAGCAGAATTACCAGAATTCGAAGTCGGTTCAGAAAGTGCTACACGTGCAGACTCAGGTGAAGTCATTCAAGCACTAAGCAAATCTGTACCTTCATTCTTCGGTGGTTCAGCAGACTTAGCTGGTTCAAACAAATCAAATGTTAAAGATGCACCAGACTATGATCGCAATACACCTGAAGGTAAAAATATTTGGTTCGGTGTTAGAGAATTTGCGATGGCAGCAGCTGTAAACGGTATGGCAGCACACGGTGGAGTAAATCCTTATGGTGCGACATTCTTCGTGTTCAGTGACTATCTAAAACCAGCATTAAGACTTTCAGCAATTATGGGTCTTAACTCAACATTTATCTTTACACATGACTCAATCGCTGTTGGTGAAGATGGTCCAACTCACGAACCGATTGAACAATTAGCAGGTTTACGTGCAATTCCTAATATGAATGTGATTCGTCCAGCAGATGGTAACGAAACACGCGTAGCTTGGGAAGTTGCATTAGAGAGTGAACAAACACCAACTTCATTAGTATTAACACGTCAAAACCTTCCTGTATTAGATGTTTCTAAAGAAACAGTAGAAGAAGGTGTACGTAAAGGTGCTTATGTAGTATATGAATCTGAAGAAAATCCAGAATATCTTGTATTAGCTTCTGGTTCAGAAGTAAGCTTAGCAGTAGAAGCAGCAAAAACTTTTGCGGATAACGGTAACTCAGTACGTGTTGTTTCTATGCCGAACTGGCATGCATTTGAACAACAACCAAAATCTTACCAAGATGAAGTTATCCCACCAACAATTAAAAAACGTTTAGCGATTGAAATGGCTTCTTCATTAGGTTGGCATAAATATGTCGGCTTAGAAGGCGAAGTACTTGGTATCGATCGTTTCGGCGCAAGTGCACCAGGCGGATTAGTTGTTGAAAAATATGGCTTCACTAAAGAAAATGTTTTAAAACTTTTGAATAACCTATAAGTTTTGAATTAAGATAAAGATAAGAGCTATTCTACAATTGAAACACCCAAAATAGCGGTTAGCGTTTCAATGAGTTAGGAATAGCTCTTATTCTTATGTTTTAGTATCGATTCAACTTGAAAAGATGAAATTATTTTAGTAAAATGCTAAAGGATAAAGAAAGTGGGTGAGACAATGGCAACTTGGATAGCAATTTTATTAATCATTGCTGCACTTATCATCGGTTTAGTTGGTGGATTCTTCCTAGCAAGAAAATATATGATGGATTATCTTAAAAAGAATCCTCCTATTAACGAAGAGATGTTACGTATGATGATGATGCAAATGGGCCAAAAACCATCTCAAAAGAAAATCAATCAAATGATGACGATGATGAACAAAAACATGGATCAAAAAATGAAATAATCAGTATCTATAAAAAGAAAGTTGTGTGCAGCGGCATATAGCTTTCTTTTTATTTGTATTTATACATTTTCAATCGTTTTGATATGGAAATATAGACACAAAATGATATACTATGAAATGATTTCTCAGGATAGACTTAATGTAGAAAAGAAGGTGTCACGGTGTTATATCTTATATTCTCAGTCGGTGTCGCATTTTTAATGAGTATCGGCGTTATTATATTACGAATGAAAGCACAACAATATCCAGTCAATGAGAAGAAACTCATATTGCCGCCGATTTTTATGTCTACGGGTGCGCTGATGTATGTTATTCCTTATTTTAGAATCACAGGACTTGAAGCACTTGAAGCAATGGCAGTTGGGTTGATGTTCTCAATTGTATTGATTTGGACATCTCGTTTCGAGATAAAAGGCAAAGAGATTTATATGAAACGTTCGAAAGCCTTTCCAATCATTTTGATTTCCTTGCTAGTGATTCGTACTGTTATGAAACTTGTCATCAGCAGTCAAATTGATCCAGGTCAACTCGGCGGTATGTTTTTCTTATTGGCATTTTCAATGATTTTACCATGGCGAATTGCGATGTTGATGAAATATAAAAAATTAAGAAAACAAATAGCTGATTGATGGATAATAGTAAATAAAACAATAAATATAATTTAAACGATGTTTTGCAATGATTGGTAAAGCATCGTTTATTTTTATTTTGGGTAAAGAAATAAGCATAAAGTGAGGTGACTCGGAGTGAAGCTCAAACATGTTATTGGTATTATTTCAGCGATTATTGCTGGGATGGTGTATACCTTTGCGAAATTTCAAAAGTTATATAAGTAGTCAATGATAAACGTCTATTCTCTATAAAGGGATGGATGTTTTGTATTATAATCAATAAAAGAGGTGATTAGATGAAAATCATACATACTGCCGATTGGCATCTAGGTAAAATTTTAAATGGGCAATCTTTTTTAGAGGACCAGCGTTACATTTTAAACCAATTTATTGATGCGATGAAAGAAGAACAACCAGACGTCATTGTCATTGCAGGTGACTTGTATGACACGAGCTATCCAAATAAAGAAACAGTTAAATTATTAGAAGAAACAACAAGAACTTTAAACTTAACATTAAATATCCCACTTATCATTATTAGCGGTAACCATGATGGCAGAACACGATTGAATTATGGAGGTAGCTGGTTTGAGCATACGCATTTATATATTCGCACCAATTTAGACCGCATTGCAGAACCGATTACGATTAATGGTGTGAATTTTTATATGTTGCCATACGCAACTTTAGGAGAAATTCAGCATTTCTATCCAGAAGAAAATTTGAAGTCCTACGATCAAGCAATTCAATGTTGTTTAAAACATATGACAGCACAATTAGACTCTAATCAAACTAATATATTAGTCGGTCATCTGACTGTTTCAGGCGGCATAAAGTCAGATTCAGAACGTGAGTTATCTATTGGAACAGTTGAAGAAATACCGGAAAATGTTATGAAGCAATTTGATAGCGTACTCTTAGGCCATTTACATCATCCATTCAGTATTCAATCAGATTTTGTTTATTACAGTGGCTCACTCTTACAGTACTCATTTTCAGAAACGAAGCAAGCAAAAGGTTATCGTAAATTAACTGTAGATGAAGAAGGATACATTGAATCTATTTTCATTCCACTCAAACCATTGAGAGAATTAGAAGTCGTTGATGCCACTTATGAAGAAGCAATTCAAGAAAATGCACAAGTTAAAAATAAAGAAAACTACATCCATTTCAATTTAACTCAACTTTCACATGTTAATGATCCGATGATGAATTTAAAACAAATCTATCCTAACGTATTAGCACTATCTAATCAGAGTCGAACGTTTGAAGTACATGAAACACAAAATGCGATTAAACAAATGACAGATAAAGAAATTATTGAGGATTTCTATGAAAGCATGACACAAAAATCATTAAGCAAAGTACAAGAACAAAAAATTAATGACTTGTTAAATCGCATGAATCGAGGTGAAGAAGCATGAGACCATTGACATTACATTTAGAAAACTTCGGGCCTTTCTTAGACGAAACAATAGATTTCTCTAAACTAGAGGATAACGAACTGTTTTTAATCAGCGGTAAAACAGGGTCAGGAAAGTCTATGTTATTTGATGCGATAGTCTATGCTTTATTTGATGAAGCTTCTTTAGAAAGCAGAAAAGGCAAAGAGCTTAGAAGCCATTTCGCAGATGGTAAATCACCAATGGTTGTCACATTTGAATTTCGATTGAAAAATCGTTTATTTAAAGTCGTCCGACAAGCACCCTTTGTGAAAGAAGGAAATAAAAACGAGACAAAAGGCGAAGCACTAATTTACGAGTGGAAAAATGACGGCTATGAACTTATAGAAAGTCGAATCAGACAAGGAAAAGAGTATCTGATCAGATTATTAGGCGTTAATGCCAGTCAGTTCAGACAATTATTTATTTTGCCGCAAGGTGAATTTAAAAAGTTTTTATTCTCTAAAAGTTCTGAGAAACAAACAATTTTACGTACATTATTCAACACAGTACGTTTTGACCACCTAAAAAAGCAACTAGAAGAAGAGATTAAAGATGAAAAACATCAAATTGAATTACGTTATCAAACAATTGCGCAACATTGGCAAAATGTAGATACTTTTGAAGATGAACATTTAGAAAATTTGAAAACAACACCAAGTATTCAAACAGATAAATTGATGTTGTATATCCCAGAATTTGAAACAACAGCTGAAACATTATTAAAAAAACTGACAAAACAAAAAGAAAAAGAACAAAATGAATTTGAAAAAGCAGATGCTACGTATCGTAAAGCACTTGAACTGAATCAAAATATCAAAGCATTACAACAAGAACAAGAAAAGTATCAAAACTTAACAAATGAAGTACAACATATTGAATTGTTAGAAACACTTTTAAAACAAATGAGAGAAGTGCGTCCTTTACATCAAATTTTGACGACACTTGAACAATCGCGTGAAGATTACACACAAACGCAAGAAAGATCCGAAAATTTAACTAAACAGTTAAAACAAATTGAAACGCAATTAGAAGAAAGTAAACAACAGTTAAAACAATTACAAGAAAATCAATCACAAATCGAACAAGCACAACATTTTATAAGTGAAACTCAATATTTTTATAAAAATGCATCTCAATATCAAAGTGCTTATAAATTAATCGATGAGCTGACAGTTGAAGTGAAACAACTAGAAGATGCATTAAATGAACAACAAGCACATTTAAAACAACTTGATTCAAGTCATGAAACAGTTCAACAACCGGATTACGAAAAAGTAAATCAACTAACACAGAAACTGTTTGAAATTGACAATGAAATTAAAGCAGCTGAACAATATCAAACTGCCTTTACGACATATCAAAAGCAAATACAAAATATTGAACGGCTAAAAACAAAGCAAGAAGAAAATCAAAAGGCCTTAAATGAACTAGAAGAAAAAATCAAAGCATTCAATACACATCAGTTAGAATTAGACAATCAAGAAACAATGATTCGAAAATTACAATCTATGTTAGAACCTGGTGATCAATGTCCAATTTGTGGTCATGAAATTACATCATTGTCAGATCATGTAGATTACGAACAATTAAGAGCTTATCGACATGAACTTGAAAACTTACAAAAACAAAGAGATGAATTAAAAGCTAAAGCAGCCGAATTCAATACAGAAATAAAAATCGAGCAACAAGCAGTCAATACGTTTGAAGAAACACATGGCACTGAAAATACCAAAGTGGATATAGAAGCATTAAGAGAGAAATATAAAGATACAGAAACCAAAAAACAACAACAACAAAAAGCTAATGCTGAACTTGAAGAGAAAATAAAGCAAAAACAACAAACTAAAGAAGCAATTCAGTCATTACAGTTAAAAGTGGCCAATCAACAAGCAGAATTGACGAACCAGCAAAAACTGATTAAAGCGTTTGAATCAAATACTGAATATAAAGATGTAGTGGCATTTAAAAATGATTATGAAACTAAAGAAAAAGAAGTCCGTCAATATGAAACACAACAGACAAAGTTAACTGAAAAAATAAGAGAGCTTGAACAAGACTTTGCATTAAAACAAAACTCGCTTCAAAGTGTTAATGAGCGTCTATCAGAACTCTCAGAACAAATCAAAAATCAAGAAACACAGTCTAATAAAGAAATGGAAACGCTAGGTATTCAATCACCAGATGAAGTGAAAAATGTTCTGGAAAAAATGAGTGAGAAAGCATCTATTGAACAAGAAATTAAAGATTTCCGTGACGCTCAAGTTAAACTAGCCAGCCAAATTGAGAATTTAAAACAATTGATACAAGGACAACCTGAACCAGATTTAGAAAGTTTGGAAGCGCAACTTCAAGAGGCGAAAGAGAAGTTAGATGTGCAAACGCGACAAGTGAATGAACATGAATTCAAAATCCAGTCTAATCAAAAAGAATTTAAGGCGTTAAAAGAGAATATAACAACGTTACAGCAAGAATTAGCTGATCAAGAAGAGATTTTCAGACTTTCAGAAATTTTATCTGGAAAAAATATTCAAAAATTAACATTAGAAAACTTCGTGTTGAGATATTACTTAAACTTGATTATTGATAATGCGAATAAACGTTTCTTCCAGATGACAAATCAAAGGTATAAATTGGTGAGAAGCGAAGCGGTGTCAGTAGGTTACAGTGGATTAGATATAGAAGTCTTTGACTGGTATTCTAATAAATCACGACCGATTAGTACATTGTCAGGTGGAGAATCCTTCCAAGCTGCATTAGCCTTAGCGTTAGGCTTAAGTGAAGTGGTACAACAAGAATCTGGCGGTATTACGTTAGAAGCTATCTTTATCGATGAAGGATTTGGAACGCTAGACCAAGAAACGTTAGAAACAGCATTGGATACATTGATTAATATTAAAACATCAGGTCGAATGGTGGGGATTATTTCTCATGTCAGCGAGTTAAAACAACGCATTCCAAGTATTTTACAGATTCATTCAAATGGTTATCAAAGCCATGCAGAATTTAGATTTCAATAAAAAAAGCAATGCCACAGTTATTAAAATTGCGGCATTGCTTTTTATTTTGTGCTAAATCTTATTGATCAGATGGGTTGTTCTGTTTTTGAAGTAAGTCTCTGATTTCAGTTAATAAGATTGTATTTTCTTCTGGTTCTTCTTCAACTTCTTCTTTCTTCATCATAGTGTTAGCTACTTTGACGAATAAGAATAATGCAAAAGCGACGATTAAGAAATCAATAATAGATTGAATAAATAAACCATATTTAATACCGAACATTGACCAGTTTTTCGCAAAATCTACTGTTCCGAAAATCAAACCGATTAACGGCATAATAATATAAGTGACAAGTGATGTAACAATCTTATTGAATGCAGCTCCCATTACTACTGCGACAGCTAAATCTAATACATTTCCTTTAAACGCAAACTCTTTAAATTCTTTAAACACGAGTATGTCCTCCTAAATTTACTAAAGTTAATTATACATTAATGTTTTAAGTAATAAAATACATTTTTTTAGATGTTGGA
>NZ_PPRU01000060.1 GCF_002902285.1 Staphylococcus simulans | reverse complement strand
ACGGATTTTCGCCATGCCACGAAATTAGCATCATGCTAGCAAGTTAAGCGAACACTGACATGATAAATTAGTGGTTAGCTATATTTTTACTTTGCAACAGAACCTCCAATATCATTAAAGCAACACCAGAAACTATGAAAACATCAGCGAGATTAAAGATAGGATAATCAATGAGCCGAAAATCAAGGCTATCTACTACTTCTCCTCTAATCAAGCGGTCAAAAAAGTTCCCTAATGCTCCACCTAGCAACAGTGATAAGGCAAAAGAGATTCGTCGGTTATTCCTTCCTTCTGTTTGTAAATAATAAATGATACCCAGTACAACAATTAACGTTACAATAATAAAAAACCAGCGTTGACCTTGCAAAATTCCAAATGTTGCTCCTTTATTTCGAAGAGAAGTAATATGGAATACTCCTTCCCATAAAGGAATGGTTTGACCTATTTCCATCCATTTGACAATCGCAGATTTCCATAGTTGATCAATGATTAAAACGATGACTGCAATGATATAGTAGATCCTGATTCTCCTCCTCCAATATTCATTATTTTAAAGTATACCATGATATAACGAAAAAATGTATATTTTATTGTTGCAATAAAACGTTATATTATTTATATTAATATATATATATACAAACAATAATTTGAATGTTATTGTATACACTAATTACAGAGGAGGGGTTGTTTTGAGTATTACTTCCATAAATAAAAAAGAACATGATTTAGATGGTATAAAATCAAGGGGAAAAGATGCTTGTGAGACATTTATATTTGACCCAGAAAAGGTTGAGCGCCGTCAGCAGGAAGTCGGTCAAACGGATGGCTTATCACAATTGTTTAAAGTTTTTGCGGATGATACACGGTTGAAAATTGTTTATGCACTTACGCAAGAAGATGAAATGTGTGTCTGTGATGTAGCAACGATTATTGGTTCTACGAATGCTACTGCTTCACACCACCTACGTATGTTACGTAATATGGGGCTTGCCGAGTATCGTAAAAAAGGGAAGATGGTTTTTTATAGGCTAGTAAGTAATCATGTGCATCACCTTATGCAAGAAGCACTACAGTTGAAGGAAAAGAAGTAAATGTGATGAGTGTTGGGAAAAATTAGTTAAAATGTTACAAACAACTCAGTCCTCCATTTTACATGATGGAATGCAGTTGCTCAAAAATAAATCATAAAAATTACCTAAGAAAAGACCATTAGATAAAAAATCATCTCAGGAGATTTAAGCCCTGGTATCCACTGAGACTTAAATCTTGTTTTTTCTCTGAATTGTACCCTGATGGTCCAAATTATTTGTGAAATGGAATGAATTAAAGTAAGGAGAGTTTGTAATGTTCTCATGGACTGTAGTATCTCTTGTGTTACTCACAAGTATAGCTAATCTTGTTGGAGGACTTATTGTCGTGAGAAAAGAATGGTCCCCCAAAGCTCTTACATATTTAATGGCTTTTAGTGCAGGTTTTCTTTTATCCATAGGTATTCTTGATCTAATGCCAGAAGGATTAGAAAATTCACCTGAAAATGGAATCTATATATTAATAGGATTTTTAGTATTATTTGCCTTTCAAAGAATCCTCACAACTCATTTTCATTTCGGCTATGAAACACATGAGGATAAACTCAGTAAAAAAACGGGCGGTTTAGGTGCCTTTATCGGAATGACTATTCATAGTTTCTTTGATGGGGTCTCCATTGTTGCGGGATTCGAAGTAAGCAGTGAATTAGGTTTCCTTGTGTTTGTTGCTGTATTACTTCATAAAATACCAGATGGCTTAACCATTTCTTCGATTGTTCTTGTAGTATTTAATGACAGGAAAAAGGCGTTTATTGCCTCTGCAGTACTGGCTTTGGCTACTATATTTGGAGGGGCTTTAGTATGGCTACTCAGTGACACAGAATTTGCAGCTGAAGTACTTGGCGATTCTTTTGCAAGAATTGCTTTGTCCTTTTCAGCAGGTGTTTTTCTATATGTTGCAGCAACGGACTTACTTCCAGTTGTTAATCAATCTGAAAATCGAAAAACTGGTCTTTACGTTTTGCTTGGTGTAGCTGTTTTCTATATAGCTTCTTGGATCATAGGAGTTGTTGGGTTGGAATGAAAATATTAAAGGAATAGCCTTGAATAATCAGTTGAGGAAATTAAACAGAAAAGTTGAGTTTAGTCTTAGCAAAAAAAGAAATAAAATACAATCAAATAATCATTTGACTATCTATATATGTGTGGATATATAATAGCAACAGAACATAACGTAATATTCAAATGAATATCATAATGAGAGGTGGCCAAGAATATAGGAATTCCACATGCATTGATTGATAAAAGATACATTGGTTAATTAAGAAGGAGGTTATTAAATATGAGTGAAGCAACGAAGCCATTAGAGAAGAAATATGTCTATCGTGTTGATGGATTTTCATGCGCAAACTGTGCAGGAAAGTTTGAAAGAAATGTTAAAAAAATTCCGGGAGTAGAGGATGCAAAAGTAAATTTTGGAGCATCCAAAATTTCCGTTTACGGAGAAGCAACGGTTGAAGAATTAGAAAAAGCAGGTGCCTTTGAGAACCTTAAAGTGGCTCCAGAAAAACCTAGACGGCAGGCTCCGCAAGAGGTTAAAAAAGACAAAAATATATATCGTGTTGAAGGGTTTTCATGCGCAAACTGTGCAGGAAAGTTTGAAAGAAATGTTAAAAAAATTCCGGGAGTAGAGGATGCAAAAGTAAATTTTGGAGCATCCAAAATTTCCGTTTACGGAGAAGCAACGATTGAAGAATTAGAAAAAGCAGGTGCTTTTGAGAATCTTAAAGTGGCCTCTGAAAAACCTGTACGGCAAGCTACACAAGAGATTAACCAGGAAAAAGAGGATGAAAAAGAAGAAAAAGTGCCATTCTATAAAAAGCACAGTACTTTACTCTATTCGACCTTATTGATTGTTTTCGGATATCTTTCAGTCTTTGTTAATGGGGATGAGAACATTGTTACTACATTATTATTTGTAGCATCGATGTTAATAGGAGGATTATCGCTTTTTAAAGTTGGTTTCCAAAACTTGTTACGCTTTGAATTTGACATGAAAACACTTATGACTGTTGCAGTTATAGGTGGTGCGATTATAGGAAAATGGGCAGAAGTTTCTGTTGTTGTCATACTCTTTGCAATTAGTGAAGCTCTAGAACGATTTTCTATGGATAAAGCGAGACAATCAATTCGATCATTAATGGATATTGCACCTAAAGAGGCACTTGTTAGACGAAAAGGTCAAGAAATGATGGTTCATGTAGATGATATTGCAGTTGGAGATATTATGATTGTCAAACCTGGTCAAAAGATTGCCATGGACGGGATGGTTGTAAGTGGGTACTCTGCTGTTAATCAAGCTGCCATTACAGGTGAGTCAGTCCCTGTTGAAAAAGCGGTTGATGATGAAGTATTTGCAGGTACTCTAAATGAAGAAGGATTACTTGAAGTAGAAATAACTAAATTAGTAGAAGATACAACCATTTCAAAAATTATTCATCTTGTAGAGGAAGCACAGGGAGAACGAGCATCATCTCAAGCCTTTGTAGAAAAATTTGCGAAATATTATACTCCGATCATCATGATCATAGCTGCGTTAGTTGCTGTAGTTCCACCATTATTCTTTGGGGCTAGTTGGGAAACATGGGTTTATCAAGGTTTAGCTGTTTTAGTCGTTGGTTGTCCATGTGCGTTGGTTATTTCCACCCCGATTTCGATTGTTTCAGCAATTGGAAATGCAGCGAAAAAGGGTGTCCTAATAAAAGGTGGCGTTTATTTAGAAGAAATGGGTGCCTTAAAGGCCATTGCTTTCGATAAAACAGGTACTTTGACAAAAGGTGTCCCTGTTGTAACTGACTTCAATGTGTTGAACAAACAGGTAGATGAAAATGAAATGCTATCCATCATTACTGCATTAGAGTATCGTTCTCAGCACCCTCTTGCATCAGCAATCATGAAAAGAGCAGAAGAGGCGAATATTTCTTATTCAGATGTTGTGGTAGATGACTTCTCTTCCATTACAGGAAAAGGAATTAAGGGTACTGTAGACGGAACGACCTATTATATTGGAAGTCCAAAACTATTTAAGGAACTGTCAAACTCTAGTTTTGATAAGAATTTAGAGAAAAAAGTTGCAACTCTTCAAAATCAAGGGAAAACTGCTATGGTTGTTGGAACTGACAAAGAAATACTAGCTATTATTGCAGTAGCAGATGAAGTACATGAATCAAGTAAAGAAGTCATTCAAAAACTACATCAACTTGGCATCAAAAATACAATTATGCTTACCGGTGATAATAAAGGTACTGCGAATGCCATTGGAAGTCATGTCGGAGTAAAAGAAGTTCAGGCTGAATTAATGCCTCAGGATAAATTGGATTATATTAAACAATTGAAATCGGAATACAACAACGTAGCTATGATTGGCGATGGTGTCAATGATGCACCTGCATTGGCAGCTTCCACTGTTGGAATTGCAATGGGTGGAGCTGGTACTGATACAGCATTAGAAACGGCGGACGTTGCACTAATGGGAGATGATTTAAGAAAACTTCCGTTTACGGTAAAACTAAGTCGAAAAGCGCTAAACATAATAAAAGCTAACATTACTTTTGCAATTGCTATTAAATTTATTGCCTTATTATTGGTTATTCCAGGTTGGTTAACACTCTGGATTGCGATTCTTTCAGATATGGGTGCAACTCTTCTTGTAGCGTTGAACAGTTTACGACTTATGCGAGTGAAAGAGTAAGAGTAAAAAGGGCTTTCCATTTAGAAAGCCCTTTTAATCAAAATGTAGATTATTTTTTATAAATTGTCTAATAAGAGAAGAAAAATAGGTGAAAATAAGAAAAAGGTTAGACACATATTACACAACTATATTCTTGAGTACAAATAGTAATTATAGTTACTTATCAAAGGAGGAATCTAGGATGACTGGAGAAGTGAAAAAAGATGTAGACCTTTTAGTGATAGGAGCAGGGTCTGGAGGTTATGTGGCGGCAATACGTGCTGCCCAGTTAGGAAAAAAGGTGGTACTGGTTGATAAGGCGGAGTTAGGAGGAGTTTGCCTTAATCGAGGGTGTATCCCTTCAAAAGCTCTTATTAGTGCATCTGAACGAGTCAAACACATTAAACATGCCAATACAATGGGGCTTAAGGTTTCGGGTGAGGTTCAAGTTGATATGCCAGAAGTAGTAAAGTGGAAGGACGGAATCGTGAACAAGCTAACAGATGGGATTCGCACCTTGTTAAAAGGAAATGGTGTAGAGGTCATCAGTGGGGAAGCCTATCTCACTGAAGCACATATTGCAAAAATAAAAATAGAGGACGAGGAACAGATTTTTTCCTACAAAGATTTAATTCTTGCAATAGGTTCTTTGCCAGTCGAGTTAAAAAGTATGCCATTTGATCAAAAAAGAATCATTTCTTCAACGGAGGCATTGCAACTACAGGAAGTACCCAATCATTTAGTTGTGGTAGGTGGTGGTTATATCGGTTTAGAGTTAGGTACTGCTTATGCAAAGTTTGGGGCAAAAGTGACCATCCTTGAGGGATCGGATACAATTTTGTCCGGGACAGATCCTATCCTAACAAAAACAGTAAAACGTCATTTAAAGGAAATTGGAATCACTGTTATAACGGATGCCCTTGTTCAAGGTGGAGAAAATACAGGCGATGAAGTTAACGTCCATGTTCAAGTTGATGGAAAGGAAGAAATTATTCAAGGTGATTATTGCTTAGTTTCTATTGGGAGAAAACCAAACACAGGTAAAATTGGTCTGGAAAATATCGGAGTAGTATTAGACGACCAAGGATTTATTAAGATAAATAACAAATGTCAAACAAACATTGAACATGTTTATGCAATAGGGGATTGTGCTGGTGGTGACCTCCTTGCTCATAAAGCTAGTTATGAAGCAAAGATAGCAGCCGAAGTGATCAGTGGTCAAAATAGTGTGATTGATTTTCAAGCGATGCCTTTTGTTATCTTCAGCGATCCTGAAGTAGCCTATACAGGTTTAACAGAGAAGGAAGCAAAGGAAAAAGGATACGAAACAGTATCCAGTCGTTTTCCATTCCAAGCAAATGCTAGGGCGTTATCTGTCTCGGATGCAGATGGCTTTGTACAAGTTGTAGCCGAAAAGAATACGAAAAGAGTGTTAGGAGTACAGATGGTTGGACCAGAGGTATCCTCTCTGATTGCAGAGGCTGTTTTTGCGATTGAGGCTGGGGCAAATGCGGAAGATCTTAGCCTTACGATTCATGCTCATCCTACCTTACCAGAGACACTTATGGAAGCAGCAGAAGGTGTGATGGGACATGCTACACATATGTTGAATAAAAAGCAATAATGTGAATGCAGGCCAACCTGCACTTTTTCATAAGTGCAGGTTGAATTTTTATTAATGGATGGAGACTCATGCACATTTTGTATTGATAGATGTATTACTGTATAAAATTCCTGATGGTATGGATTAATCACTATTCATGAATTTCTAATGAACTGGGTGGTTCTGTTGCAAAGTAAAAAATATAGCTAACCACTAATTTATCATGTCAGTGTTCGCTTAACTTGCTAGCATGATGCTAATTTCGTGGCATGGCAAAAATCCGT
>NZ_PPRU01000059.1 GCF_002902285.1 Staphylococcus simulans | reverse complement strand
CGTGGTTATCCATAATGATTACGGAAGTATGACACCTTCTCAATATTTGCCATGGTTATACGCACGTGAAAATAACGGTACACATGTTAATGGTTGGGCAAGTGTGTATGCTAACCGTAATGAAGTGTTATGGTATCACCCTACAGACTATGTAGAATGGCATTGCGGTCATCAATGGGCAAATGCTAACTTAATCGGCTTTGAAGTATGCGAATCATATCCGGGGCGCTTGTCAGATAAGTTGTTTTTAGAAAATGAAGAAGCAACTTTAAAAGTGGCAGCTGATGTTATGAGATCTTATGGCTTACCAGTAAACCGAAACACAGTACGACTGCACAATGAGTTCTTTGGTACTTCTTGCCCGCATCGTTCATGGGAATTGCATGTCGGCAAAGGTGCCCCATATACAACCGCTAACCAAAATAAAATGAAGGATTACTTTATCAGTCGTATTAAATATTATTATAACGGCGGTAAATTACAAACAAGCAATGCCAAAGTTATCAAACAAAATGATGTAAAAAAAGAAGTTAAAAAGAATGAACAACAACAAGTAGTTAAGACAACAGATTGGAAAAAGAACAAACATGGTACTTGGTGGAAAAATGAACAAGCTACATTCAAAAATGGTAATGAATCTATCCAAGTATGGCATGTCGGTCCATTCCGTATTGATGGTAACCAAGCAGGTAAGCTACCAGCAGGCACAAGTATTAACTATGATGAAGTAATGTTGCAAGACGGTCATGTTTGGGTAGGTTACGACGGCTTCGAAGGTGAACGATTATATCTACCAGTAAGAACATGGAACGGTGTCGAACCGCCTAAACATGGAATAGGCGATCTTTGGGGTAGTATTAGCTAAATAAATATGTTATTATTTATTTACCGCTGTTGTCATTGTAAAAAGTGTCTTTTCACAGATGATACTATATTGTAAGTTCGTGGATGATAGTGTCCATGACTTGAGGGTTATCTATATAGGTAACCCTCTTTTTTTATGGTATAGTATAATTCAAATAGCGGTACTTTAAGAAATTGTCGGAATAATTGTATTTGTAATTAAAAAGTGAAATATAGAGTGGTATTAGTAAAAAAGTTATGATATAATTTTTTCAGACACTGTTTTCACAACTCAACACTCTAAGGTGTAAATAGACTTTAAGCATGATTTGAGAGTTACCTACAAGTAGCTCTCTTTTTTTATTGAAATAAATTGAAATAAAAGGTAGTAATTACTAAAAAAACATGGTAAAATGAATGTAGAACATGGTTTTTACTCTTCGTTATTCTATTGTGTAAATAGATATTATGCATGAGAATAGAAA
>NZ_PPRU01000006.1 GCF_002902285.1 Staphylococcus simulans | reverse complement strand
AAAAATAGATTTTACCAAGCAAAACCGAGTGAATTAGAGTTTTAAAAGCTTTATTCATTTAAATGAATCGCTAGTAATCAATTGCCGACGGCAAGCGATTACTCACAATATTAATAACGTGATTAAGTTATTAAGGGCGCACGGTGGATGCCTTGGCACTAGAAGCCGATGAAGGACGTTACTAACGACGATATGCTTTGGGTAGCTGTAAGTAAGCGTTGATCCAGAGATTTCCGAATGGGGGAACCCAGCACAAGTTATGTTGTGTTATCGACATGTGAATACATAGCATGTCCGAAGGCAGACGCGGAGAACTGAAACATCTTAGTACCCGCAGGAAGAGAAAGAAAAATCGATTCCCTGAGTAGCGGCGAGCGAAACGGGAAGAGCCCAAACCAATGAGCTTGCTCATTGGGGTTGTAGGACACTCTATACGGAGTTACAAAGGAATAAATTAGACGAATCACCTGGAAAGTTGAACCAGAGAAGGTAAAAGTCCTGTAGTCGAAAGTTTATTCTCTCTTGAGTGGATCCTGAGTACGACGGAGCACGTGGAATTCCGTCGGAATCCGGGAGGACCATCTCCCAAGGCTAAATACTCTCTAGTGACCGATAGTGAACCAGTACCGTGAGGGAAAGGTGAAAAGTACCCCGGAAGGGGAGTGAAAGAGAACTTGAAACCGTGTGCTTACAAGTAGTCAGAGCCCGTTAATGGGTGATGGCGTGCCTTTTGTAGAATGAACCGGCGAGTTACGATCTGATGCAAGGTTAAGCAGCAAATGCGGAGCCGCAGCGAAAGCGAGTCTGAA
>NZ_PPRU01000058.1 GCF_002902285.1 Staphylococcus simulans | reverse complement strand
GGGTCCTAAGTCGAGGCCGACAGGCGTAGACGATGGATAACAGGTTGATATTCCTGTACCACCATTTATCGTTTTAAGCGATGGGGGGACACAGTAGGATAGGCGAAGCGTGCTGTTGGAGTGCACGTCTAAGCAGTGAGACTGAATGGTAGGCAAATCCGCCATTCTCAAGGTTGAGCTGTGATGGGGAGAGGAAACATGTTTTCCTCGAGTCGTTGATTTCACACTGTCGAGAAAAGCCT
>NZ_PPRU01000057.1 GCF_002902285.1 Staphylococcus simulans | reverse complement strand
AGATGTGTATAAGAGACAGATATTATTGATTGTTGTTTGATTTAAGACCGAATTTTTTGTTGAATCGTTCAACACGGCCATCCGCTGCTGCGAATTTTTGACGACCTGTGTAGAATGGATGTGAGTCAGATGAAATATCTAAACGGATAACTGGATATTCGTTACCATCTTCCCATTCCATTGTTTCTGATGATGTTTTAGTTGAACCACTTAAGAATTTATAGTTAGTAGTAGTATCTAAGAAAATTACTTTGTGGTATTCAGGATGGATTCCTTGTCTCATTATTATTTTCAGCTCCTTTGCCCTGAACCATCTGGAACAGAGTTATTTGTGAGTTTTTACCCAATACTTAGTAATTATAATTGTTACCAGAATAAATTGCAACCCATTCTGGATGACAAATCAAATTTATATTTAAATGATCGGCTTGCCTGTACGCTTGCTGTCTTCAGCTGCTTTTTGTAATTTTTGGAAGAATTCTTCATTATTTTTCGAACGTTTTAACTTTCTGATGAAACGTTCTGTGAAGTCTGTAGAATCTGTAAACATATTACGTAATTGCCATAAGCTTTCTAAATCTTTCTTATCTACCAGCAATTCTTCTTTACGTGTTGAGCTTCGACCAATATCAATAGCTGGGAAGACACGTCTTTCAGCTAATTTACGATCTAAATGCAGCTCCATATTACCTGTTCCTTTGAATTCTTCATAAATTAAATCGTCCATTCTAGAACCTGTATCAATTAATGCAGTGGCTAAAATTGTTAAGCTGCCGCCTGCTTCAATATTTCTTGCCGCACCAAAGAAATGTTTAGGTTTGTGTAATGAAGCCGGATCTAAACCACCTGATAAAGTACGTCCGCTTGGTGGAATAACTAAGTTGTATGCACGTGCTAATCGTGTAATAGAGTCCATTAAAATAATGACGTCTTCTCCGATTTCAACTAAACGTTTCGCACGTTCTAGTAATAATTCAGCAACTTTCACATGATGTTCTGGCGGCTCATCAAATGTTGAATGCACTACTTCTGCATCATCACTTGAACGTTCAATATCTGTTACCTCTTCTGGTCGTTCTCCAACTAATAAAATGAACAATTTAGCTTCTGGTTTGTTTGCTGAAATGGCGTTCGCAATTTCTTTAAGCAACGTTGTTTTACCTGCTTTAGGCGGTGCGACAATTAAACCACGTTGGCCTAAACCAATCGGTGAAACCAAGTCCATAATACGTGTGGAATAGTTAGTTGATTTTGTTTCTAATCGAATACGTTCATCTGGATATAGTGGTGTAAGTGCTTGGAAGTGAGGACGTTTTTTGACTTCTTCTGCATTGTGATCATTAACGAAGTCAACTTGCAGTAAACCATAATATTTCTCATTATCTTTTGGCTTTCTGACTTTACCTGTAACCTTATCCCCTCGTTTGATTTCAAAACGGCGGATTTGGCTTGCAGAAATATAAATATCTTTTTCGCCCTTGGAATAGTTGACTGTTCTTAAAAAACCGTAACCGTCAGGTTGAATATCATCTAAGATACCTTCCATATAATAGTTGCCGTCTTTTTCCATTTGAGCTTCCATGATAGCTAATACTAATTCTTTTTTATTAAGTTTACTATAATTTGTAAGTTTAAGAGATTTTGCTTTTTGAGTTAGCGCTTTAGTAGTGTTGTTCTTATAAAGTTCGTGGAAAGACTCGTATTGAGGAGATGTACGTTCTCTTTCAGGCATGTTTGACACTCATTTCGTTTTAATTTTACGTATTTACTTATTATAAAGTATTTTTCATAAGATAACCATAGCAAATTTCCATTTTAATTACAAAAACAATCATTGGTCTAACGTTATCAATTGCGTATAATTAACTATTTCTCCATTAAAAAAGCTGGACACTTTCGTGCCCAGCAAATAGTATTCAAAGGTTATTCATTATAGTAACCTGCAATTGATTTAATTTCTAAGAATTCTTCAATACCATAGTCGCCCCATTCTCTACCGATACCTGATTGTTTATAACCACCGAATGGTAAATCTGGTTTGCGACCTGCTTCATTGATTTCAATTGTACCTGCTTCAACTTCACGTGCAACTTTGCGTAAAGTGTTTAAGTCTTTACCATATACATAACCAGCAAGACCATATTTTGTTTCGTTCGCAATTTCGATTGCTTCTTTAAGGTCTTTGTAAGTGATAATTGACATTACAGGTCCAAAGATTTCTTCTTGTGCGATAGTCATTTGGTTATCAACATTCGCAAAGATTGTTGGTTTTGCGAAGTAACCTTTGTCTAATCCTTCAGGTTTACCTACACCGCCAAGAACTAATTCAGCACCTTCATCGATACCTTTTTGAATATAATCTTCAACTTGATCAAATTGTTTTTTGCTGATGATTGGACCCATTTGAACGCCTTCTTCTCTTGGATCTCCAACTTTTACTTGGCTCATTTTTTCTTTTGCTGCTTCAATGAATTTATCTTTCATTGATTCAGGAATAATAGTTCTTGTACCTGCAGTACATACTTGGCCTGTGTTGTTATAAACTTTGCCGACTGCAGCTTCAGCAGCTTCTTCTACATCTGCATCATCTAAAATGATATAAGGTGATTTACCACCAAGTTCAAGTGAAACTTTTTTGAAGTCTTGTGCTGCTTTTTCCATGATTTTAGCACCTGTACGTCCTGAACCTGTGAATGACATCATGCGTACATCTGGGTGTTCACTTAATGGATTGCCGACACCTTCGCCGTCACCATTTACTAAGTTGAATACACCTTTTGGTACACCAGCTTTATCAAAGATTTCAGCTAAGATAATTGCTGCGTATGGTGTTAATTCAGAAGGTTTTAATACGACTGGATTACCAGCTGCGAATGCTGCTGCTAGTTTTAATGATGTTTGGTTAGTTGGGAAGTTCCATGGTGTGATTAAACCAGCAACACCAATACCTTCTTTCACCACTAAGTCATTACCGCGTCGTTCTTCAAATTGGAAATTATCCAATGCATCTCTTGCTTCTGAGAAGTGATTAAGTCCCATTTGATAATGCACATTTTCGGATTTTTCAAGCGGTGAACCTAGTTCATCAGTAATCGCTTCAATAATATCTTGTTTTCTATTTTCATACTCTTTGACAATTTTATCGAGTAAGTCTCTTCTATATTCTACACTGCTGCGACGGAATTCAAGATAAACATCTTTTGCAGCTTGGACTGCTTTATCTACGTCTTCTTTGTTACCTTTCGCAACTTGACCGAGTACTTCTTCAGTTGCTGGGTTGATGACATCGATTGTTTCGCCACTTGCACTATCAACCCATTCACCATTGATATATTGCTTAGTTT
This sequence comes from Staphylococcus simulans, assembly GCF_002902285.1. Lineage (GTDB taxonomy): Bacteria > Bacillota > Bacilli > Staphylococcales > Staphylococcaceae > Staphylococcus > Staphylococcus simulans. The sequence continues at coordinate 45,679 of NZ_PPRU01000057.1, read as the reverse complement.
GAATTCTCAATTCAGTCACTCCTTAGTATTACGTCTTACTTTATAGTTTATCCTTTCTCAGATTTTTTTAAACGTTTCTGCTTATAACGCAAAATAAGAGCTACTCCAAAAGGAATAACTCTTACTTCTCTCAAATCTATATTAAGAATTGGCCACATTATCTGTTTGATTCTCAGATTCAAGTTCAATATATTTTTGTGCCCATTCTTCCATCGGTACTAAAGCCTCAGCTAAAGCAGCACCTTTATCAGTTAAATGATAAACGATTGATAAGGGGGCTTTTGATACGATGTTCTTTTCTACTAACTCCCATTCCATCAGTTCAGAAAGTTTTAAGCTTAAAGAACGTGGTGTAATTGTCTTCAAATCTTTCTTCATATCACTGAAGTGTGCAGACTGTTCTGGACATCTAGATAAATAATTTAAAATTAATCCATTCCAGCTTCGACCGATGATTTTGAATGTTTCTTCTAGATATGGACAAATTTCCATTTAAATCACCTCTCATGATTACTAGATCATGCAAACCTACTATACAAAGTATACCACGTTTCCTAAATTTTTTCAGTCCAAATGTTTGCGCCGAGAGATTTTAAATTCTCTACAATGTTTGTGTAGCCGCGATAAATGTGATTTACATTATAAATTGTTGTTACACCCTCAGCGATTAAACCTGCAATAATTAAGCAAGCACCGGCACGTAAATCACTCGCATACACAGACGCACCATGTAATTGAGACGGTTTAACTGTTGCTGTGTTTTGATCTACAGAAATTTCTCCGCCCATTTTTCTTAACTCTTCGATATGACGGAATCTTTCAGGATAAATTGTATCTGTTACAAATGAAGGTCCATCTGCTAAGAATAATAATGGTGTGATTGGTTGTTGTAAGTCAGTCGCAAAACCTGGATAAACCAACGTTTTGATGTTGACGCTGTTAAATGGTAATTGGCCTTTAAGTTTTACGCGGTCATCATCAATCTCAACATCTACACCTAGTTCACGTAATTTAACAGTTAAAGGTTCGATGTGTTTTGGAATGATATTATCAAGTTCCACTTCAGCACCGCAAGCTGCTGCCATACACATATATGAACCCGCTTCAATACGGTCTGGAATAATTTGATGTGTCACACCATGCAAATGATCGACACCCGTAATTTTAATAGTACTTGTACCTGCACCTTTGATATTCGCACCCATTCCTGTTAAGAACGTCGCAACATCTACAACTTCAGGTTCTTTCGCTGCATTTTCGATTACTGTTTGTCCCTCTGCACGGACAGCAGCTAACATAATATTGATCGTTGCACCGACACTAACCATATCTAAGAAGATATTCGCACCTTTTAATTCTTCCGCTTCAATCTTCATAGAAGTCGGGCTTGATTCATCAATCGTCGCACCTAATGCTTTGAATCCTTTAATATGTTGATCAATCGGACGTGGTCCTAAAGGACAACCACCTGGTAGTCCGATGACGCATTTTTTAAATCGACCTAACATTGCTCCCATCATATAATATGATGCTCTTAATGACTCTACCTTATGGTTTGGTAAAGACGCATTTTTTATTTCCGTCGGGTCTACTTTTAATTCTGTATCTTTTAAATCTGTTTTAATGTTTAAATCCTCTAACAAGCTTACTAAAGTAGCAACATCTGAAATTTGCGGTAAGCCTTCTAATGTTACAACATCCTCTGCAAGTAATGCTGCTGGGATAATCGCCACTGCACTATTTTTAGCGCCGTTGATTTTCAGTTTCCCTTTTAATGGCTGTCCGCCTCTGATTTTTATTACTTCTTGAGCCATTCGATTGTTCTCCTTTGTTATTCAATCTTTATTCCACAGTTCTATGTATAGTCTACCTTGTTTCTGATACGACTACACCCACTCTTTCATCATTTTCTATGAAAATAACTGTTATCCACATACTTCATATTAATTATAGTTGAATGTACTAGCGATTGTATATTCATATTATAGAATACAAAGCCATTTGTTAAAGTATTTACAACATGTTGATATGTTGCACCCATTTTATGCGTTTGTCTTAAGTTGTCAGTCTCAACAAACTTTTTTGTTTCATTCAAAAAATCACTTAAGACATTATAGCACAAGTCACGTTAAGACTGCGAAATAATTTCAGGCAATACACCATTTTTGCCTAACATTATTGTCATATAGATATTTCCGCAATCTTTTGTATCCTAACAAATGGTTGACGAGAACACAATCTTTTGGTGTTGTCTCACAACACAAAAAAGAGCATCCGAAAAAGATGCTCTTTCAATACTTAATTACTCAAAATTAAGCGCGGTTAGAAGTACCGAATTCTTTGATTTTACCAGTTACTGTAGCTTTGATAGCTTCACGAGCTGGTCCTAAATATTTACGTGGATCGTATACTTCTTTGTCGTTGTTTAATACTTCACGAACTGCTTTCGCTGAAGCAATTTGGTTTTCAGTATTTACGTTGATTTTAGCTGTACCTAAAGAAATAGATTTTTGGATATCTTTAGTTGGGATACCAGTACCACCGTGTAATACTAATGGTAAACCAGTTGATTGACCGATTTCTTCCATTTCTTTGAAGCCTAAGTTTGGTTCACCTTTGTAAGGACCATGAACAGAACCTAATGCAGGTGCTAAAGTATCGATACCTGTTTTTTCAACAAGTTCTTGACACTCTTTAGGGTCAGCATAGATAACGCCGTCAGCTACTACGTCGTCTTCTTGTCCGCCAACAGTACCTAATTCAGCTTCAACTGATACACCGCGTGCATGTGCATATTCAACCACTTTTTTAGTGATTTCAATATTTTCTTCGAATGGGCTGTGTGAAGCGTCGATCATAACTGATGTGAAACCAGCGTCGATTGCTTCTTTACATTTTTCGAAGCTTGAACCGTGGTCTAAATGGATAGCAACTGGTACAGTGATTTTTAAATCATGTAATAAGCCTTCTACCATTTTAACTACAGTGTAGAATCCGCTCATGTAACGAGCAGCACCTTCAGATACACCTAAAATAACTGGTGCATTTTGTTCTTGTGAAGCTTCTAAAATAGCTTGAGTGAATTCTAGGTTATTTAAGTTGTATTGACCAACTGCGTAACCTTTTTCTTTTGCATCGATTAACATTTCTTTCATTGAAACTAAAGGCATGAAAGTTCCTCCTTGCGTGCGTTTTGCACGTGATTTTTATACGTTAAGTATATCAAAGTCACCGCCGTAATGCATTGCAAAACTAAATGTAAGCGGTTATAAATGATAAAATTGTGTGAATTTTCAAATGAAAACGTATACAACATGTGTATATGTGTTTCACAACCACTTTGTTCTGTGCTTAACGTTGTATTTTTTATTATTACCCATTTTCATCTGCGTCTTATACATTTTTCAGTCAATTGAATTAAAGATAAGCTTCATTTAAAATTGAAATATCGATAATATAGTTGGAGGCTACTATGGCGAATATCTTACAAACACAACTTACTGGTATATTCAATCGCTTAAATCAACAAGAATTGGATATACAAATGGCAGCACAATGTTTAATTCAAGCTATCGGCGGAGAAGGTCATGTTTATGTCAAAGGTTATGGCGACTTAAATTGCTTCGAAGATTATGTGCTTAACAGCAATGAAAAATTAGAAGCAAGCAAACGTCTAACTGACTTAGAAAGTTATGATGCATTAGATACAACTGACCGCGTCTTACTCTTCTCTCCTTTTTATACAGAAGAAGTTCAAGCGGATACACAACGCTTAATTGATTTAGATGTTGATTTCGTTTTAATCTGTAACAAAAATAAAGAAACACCTATTCCTGACCATCTTCTTCATTATATAGATTTATGTACACCAAGACCGATTGTCTATACAGAGGATTATGACAAAATTGTTCAACCTCATCCTATGGCTTTCACTTATGTTTACTATGAAACCTATACACAAATGATTGAAATGATCAGAGACTTGGATTTGAACGTAGAAGAGTAACTAAATAATTTGAAAATACAAAAGCGGCAAAGCTGTTTCACCTAGTTGTGAATCTGCTTTGCCGCTTCTTTATGCTTTATAATAGACGTGTTTTGCCTTATTTACTTTTATTTTGTTGATATTTGTTAGCCGCTTCGATAAACGCTTTGAAGATTGGTTGCGGACGGTTTGGTCTTGATAAGAATTCTGGGTGGAATTGACTCGCGAAGAAGAAGTCATTACCAGGAATTTCAATCATTTCGATTCTTCTGCCGTCTGGGCTGATACCTGAGAAGACCATACCTGCATCTTCCATTTGTTGACGATAGTCGTTGTTAAATTCATAACGGTGACGATGACGTTCTTCGATTTCTTTTTTACCATAGATATCATAAGCTAATGTACCCTCTTTAACTTCACTTGGGTACAAGCCTAAACGTAATGTTCCGCCTAAATCTTCGATATCTTTTTGTTCTGGTAATAAGTCAATGATTGGATATGGTGTATCAGGATCTAATTCTGCAGAATGTGCACCTTCTAAACCAAGAACGTTACGCGCAAATTCTACTGTTGCCAACTGCATACCTAAGCAGATACCGAAGTATGGCACATTGTTTTCACGCGCATAACGGATTGCTGAAATCTTACCTTCACTTGCACGGTAACCAAAGCCGCCAGGCACTAAGATGCCGTCTACATCTTTTAAATATTCTGCTGCGTTTTCATCTGTCACTTCGCTAGAATCAATCCATTTAACTTTAATGTCTTTATATAATGGATAGCCTGCGTGTTTTAATGATTCTACAACTGAAAGATAAGCATCTTGCAAGCTTACATATTTACCGACTAAACCGATTGTGATTTCACCATCAAGATTGTTTACGATTTCTAATAAATGTTTCCATTCATCTAATTGTGTATCGTATTTCGCATCTAAGTCTAAGCGATTGATGACTAAGTCATCCATATGTTGTTTGCTTAATTGTAAAGGAATTTCATATAAAGATTCAGCATCACGACATTCGATAACATTTTCTTCAGGAATGTCACAGAATAATGCAATTTTATCTTTTAAATCTTGTGTCATTTCATATTCAGTTCTTACCACAATCAAATCAGGTTGGATACCTAAACCACGTAATTCTTTAACACTATGTTGTGTCGGTTTTGTTTTCATTTCACCTGCTGCTTTGATGTAAGGTAATAAAGTACAGTGGATATACATGACATTATCTCTGCCTAAATCACTACGAATTTGACGAATCGCTTCGATAAATGGCAGTGATTCGATATCACCTGTTGTGCCGCCGATTTCAGTAATAACAACGTCTGCATTTGTGCTTTCGCCTGCTAATAATAAACGTTCTTTAATTTCATTCGTGATATGAGGAATAACTTGAACCGTACCGCCTAAGTAATCACCGCGGCGTTCTTTTTTCAATACGTGAGAGTAAACTTTACCAGCTGTCACGTTTGAATATTTATTTAAGTTGATGTCGATAAAACGTTCATAGTGTCCTAAGTCTAAGTCTGTTTCCGCACCATCATCTGTCACAAAGACTTCCCCGTGCTGATACGGACTCATAGTACCTGGGTCTACGTTTAAATATGGATCGAATTTCTGTATCGTTACGGATAAACCTCTATCTTTTAATAATCTGCCTAATGATGCCGCTGTAATTCCTTTACCAAGTGAAGAAACTACTCCGCCAGTAACAAATATGAACTTAGTCATTCTTTTTCCTCCTACTTTTCAATTACAAATTAATTTAACATTCCATAACTTGTTTGTATTCATGTTAAGACATAAAAGTCTTAGCGCTTATTTTAAATATCGCTTAAAAATAAAAAAACGCTCCCTCTCACATCTCATGTAAAGGGGGAGCGTATGATTTATACACGTTGTCCTAATTAAAGGAGCCCGAATAAAATTTTATCATTTTTCTAGAAAAAGTCAATTATTATTCTTCATCGTCTGGCTCATCATTAAAACCAGCCGCATCTTCAAATAATTCTTCTGCTTCTTCTAATTCATCTTCGTCTTCTTCGATAACGATATCAGATTCATTGACTTCTTCTTCATCTTGAGGATCGTCTAAATTTTCTTCGTCGTCCTCAACATCTTCTTCAGTTCTTGCTTCGTCTTCCTCTTCTTCCTCTTCGCCAAGAAGTTTAAGATTTTTATCTTCTTCGTCTTCTTCATCCAAGATATCGAATTTTTGAATTGTAGGTGCGATTTTTTCTTCAATATCATCTACTGAATACCAGTCACGTAATCCCCACATATTTTCTCCGACATTTAAGAAACGTCCATCTGTGTTTAAGTCAGTGTAGAATTGAACAATACGATTTTCTAAATGTTCATTATCTTCATAGTGTCCTAAAGCTTTAAATTCATCAATGATATCGTATAAGTTCATTGTAGTCCCTTTTTCTTCTAATAAAGTATGGGCCATATCGATGAATGATTTTTCGTCTACCATTTCTTTTGTGTAGTCTTGAATTTTCATATGTTCTATTACTCCCTTTCAAAGGCTTTATCAATTCAATCACAAGTTTACTTATTTCTCATGTTAACAAATGTAAATTATAAATGACAATGCCCTATTTCGCAATGCTAATGATTACATTTTTAATAAACGATATATTTTTCAAATTTTACATAATCTTCAGTTTGCAAAGTTGCGACAAAATTACTGTTCAAACATAACGGTTTTAATTCATTATGTTCACCAAATAAAACAATATCTAAGACTTCTATTTCAGGATATGTTTTTCTGATATATGTCACTAACTGACGTAACGCACTTTCTGCGATACCTTTATGTCGTTTATCCTTATCCACTTCTATACCTCTGATATGCATACGGTTTTCTGTTGCTTGCAAGGCAATAAAACCTACTTTTTGACCGTCCAGCATTAAATGTACTGTATCGATTTCTTTATCAGGTTGTTCATCGGGTGCTTTCAACTTTAATGATGAAACATATTTAGAATCTAAATCTAAATAGTATAAACGTTCTTCACCGATTGGTCCTTCTTGTTTTGTCGCAGTATGCATAAACCCTGCACGTTCATACACATTCCACGCTGCTTTATTTTCAGCATCGACCACAAGGTATAAATGGTTGAAATCACTATAAAGTGACTGAACATAATTTGGCAGATTCATCATAATCTTCGTGCCGTAACCATTTCCTTGGAATTTTTCATTAATAGATAACGAACGGACATAGACGACATGTTCTGGTGTGTCGTAACCTTCGTGTTGATAATATTGATGTAAAACAAAGAAGCCGACCACTTCCCCTTTTTGATTAATAGCTATATTCGCGATACGGTCTTTGTCTTTTAATGCATCGTCTAATACTTGTTTTGGTAAAGAAGAATAAATCATCTGTCTTTCTGACAGTTCGAAATCTTCGACTTCTTGATGGTACTTTGGTTCGTATGGCTGAACGATAATATCTCCAAATTGCTTACTGTGTTTCATATACATCCCCTACATTTCTTATTTACTGCAAGTTCAATTAGTGTTTCCCTATGCGCTATGCTGAGAAACAATTTGAGAGCCAATTAACACCGTATTGGTCTCTGACTTGACCATGCATTGCGTTGAAAAAAGTTTTAGTAATCGGCATGTGTGGATCTCCACCAACACTCAACGCATCATATACACGTTGTTGTTCTGTAGAATCTTCAAATGTCAGAAGCAGATTCACATCTTCATTACTGAATGGTTTGCCATAATTGCTCGATAAGTGCAATACAATAGCATCAGTAATGTGAACTTCTGCGTGCAACACTTGTTCTTTTTGTTGATTTAATACTTTAATCTCACCGCCGAAAACACTTTGATAGAATTCAGCTGCTTTTGCAACATTTTCTACGATAAGGTATGGACTTAATTTCATTTTTTATTGTACACTCCTTAACTTTGCTTTTTTCTTTCTCTTTTGATTATACTATTAATGATTACATGTCATACATAATTTTGAGGTGAAACTATGAAAATCGGTATTGATGCCGGTGGTACATTAATTAAAATTGTCGAAATCGACAACGGGCACCGTACTTTCAGAACGAAACGTACTGATGAATTAACAGAAGTGATTGAGTGGTTGAATCAACAACCTTGCAGAAATGTTTCTTTAACCGGCGGTAAAGCACAAATGATTAAAGATCAATTAGATTTCCCTGCACAAGAATTCGTTGAGTTCGATGCAGCTTCAAAGGGTTTAAATATGTTATTAGAAGAACAAGGTCATTATTTAAAAGACTACATCTTCGCCAATGTCGGAACAGGCACATCTATGCACTATTTTGACGGCCAGACACAAAGACGTGTCGGAGGTATCGGTGCCGGCGGCGGTATGATTCAAGGTTTAGGATACTTATTATCTGGGATTACAGATTATCAAACTTTGACAGATACCGCAGAACAAGGTGACCGTGAATTTATTGATTTAAAAGTAAAACACATCTATAAAAATAGTGAACCGCCGATTCCAGGTGATTTAACAGCCGCAAACTTCGCACATGTGATGCGTCATCTAGATAAAGAAGTATCAACCGCAGATCAATTAGCATCAGTAATGGGTGTCGTTGGAGAAGTTGTCACAACCATGGCCATCACACTCGCAAGAGAGTTTCAAACTGAAAATGTGGTGTATATCGGTTCTTCATTCAACAATAATCATCTTCTACGCAAAGTTGTAGAAGATTATACTGTCTTACGTGGTTTCAAGCCTTACTATGTTGAAGGCGGCGCTTTTTCAGGCGCTTTAGGCAGTATCTACTTAGGAAATCCAGCGTAATGTACATCAAATAAATAGGGAATAAGGCAGATTTTAATCATAGCCTTATTCCCTATTATGTTCTCTATCTATTTAAACAATTTTAATAAGATAATTCATTTTTCAATGTTTGGGCTGAAACTATCGAACCTACAACATTCGGTTTTAAGTTGATGCCGACGCCGTTATCATCATCTCTTAATTGATCAAGCCATTCACTGAAAACTTCTCCTTCAACTTGATCTACATCGCATTCTTCAAAATCTTCATCGCGCACTTTCAATGCAGATTGGTAATCACTCCACACTGGCATGAAGTTAGGTTGGTTTTCCCCGTTATTGCTGATAATAATAAACTGTTTATTTCCTTTATCAGTCAGACCATAAACATCATCTGTTTTCGCAGTAATTCGCGCAAATTCAACTGTACGAATACGATCCAGTTCTGTCATAATTTGTTTTGTGGCTTCATAAATATCAATGAAATGTCCGTCTAGTTCATCTGTAACATTGACTAAGACTTTATCCCCTTTATCAAATAAGTCATCCATTTCACTTGTCACAAAGCGATCTAAATCACGAATAATAATTTTATCGTAAGCATCTTTACGGTTTTCAAAATAAGCTTCTGCTAATTCTTTCTTTGTCCAAAATAGCGCAATGGCATGTCCATCTACATCTCTTCTAACCATTTTTCTATCTTTGACTGCAATATAGTACGTTTCATTTACAAGCAAATCTATGAAAAACGTTTCGTATTTATAATCCATAGTAAACCCACTTTCTCTATAGTTGTGTATCAATGCAAATATAAAATAATAAACTTAAACAGTCAATCTAATACGATTTATGTTAAAGCAAAACGGCTAAAATCACACAGGATTTTAACCGTTTCACTAAAACTCTATATTAATCGCCTAATTCTTTTAAGAATGCTTTTTCATTTAATTCAATTTCTTCTCTTGAGCTGCCATGCCAGATACACGCAAAACGAGAATTCACTTTATCCTTACCATACCAATCACCATCATAATAAGATAATGGATAAATTTTGCCCTGGCGGACATATTTCATAATCGTGCGATAAAATTTCGTATTATCACCGCGTGAGAAATAACTATAGAATTTATGGAAATCTCCAGATAATTCATCATCTAACAGCAACATGCTTGTTGACCCGTTTTGACGGAAGTTTAAATCAATCGCATAAACATGACCATACTTATCATAAAGCAAGTCGAAACCTCCGACACCATAGAAACCTTCTTTAATACCGTTTTCCATAATTTCGCGACCCGCTTCAATCACAGCTTGCGGCACCTCTTCCACCGGTACACTTTGATTTCCGTTATAGAAACCATAATCATCTGTGATTTGTTCGGCTGTTCCTAAATATTTCAAACCGATTTGATCTGAGTAAGCAAATTGTACACAGTAATTGGCGATATCATCCACTTTTTGTTCAATAATCATTGTTTCTGTTTCATCTAATGCTTGATGAACACGTTCAATTGCTTTTTCTAAATCTTCTTGGTTATAACAGATCATCACGCCATAGCCGCCGGCTGTCGGTAAATCATCGCCCGGTTTTAATACAATCGGTAAATCCCACTTCTTCACTGCTTCTTCAAAATCTTCTACCGCCACAACTTCACGTTTCGGCAAATATTTACCGTTTGTCCACTCTGGTATACGTGCTTTATTGTTGAGCGCAACAAACGTATCTTTATCCAGCGCATAATCTTCTTTAGGTACAATGTCTTCACTATGCACATATTGGAAGTATATCTTCTTGTTGTCTTCTTTCGTTAACGAACGTAATAAATGTTCATAACTAGCTTGGTTATGGAATTTATAAACATTGCTTGGCACTTCTTTACCGACTTCGTTGAATAACTGTTTCAACTTATCAGTGACACTCGCTTCATGCACAATCACCGGCATTTTATTCGCAATTAATAATTCACGACCTGTTAAGAAGTTAGATTGATGCTCATCAGGCTCTAACCAAGGATTAGAAACATACGATGGACGAGACGTATAAACAATAGACTCATCATATAAATCACTTAAAGTGACCTTAGGTTGTTCTGAATGTTTTCTAAGTTCTTTTAATGATGCTTGCTTCACTTTTCTGACATGTTGTTCTTTAATTTCTCTCAACAATTCATTGTTTTGAATTAAATCTAAGCCCATACGTGCTAAAATATCCGCACCTTTAATTAAGGCACTATCACCATGGTCAGATGCAGCAGCTTCTTTAAATTTGTAAGTATGTCCTACTAAATTGCTTGGCCCGATTTTAATATGTGCATGTAACGTCGGTACGATATGACTGACGTTACCCGTATCAGTAGAACCGTAACCGAAGTCATCTTCACTGACTTCTTCTCCTTTTTGACGGGCATAATGTGCAAACAGTTCATCTAATTTAGGTGTTAAGATAAATTCGTTCACGCCATTTTGAATCGGTTTGAATGAATAGTCACAACCTGTCTGCAATGCGGCACCTTGAGCAATTTGACCTACTCGGTGTGTTAACACATCTAAATCTTTACGTGTTGTTGCACGTGTATAGAAACGTGCATGTGTAAAATCAGGAATAATGTTGGCTGCTTCTCCACCATTTAAAATCACACCATGTACACGTTCACCTTTTTTAATTTGTTGACGTAATTGTGCTACACCATTGAAATAGCTGATCATCGCATCTAAAGCGTTAATCGCTTCATCTGCATTTTCAGAGGCATGCGCACTTTTACCGTAGAATTTAATATCTAAGACATCTACTGCTAATGTATGGATTGTTTTGTATGTTTCATTACCAGGGTGCAGCATCAAAGCAACATCTAATTCATCAATGATACCTTCTTTAACATAACTCGCTTTCGCACTCCCGTTTTCTCCGCCTTCTTCAGCTGGACAACCTAACACAACCACTTGTCCGCCTACTTTATCGATAACTTGTTTTAAAGCGATACCAGCTAACACACTTGTTGTACCGATAATATTATGACCGCATGCATGACCTAATCCAGGAAGCGCGTCATATTCTGCTAGGAAACCAATCGTCGGCCCTGGCTTGCGACTATGATATTGAGCAATGAAGCCAGTCGGATGACCTGCGATATCTTGTTCAATTTCAAAGCCGTATTTCTTTAATTCTTGCATTAATAAACCAGAAGCAAAGACTTCTTGGTTTCCTAGTTCTGGTCTTTCATGGATTTTATGACTGATATCAATAAATTCTGACTGTTTCGCATCTATAAATTGTTCAATATGAGTTTCAAATGACATTTTAGTGACTCCCTTTATTTTTCAAAGATATATGTGTCTTTAAGGTCGTTTTAACACGATTTGGAACGCTTTTACCTTGCGTTCTCATCCCCTTTTATATCTTTATCAGTAAAATTGATTACTAAACATTTTAAAGGTTTTTCATGACTTTGTCATCCTTTTTCTTAATTTTCAACAAATTTATCCCGAGTAAACTGATAAACTTTTCATTGAAAGTGTATTCGGTAAAATTGTAAATGCTGCTTAGCCTTGTTACAATAAGACATGAAGAACTAAAGGAGGTTTAGTTTTATGCCTAAAATGAACGTTGAAAGTTTCAATTTAGATCATACTAAAGTTGTTGCACCATTTGTGCGCTTAGCAGGTACAAAAGAAGGTCAAAACGGAGATGTAATTAAGAAATACGATATTCGTTTCAAACAACCAAACAAAGAACACATGAAAATGCCTGGTTTACATTCATTAGAACACTTAATGGCTGAAAACATCCGTAACCACACAGACAAAGTCGTAGACTTAAGTCCAATGGGTTGCCAAACTGGTTTCTATGTATCATTCATCAACCATGATGACTACGAAGATGTATTAAACATCATTGAAGCAACATTGAAAGATGTTGTTGCGGCTAAAGAGGTCCCTGCTTGTAATGAGGTACAATGCGGTTGGGCAGCAAGCCACTCATTAGAAGGTGCACATGAAATTGCACAAGAAATGTTAGAAAAACGTGACCAATGGGATAAAATCTTCAGCGAAGACTAATCCTGGTCATTTGATGCGTTAATAGTATGTGAAGCCCCGCTTCAAATCAAAAATTGATTTGAGACGGGGCTTCTTTTTGTTTGCTATTAAAATTATGAATAGATTGCTTTCATCTATTCTCTGTTTTTTAGTTTGTCTAATAATAATGAGAGTTTGTAGAGCATTGGGCGAAGCGGTTTAATAAAATCTCCAATATACTCTTCTACGTGTGCATTAAATCCTTCTTTGAATTTTTGTACACCATAGTCTTCTGCATTATCAGAGAAATCTCCTGTAATACCGTAGAAATTATAACGGTCAATACCTTTCTTCTTCGCAAATTTAATCATTTCCCATTGTAAACGGTATGCGCCCATAAACGCATTATATTGAGGATTCGAACCACTAGAGAGATAGTAAACTTCGTGCTCATTATAAAGATAAAGCGCAGCTGCTAAGTTTAAGATGTTGCCATCTTTTTCTATCATCGCTTGTGTTTCTTTGATTTTACGTTCGTTACTATTAAATTGTTGCTGCAGTTGATTAGCTCTGCTTTTTGATTTCTTAGAGTTCGCACTTTCTTTCAACTTCTCATTCACTTCATCTAAATCACTTTGTAATTGTGCGTGTTTCTCTTTCAACTCTTTTAAGTACGTATGCAAATCGACATATGCTAATTTTAAGAAACCACGATGACCATAAACCTTTTGCATTTGTTTAAAATAATCCAAACCTCTAAATGTGAAACCGTGTTTCTCTTCTGCCATTTTAAACAATTCGAAGAATAAAGGTGTTTCATCAATAGAAAGTGTACGGACTTGTACACCCATTTCATAAGTCTTTTTAATATTACGTCTTGTTTGATAGTCCATTTCATTGAGTAACTGCGTTTCTGATTTTCCTTTTAAATCTAACACAGACAACCATCTGATTTGACTCATAGAAGAATAACCAGTGGAATAGCCTTGATGTTTGTAACCTAACTTTTCCAATGTTTGAATCAACTGATGATTATCAAATTGTTCAATGATTTCACCATCAGGTTCTCTGATATTTTCCAAAATATACGGATCGACAAGTACATATAACCCTTTGTGTTTTCTTAAATAAAGTGTCAAAGACGCAAAGAAATATTCCACAAGTTTAATATTCTTATAATCCATGACAGGTCCGCGATGTGTATAGAAGTATTTAAAGAAGCGCAAACTTCTCGCTTCTGTTAGTAAACACGCCGCAATAACTTCATTATTTTCATCTTTAACTCCTACTAGGTGCACATCATGTTGTGCCTTATTGCGATTATGATAATGTTTCGCTGACTGTGTATAATGTGAAAAATGTTGTTTTGTATAATTATCAAACTCTGTTTCAGATAAATTTGTGAAGTACATGTTGCATCTCCTTCGGTGTTTTATACACAATAATAGAACTGAAATGTAAATATTCCAGTTCTATTATCATATACCTTAATTAATAATTCCCCATAACGGGCCTAATGTATTAGAATTTTTATCCCATGTTCTAACTGGTAAATATATTCGTTTTCCTGAATATCCAGTATATACAACCCATACATGTCCATCTTGTTTCATGACTGTATCATACTTAATTGTTTGACCAGGATGTAACACACCTGATTGTGGGTTACTTCTAAATGGCCCATTCAATCGAGTTTTAATATCATAGTTTGCTGTAAATGATGCTGATTCTGCTTTGTAATAAGTACCTTTGCCATCAACTTTATAAGTACTGTTAGTTGATGGTGCTTGTACGCGATTAACCGGCGGAGTATAACCAGAAGTATTACTACCATATCCATATTGTTTTAAAAATGGTATTGGATTTTGTGCATAATTATTACCTAACCCACCAACCATTCTTTGGAAATGCAAGTGTGGACCTGTTGAGAATCCTGTACTACCTGATTTTCCTATAATTTGTCCAGTTGAGATATAATCTCCGACCCTAACATTTAATTGACTTAAGTGCATATACCATTGGTAATGGGAACCATCGGGCTCTTTTACACCAATTTGATTACCGCCACCATAAGGGCTCCAACCAGCTTCAATAATTTTACCACCTGTAATTGCTCTTACTGGAGTCCCAATAGGCATTGCAAAATCAGCCCCATAATGCATGCCATTATTTATGTTTAAATTATAATGTCCATATCCAGCAGTCAATTGATATTTCGTAAGCCATTGAGCTGATGCATAGGGTTCCATACTTCTTGTAGTATATCGAGGAGTACTTTCAACAAAGTTAAGATTACTTCTTGTATGAAAACTATTTTTATATTCTCGTTGAGAAACTGTATTTTTATCTAAATACGATTCAAAATATTTCTTTTCAGGATTAACAAATTGAATGTTGTTTTGCAATTGACTATCTATCATAGTACTTGATTCATTTAAATTGTTGTTTTTTGATATATTCTGATTGCTTTCAACTGAATCAACTTTTGCTTTTGAAACTTGATTTTCAGTTACAGTATCATTAGTTGTTTGTAATTTCGAATCAATTTTCACCTCGTTATTTATAAGCAATTCTCCATAATTAACTTGGTTTTCTTGATTAATTTCTTCTGCTGCATATGCGTCATTATTGTAATTGGAAAGAAAAACTCCACCTGCGGCAAGTGTTGACGTTAAAATAAGCACTTTAGTGTTTAATAACTTTTTTCATTGATGTCCATTCTATTGCTTCCTATTAATAATAACCACTTAAAGATTACCACTTATTTATGTTCTGCGCAATTATAAATAAGAACATTTCATAATAAAACATTCTTAAATTCAATGATTGCCACGTACAAAATAAAAAGGGGCTGGGACATAAATCCAGTCTCAAATAAAAGCCAAGGAGAATTTTTAATGATTTCCCTCGGCTTTTTATATAAAATACTCATATTATTTTAAAAAAATAAAGCCCTCACGTATAATTAGAGAATAACCACAAACCCAATCATTGGAGGAACTTTATGTATAAAAATTATAACATGTCTCAACTCTCACTGCCACTAACGACTGACTTTAATTTTCCTAAAAATGACACAGCATTAATTGTTAATGAAATTGTAGAAGGGATTTCTGAAGATAGATTTATTAGATATCAAAATCGTAGAGGTGCTTAATCTTATAATTCACGTATGATGCTTAAAATAATTCTATACGCATGTAGTAATTCGATATTTTCCGGTCGGAAAATTGAATTTGCTTTAAAGGACAGCATTAGGTTTATGTGGTTAGCTCAAGAACAGACACCTAGTTATAAAACTATTAATCGTTTCCGTTCTAATCCTAAAACCAATGAATTAATCAAAGAATGTTTTACAGAATTCAGAGAGTTTTTAGTGACTAACAATTATATAGATGAAGATGCTGTTTACATCGATGGCACAAAAATTGAAGCTGATGCAAATAAATATACTTTTGTTTGGAAGGCCAACACAGAACGGTATAGTAAAGCTAATATAAAGAAATCGAAAGAAGTATACGACGACTTAATGGTAAATGAACTTTTATCGAGTTTAAAAGAGGAATTATCTGAAGAACTACAAGTCCATGATTTACAGGCAATCGAAGATTGCTTAATTCAAAAAATTGATGCATTAACTGAAGAAATTGATGCTAGTAAGGATACTGGAAAAAGAAAAATAATTCGTTCAAAACGTACGCTTTTGAAAAAATATAAAAAGGTAGTAAGTGAGTGTAAAGAGAAAAATGTGAAATACGAAGAACAAAAACGAATTTTAGGTAGTAGAAATAGTTATTCCAAAATAGATCACGATGCAACTTTTATGAGAATGAAAGATAATCATATGAGAAATGGTCAATTAAAAGCTGCATATAATATTCAAGTGGGAGCCAATAATCAATTTGCATTAGCGTTTGGTGTCTATCAGAATCCAACAGATACAAGAACCTTAGAAAGGTTTTTATATAGAATTCAAGAAATAAATGGTGACTTACCAGAAAATATTGTATGTGATGCAGGATATGGCAGTGAAAGTAATTATGGAATGATAATAGATGTATTTAATAGAACGTCTTTGATGCCGTACGGCATGTTTTTAAAAGAACAGAAAAGAAAGCATAAACACAATACTTATAACTCATTAAATTTGGAATATGATGAGAAAGATGACAGATATATTTGTCCTCATGATAGGCTTTTATTCTTTTCTGGATATAGATTTCGAAACGATAAGTATGGATATCAATGCCAATTTAAAGAGTACAAATGTTATGACTGTGTGAGTTGTCCACTTAGAGATGAGTGTATGAATCCAAAAACCAAACTTGATACCTTAAAAAACAATCAGAGGAAATATGGTTTGGGAATACTATAAACATTTCAAAAGAGAAAAGCTTTCAGATCCAAAAACTTCATCAATTTATAAAAGAAGAAAAATTGATGTTGTAACTTTTTTGTAAGCTAAAGGCTAATTGGGGTTTCACTCGAATGTATGTAAGGGGTATTCGAAAAGTTGAAACAAAAGTTGGCATAGCATGTACGGCCGTGAATATTAGGAAATTAGCAGCTCTACGAGCTGAAAATTTCTTGAACAAAATAAAAAAGAACGATTTTCATTTTATATGTGAAAGTCGTTCTTTTTATCAGATTCCAGAACAATTATGTCCCGGCCCCTTTCATAGATTTAACCACTTATTCATTTAATAATCAGAATCTGATTCTAATCCTTGAATAATTTGTACACCAGCACTTGCGCCTACACGAGTTGCGCCTGCATCTAGCATAGCTTTGAAGTCTTCTAAGTTACGAACGCCGCCTGAAGCTTTGACTTCTAATGTGTCGCCAACGACTTCTTTCATTAATTTTACATCTTCAACTGTCGCGCCGCCGCCAGCAAAGCCAGTAGAAGTTTTCACAAAGTGTGCACCTGCTGCTTTACTTAATTCAGATGCTTTACGTTTTTCTTCATCTGTCAGTAACACTGTTTCGATAATCACTTTAACGGTACGACCATCAGCAGCTTTAACAACCGCTTCAATATCTTGTTGTACCTCATCATAGCGTTTGTCTTTTAATGCACCGATATTAATAACCATATCTAATTCATCTGCACCATTTTTCACTGCATCTTCTACTTCAAATGCTTTTGTCGCTGTTGTATTTGCGCCTAATGGGAATCCGACGACTGTACATACTAGTACGTCAGAATCTGCTAATGCTTCTGCCGCATGTTTCACGTAAGTCGGGTTGATACATACAGATTTAAATTGATATTCCTTTGCTTCTTCAATCAACTTATCAATTTGTTCTAAAGTAGTATCTGGTTTTAATAAAGTATGATCAATATACTTCGCATAATTCATTTGTATACATCCTCCAATTTGGTTGTTTACTTTCACATATAATATAACGTATTCAATTATCATTTTACCAAATATTTTAACTCGCTAAAATATAAGAGATGTTCAACTTGTTTCAATTTCACCCTTTTAATGAAATCATACCTGAATTGTCATTAAATAAGCCCAACTGTGTATAGTAATTCTCGCAAATTATAGGCTTGCGTGTTATCTTTAACTTAACTTATTTTTTATTAAAGGAGCAGATAAATATGACTCAAGGTACACCGCATATTCAACCAAATGGTGCTAAAATCGCGAAAACAGTTTTAATGCCAGGTGACCCGCTGCGCGCAAAATATATCGCAGATAATTATTTAGAAGATGTCGTACAATTTAACGAAGTTCGTAATATGTTCGGTTATACAGGCACATATAAAGGTAAAGAAGTTTCAGTAATGGGTTCAGGTATGGGGATTCCAAGTATTGGTATCTATTCATATGAGCTTTATAACACGTTTGATGTAGATACAATTATTCGTATCGGTTCATGTGGTGCATTACAAGAAGACGTAAATCTTTACGATATTATTATTGCACAAGGTGCTTCTACAAACTCTAACTATGTAGATCAATACAACATTCCTGGTCATTTCGCACCATTAGCTGACTTTGATTTAATGGTCGAAGCTAAAAATGTTGCAGACAAAGTCGGCGCAACGACTCATGTTGGTAATATCCTTTCTTCTGATACGTTCTATAACGCTGACTCAACATTCAACCAACAATGGCAACGTATGGGTATTTTAGGTATTGAAATGGAATCTGCAGGTTTATACTTAAACGCAACTTATGCAGGTAAAAAAGCATTAGGTATCTTCACAGTAAGTGACCACATCTTACGTGATGAAGCTACAACACCTGAAGAACGTCAAAACTCATTTACACAAATGATGGAAATTGCGTTAGAAATCGCATAATCTATTCAATATATTTTAAGGCGAAGCTCAACTCAGCTTCGCCTTTTTTTATAATTTCATTTAATATTATTTCTTATCATAACCATAATCTAGATATTCTTCTAATGTCTGATGTTGATTATGGATGTCTTTCGCATGTTTAAGGCCGACATATCTGAAATGCCAAGGTTCATATTGATAACCTGTAATATGTTCTTTACCTTTCGGATATCGAAGAATAAAACCATATTCATGCGCATGTTCAGCAAGCCATTTACCTTCAGGTGTTTCACCATATGCTTCTAAGAAATCTTTATTTCCTGGTGGTGTGCCCACATCGAAAGCTAAGCCTGTTTGATGTTCAGAAAAGCCAGGTCTAGCACTATATTTATCAGCGGCTTTCTGACCATCACGAGCCACATAACTATTATAAAGTCCGACTTGTTCTTGATAAGATCTGAATCCGCTGCGATAGACAATATTTAATCCTTCTTTTTTCGCATCTTGCATCATTTCATTTAAATGTTGTCTCGCTGTTTGATTTTCTCCACGATTATAGTGTTTTGAAATCGATACCTTTTTATTCACTAACATTAAACCATCAACAGTTGTCACACCATTTTTCTTGTTCACTTGATGTTGTTGTTTAGGTTGTGGTGCTTTTTTAGTGTCTTGTTGTGCTGATTGCTTGTTCTCCTTGTTGTCGTTTTGTTCTGATGTACTGCCGCAAGCTGTTAATAATAAACTAGCAGCCAAAGTACCCGCAATTAATTTATTCATCCCGTTATCACCTCATCAACTTTCACATCTATATTATAGAACGCATAATATATTTTTCAACATCCTTTTATGAAACTTTAAAATACTTTCACAAAAGAAAAACCAAGCCATGGTTCTTCTTGACCACGGCTTGGTTTTATCATTATAAGTTATTTGATTGGTGCTTATTTGCCTAGGAATGATTGGAACATCCAGTTGTGTTTATCAACTGATGTTTGTAATGCGATTAACATATCTTGAGATACATCATCTTCTGCATCTCCTGCAACTTCTACTGCTTTAGCAAGTTGTTCAGAAATGTTAGTGAAGTCTTTAGAAATTGATTGAACCATATCTTCAGCAGTTTTTTCTGATTCTGCTTCATCTACAATTGCTACATCTAAGCTATTTTTCAATGTCGCAACTGGGCTGCCGCCGATTGCTAAGATACGTTCTGCTAATTCATCAATGTGTTCACTTGCTTCGTTATATAATTCTTCAAATTTAACGTGTAATGAGAAGAAATGAGGACCTTTCACAAACCAATGGAAGTTGTGAATTTTTGTATATAATACTGTCCAGTTTGCTACTTGTTCGTTTAATACATTTACTACATCTTGTTTATTTGCCATAAAAATAATCGCTCCTTTAAGTTGTCGTTTTCTCTCTTTGTAATGATTATTATATTATAATAATTCTAATCTGTAAAGCTATATCTCCTCTAATTTAAAATTATTATAAACTATAGTTCTAAGATGTTGTATCTGCTTTCTCTATTACTTTACCCTGCTTGGAAGCTTTTAACACATTAATAACACTTATTACTAAGCCATTTAAAAGGATGTGACATTTAATGCTTGTCCATTATAAACAAGTAGTTCATTTTATTTTCATTCTCAATTAAATATTCTTAGGCAATTCAATAAAGAATGAGCGTTCATAATCAGTAGGTTCTTGCCATTCTGCATGCCACATCTTATCTCGATTATTCGCAAATAAATCATAACCGAAGTTACGCAATGGTTTCGGTACAAGTGTTAATAGGACACCTATCCATTTTTCTTCTGTTAATGACATCAACAGTTTTGCGATAGCTGTAGATTTGAAATAAAGATGTTCCCCTTCTTGCAGTACGACAGTATTCATTTTTAATATACCTGGATGTCTGCGTTCTAATTCTTGGCCTGCAGTACCTTTTAATGTCGCAAACTCATAACTTTTAGATAAACCGTGTCTAATTAACCATATTGCATAGTTATAGCAATACACACAGTTTGCATCATAATAAATAATCGGCATTCTATTACTCCTTTCTCGTTCAGTCTTTCATCTATTATTTAATATACCCGTTTAGAATTACCATTAATTTTTCATTAAAAAAAGTCTTAGATGGGACGTAACCCTCTAAGACTCATATCTATATTAGTCGTGATTTACTTTGACAATTCGTGCATATTTTAAGAATTGTTCTGAGTATTTTTGTTTAATCGTTTCTAAATCATCATATGTGACACCGATGATATGCCAGTTTGGATTAAAGTGATAGAAAGAATCTTTATCACGTGACCATCTGATCATAGAACCATCTCGATTATAACGTGGCAATGTCACTTCATAGCCTTCTAACACATTGATATACGTTTGGAAAATATCTGGATCAATACGATTGAAGTTATCAATGACTAAATAACTGCGATCTGTTCTCGGCATCAATTCTGTAATGAAACCTTCTCTGTAATAAAGCGCTCCTGCTTCATTTGGTAAATACTTTCCGTATAACATATCTTCAGAGAAGTCAGGATGTCCTGTGGTAATAACAGGTTTTGCATTGGTTTTTTGTAGTAGATTCTCTGCAGCTTTTAAGCCTTCTGCACGATCTTTATCTTGAATCACTAATAAAATAAATGGTTTAATTTCATCTTCTGTTTGTGCTACAGCATCATCTTTTTTGATGGCTTCAAATTGTGGTTTCACACTATCATTACGACTCATTTCAAGAATCGCATCGAATTGTGCTTGAGACATACTTGCGATGGCCTGTTTGGCATTTTCTTGTAAGTAGTACAAGTTCTTTAATCTTGGATGTTTATTTAACGTCGCTAAATTTACCGAATTGATATCTTCATCATAGCGGACTTCAATTGCGGTACTATTTGTACGTCCTTGAATTGGCGGCAACTCACGAATATGTTGTGTTACTTCACCTAAACCTACCACAGAATGATCCGCATTACGGTTATAAAAAACAAGTTTATCGCCAATTTCAAGTTGCGTGTAGTAATGATAGCCGTTACGTTTAATCCCGTTGAACGTATGTGTAAATAATGTATACGTTTCACCCGGTTCAAAGTCTTTGGTTTCAGCTAAGAAGAAGTATCTCGGCACTTGTGTAGTCCCTTTACCAAGTTGTTCAATTAATTCAAATTCTTCTTTAGCGATTTGATTGAACAATGTTTCTTTCATGTTATTGATACGAAATTCTAACTGTTCACTGCGTTTTAAGTAATCTGCAGTTAATGGTTTCAAAGCTTCAGTTAAACGAAATTGTACGCGGATTTTGTGTTGTGCACCTGTTTGGACACTGATGATTTCACCGCTTCCAAGCAAACCAGCATCTGTTTGAACTTGATAAAAGATGACTTTATCACCTGGTTTTGCTTTTTTAAATGCTCGAAAGCCTTGCGTAGGATTGAATTGTGCCCCTGATTCAAACAATGTCGTCTGACCTACTAAAGGTTCATTATGATTCCAACGATTATAACCGCAGTTCAGCCAGAAATAGTTTGTTTCTTCACTCATTTTGATACTGCTCCTTCTTCATAAATATATATTGATTTAAGTGCAATATACGCATTTCGCGGCTGTTAGCTTCAACCCTATATTGCAAATCTCATTCTAGCTATTTATATCAAATGCCTCTCTTTGATACAAGTCAAACTCATTATCTCGGCATTAGTAAAATTGCCATCAACGGCATGAAATTAATTAAAAATCCGCCTAACTTCAACATGTTGCTCGTTTGTTTATCTGGAATAGTAAGTAATACACATAGAATTCCTAAAATTGAAAACGCAGCTGGAATCATCAAGTTTGGATACTTAGGGAAATTCATAAAGACCCCTGCACCTGATAAAATACCGCAAATTAAAGTGATATATAAAAACTTGCGCATGCTGTTACACCTCTGTTTCTTTAAACATACGTAATCATAACTGTTAAGTCACCTTCAAAGATGTTATCTAAATCCTCAGATGTCAGTATAAAACTGCTGCCTGACGCAATTTCATAAACATCACCATCTGTAATCAATTGGCCTTCGCCATGTAACACTGTGACTAAACAAAACTCTCTTGGCTTCATATAATTTAATGTTCCTGTGATTTCCCATTTAACGACTGTAAAGGCATCATGTGTAATATATGTTGTTCGTTTATGATTTTCAATAATTTCTGATTCTGGTATCACATTCGGACTATCTTCACGTACTTCAACGACATCTTTGGCTTTATCGATATGCATATCACGCGGTTGCCCTTGTGCATCTACACGTTCATAATCATAAATACGATATGTGACATCAGAAGCTTGTGTTACTTCATACACGACTAATCCTTTACCAATCGCATGGACAATACCATTAGGTACGAAGAAAAAGTCACCTGCTTGAACTGGGATATGTTTAAATAAATCCTGGTGTTCACCTTGATCTAAAGCTTCTACAAAGTCATCTTTAGACTCTGTATTCAAACCATAGATAATTTCAGCATCTTCATCCGCTTCAATAATGTACCAGCATTCCTTTTTACCGAAATCTCCGTCTTCATGCTCATAGGCATAAGCAGTATCTGGATGTACTTGTACCGACAACGCTTCTTGTGCATCTATCATTTTAACCATTAATGGAAATTGAGCACTTGGAAAATCTCCAAATAATTCTTTATGTGTTTGCCAAACATAGCTAAGTGTTTGACCTTTAAATGGACCATTTGAAATGACACTGTCACCATGTGGGTGCGCAGAAATCGTCCATATTTCTCCAATATCTGATTCAGGTAATGAATAACCATATTTTGATAAATGGTGACTCCCCCAAATTCTTTCTTTAAAAATCGGGTCTAAAAACAATGGCATTGAAACTGTCCACCTCCGCTACTTTTTCAAACCGTACCTTATTATGTATCGATATCTTTATCTCTGATTTCTTGATGGATTCATTCATGTTAGCGTTATCTAGCATATTATAACAATATTTTGTTCAGGGTGGTAGTATCCATAATTTTTTTACAAAACTTAATCATCAAAATTTCAATCAATGTATGTTTTTTTCACATTCTTTTTTATACTTTTGATATTTTTTATCATTTTCTCTATTAAATCTACATTTTCTGTTAATTATTGCTTGTGCTAGCTGTCTGTTACCCTTTATAATAGAAGTATGTTAATAATACCTTAACATATGCTACATAAGGTAATAAAAATGATTAATATCGAACGGGTTGCTGATGCAGCTCACACTGATAAAAAATTTGCATAAGGACCTAAGCCCTGGAAAAGCTTAGGTCTTTTTAAATACAGAGAAATCCCCGAGTCATACTGTTAATTGTATGGTTCGGGGATTTATGCATTTTTATATAATTAATTTATGGTTTCTAGATATCTTCTACAACAATATAAGCCGCTTTCACTGGACCATGTACACCCACAACTAAATTCATTTCGATATCAGCTGAGTTAGATGGACCAGTAATGAAGTTTACACATGATGGGAAACGTGCATCTTCTTGGTTTATATCGAATAAGCCGTCTGCTGCTTGAGTAAATCTTGGAACAATATTCGATTTAGGAATAATCGCAATATAAGTTTCAGGCATTAAACTTACTGCACGACCGCGTCCTTTGCCTGAGAATAGCACGATTGTGCCGCTTTCACTTAAACAATAATCACTGAAAGTAATACCCACTTGTGCAGTTTGTGCTGCTGCTTTACTTTCTTCAGGACGTGCTTCATCCCATACTGTTGTTTCAAATGCGCTTAAATCAATGTGGTATTGATCAAAGCGTGGATCATCAAAACGTACAACTGGGTTGCCGCCAAACTGTTCAATTGTTTCTTTCAATGTTTCATTCAATTGTGCTGTAGTTGTTTTCACAAATGCAGTATGAATGTTTTTACATTCTTGTTCTAAGTGGTCGACTAATTCATCTTGTGATAAGTCAGATAAAGTTTTGTATTGTGGTTGAACTGACCATTCAGGTTTGATGACTTTCTCTGGTGTTTTACGTTCTAAGGCGTTTTGAATATTTGCTAGGAATTTGTCTTTATTAGAAACTGAACCAGTCATTAGTGATTACCCTCTTTCTGTTTCAAATGTTCTTTCATCCAGTGATTGAAACGTTCTTTTTCAGGTGTTGGGAAATCTCTGGATTGTGTCCAAGCGTGTAATGGTTTTGGACCTTTTTCAACCCAACCGTCTTTATTCGCAAACGGTTTGAGGGCTGGTCCTGCCATTTTGATACTATATTGGAAAAGATGCGGTTTAGTTGTACCGATACCGAAACCTTTCATAACCAGACGTTCACCTAATGCTGATTTTTTAAGTTCTTCTGCTTCGACTTGACGGTGTTTTAAGAGTAAGTCGTGAAGCGGAATTTTAACTGGACATGCTTCAGAACATGCGGCACATAGTGATGATGCATATGGTAATTGACCATATTCTTCATAACCGCCGAGTAATGGTGATAAAACTGCACCGACTGGTCCTGGATAAATAGAACCATAACTGTGGCCGCCTGAATGACGGTACACTGGACATACGTTCATACATGCACCACAACGGATACATTGTAAGATTTCTTGGAATTGTGTACCTAAAATTGTTGAACGTCCATTATCTACGATAACTAAATGGAATTCTTCTGGTCCGTCGATTTCACCTTCACCACGAGGACCTGTTAATGTAGTGACGTAACTTGGTAATTTTTGACCTACTGCACTACGAGATAACATACCGACTAAAACTTCCATTTCTTTAAATGATGGTACGATACGTTCCATACCCATAACTGTGATTTGTGTTTTAGGTACAGTTGTAGACATACGTGCATTACCTTCATTGGTAACTAAGCAGAAGCTGCCACTATCAGCAACCGCAAAGTTACATCCTGTAATACCGACTTCTGCAGCTAAAAATTTTTCACGCATAATTTTACGTACAAAGCGTGCCATTTCTGTCGGATCATCAGTACCTTCATAGCCTTCTTTCGCATGTAACACACGACGGATTTGACCGCGGTTTTTATGCAATGCAGGTGCAACGATATGTGATGGCGGATCTTCTTCATCAATTTGCAGTAAATATTCACCTAAGTCAGTTTCAACAACTTCAGCCCCTGTATCTTGTAGGACATGGTTCATATTGATTTCTTCAGTAACCATGGATTTTGACTTCACGATTTTTTTAGCATTTTTCTTTTTAACTACTTCAGCAATATAATTAGAAGCTTCTTCTTTTGTTTCTGCGAAGTATACATGACCGCCAAGTTTCGCAACATTTTCAGATAACTGATTCAAATAATAATCTAAGTTTTCTAATGTATGTTGACGAATTTCTGCAGAAAGTTGACGCCATTCTTCCCAGTTGCCAAGTTCTTCTTGTGCTTTTAATTTTTTAACTCTTAAGCCATCTTGTGCAGAACTTACTGCACCACGCATGAATTTATTTTGTTTCTCAACTTTGAAGGCTTCTTTGAATGTTTTTTCTCCGATACGCATACCCATCTTAATGCACCGCCCCTTCAAGTTGATGATTCAACACTTCCGCAATATGAAGTACTTTTACTTTACTATTGATACGTTTTAAACGTCCTTCGATATTCATTAAACAGCTGGCATCAGCACCGATTAAGTAATCAGCCCCTGTTTCATCAACGCAATGTGCTTTTTCATCAACCATTTCACTAGAGACATCAGCCATTTTTACAGCGAATGTACCACCGAAACCACAGCAGTTATAATACTGAGGTAATTCTACTAATTCTAATCCTTTCACATGACTTAATAGTTCTTTCGGTTCATTCACAACGCCTAATACACGTGTGATATGACAAGATGGATGAATTGTTGCTTTACCTTCTAATGATGCACCAACATCTGTTACACCTAATACATTAACGATAAATTGAGTAAGCTCATAAGATTTATCTGCCAATGCGATAGCTTCTTTATGCATTACAGGATCCTTTTCAAATAAACTTGGATAATGTTTAAACATAGTAATACAAGAACCAGATGGTGCGACAACATAATCTGAATCTTTAAATGCTTTAATCATTTGTTTAGCTGATTGTCTTGCATCATCAAAATAACCTGAGTTGTAAGCTGGTTGTCCGCAGCATACTTGTGCTGTCGGATAATCTACTTCACAGCCTAGTCTTTCAAGCAATTCCACTGTCGCAACACCAATGCGTGTATGGAAAGCTTCAACTAAACAAGTTGAGAATAAACTGACTTTCATATTTTACACCCTTTCCCCGCTCGCGCATGTTACGTGAACGTATATGCCCTATTAAATTTTTAATGATTTCTGGATTCTTAATCATTAATGCAGCAGTGATCATCCCCACAACGATTACTGTTTAGATTAAGAATAGAAACGATTACTCGTACATTATAGCGCTATTTAAACATCTAGTCATCAGATGTTTAACAATTTGTTCAAACTTTTTTGATTTCGCGAACAGTTTTTAAGCAAAATAAAAACAAGCCTCTATTTCATGAGACTTGTTCCTAATGTTTATTTTTGGCGAATATTTTCTAGAATTGTATCACGTACTTCTGCTAAATGTGATTTCATTTGTTGAACAGCTTTATCTGAATCTTGTTGTTCAATCGCTTGATATATCTTTTGATGTTCTTCATATAAACGGCGTAATGCTTTCTCTTTATCAAATAAATACACTCTGCGCGTTTCTTTCATTGTTTCTTGAATCACATCAGAAATATTATTCAATAAATCAAATAACATCTCATTTTGTGCTGATCTGGCAATTGCTAAATGGAACTTTAAATCAGCCGCTTCACCTGATGTTCCATCACCTACTGCTTTCTGCATCAATTGCAATGCAGAAGATAACGCTTCTAAATCTTCATCTGTTCGGTGTGTCGCAGCTTTTTGTACTGTCGCAAGTTCCACAACTTCTCGTAACTCTAATAAGTCTTCAATTTGTTTGCGCGTCAAACTTGATTCATTCAAATCAAAGAACACCGGTTCTTTTTTAGTCACGAACGTCCCATAGCCTTGTTTGATTTCAATGACCCCGATTGTACGTAACGCATTAAAAGCTTCTCGTACAGATGCCACACTGACACCGTAGTCTTTTGCTAACGCTTGAATGGAAGGCAATTTGTCCCCGACAGCATATTCACCAGATTTAATTTGTTCTAACAAGATGTCGGCAATTTTTTCATATATCTTTGTTTTCGAAATTTTCATCGACTTTTGACCTCCATAGTTTTATCTTCTTAATTATAACAAATTCCTTCATAAACTTACTATATTACATATAAAAAAGAAGGCCATCAAAGACCTTCCTAAACAAATTTTATAATCATGATTATTTGTTTTGATAATATTGAGTCAACGCTGTATCAATTGCTTCATCGCCACTAACGACTTGGAATTCTCCGCCTTGATATGCTTTGTCGCTCAAGACATTTACTATGACAGATGCAACGTCTTCACGTGGCACACTGCCTGCTTCTTCTAACTGAGCAACAATCGTTACTTTGCCAGTACCTGGATCATCTAATAAAGCACCAGGATGCACAATCGTATAGTGCAAGCCTGAATCACGTAAATGATTATCTGCATAATGTTTCGCAATAGTATAAGGTTTTAGTTCTGGTACACTATCAAACGCTTCACGACGAGAATCAAATGTAGAAACCATCACAAAGTGTTTCACGCCTGCTTGTTTACTTGCTTCAATAGCTTTAACTGCACCATCCAAATCAACAATAATTGTTTTATCTGCACCAGTACTGCCACCTGAACCAACAGAGAAGACCACTTGTTCAAAGCCTTTAAACTTCTTCGTAAGATCATCAATCGTATCATTTTCAACATCTACAAGTTCTGCTTGATAACCTTCTTCTTTTGCTTTACTCACTTGTTCTTCTTTACGATAAGCTGCTGTTACGTCTTGGTTTGCTTCTTTTAATTGTTTTACTGCATAATGGCCAACACCACCATTGGCACCTAAGAATAAAATACTCAATGACTTCACTCCTTATCTGTTTTAACTCTTTTTATTAGTTATATGCTATGACTGTTCCCTTCATTTGTTAACCCAAAACAGACATTGTTTTCTGATATTGACTTATACATACAATCGATGTACATTATATATGAATACATGTTCATATATTAATAAGAGGAGTGAAAGTAATGTCACATCAAGAATTAAGCGGCCGTACACTCGCACAAGTGACGGACATTTTCAAAGCCTTAAGTGAACCCAACCGTATCCGAATTATGCATTTACTTGAACAAGGCCCTTGTAGTGTAGGTCACATCAGCCATACGCTCAAACTTTCGCAGTCAAATGTGTCGCATCAATTAAAGGTACTGCGTCACGCTGAATTAGTTAAAGATCAACGACAAGGTCAATCTAAAATTTATATGCTTGATGATCAACACGTAGTTACACTGCTTTCACAAGCCATCCATCATGCAGAGCACCCGGTTGATTAGAAAGGAAGTTTTATTATGAATCATTCTCATGAACATGCACATCATCACCACCATCATCATGTGCATACCGACAACAAATGTGTTTTAGCTTTTTCTTTTATTATTATCGCATCCTTTATGGTCGTTGAATTAATCGGAGGATTCTTTGCGAACAGTTTAGCCTTGCTATCAGATGGTGTACATATGCTTAGTGATGCTTTTTCTCTTGGCTTAGCATTATTCGCATTTAAATATGCTGAACGTCATGCGACCATGAACATGACCTTTGGTTATAAACGTTTTGAAATCTTAGCTGCTTTATTTAATGGTGTCTTATTACTCGTTATCAGTATCGGCATTATGATTGAAGCCATTCGAAGATTTGCAGCACCTCCTGAAGTTCTCTCTACTGAAATGTTTATCATCAGTGTCATTGGTTTAGTGGTCAATATTGTAGTGGCTTGGATTATATTGCGTGGCGGAGATACGGAACATAATATTAATATGCGCGGCGCATTCTTACATGTCTTAGGTGATTTACTTGGTTCATTAGGTGCGATTGTTGCCGCATTCTTAATTTGGGCTTTCCATTTTACTATCGCTGATCCTATTGCAAGTATGTTGGTGTCTTTATTACTCCTTAAAAGTAGTTACGGTTTAATCAAAGATTCACTTAATATCTTGATGGAAGGTACACCCAAAGATATCGATATTGATCAAGTGGTTGAAACGGTACGTGCTGAAACAGAAATCCAAAATGTGCATGACTGTCATATTTGGACGATTTCTAATGATTTAAATGCATTCAGTTGTCATGCAGTCGTAAGTGATACATTATCTATCAAAGAGTGCGAGGCATTGCTTAAACGTATTGAACATCAATTAAACGAACTTAATGTGCATCATATGACGATTCAATTAGAGTCTGACCAAAATGAACATAGTCGCGAAACATTATGTTCACATGTCGTGACACCTTAAAACATTCAAATGAATATTTATATGATATTAAAAAACGACGTCTCATCAATCACTGAAACGTCGTTTTTTAGTCTTTTGTTAATAAGCGTTCTCTATTGAATAAATTTATCAAATATCAATTGTTGACCTGGCACATCTTTTTGTTCGAAGCCATCAATGAAACGTGTATTATCATAAGCTACTCTGACATGTTCGATATTGAATTGTTCAGGTGTAATAGTCACAATACCATATACTGTATAAGGTGCACGATTCAATCCTACTGAACCTGGATTAAAGTAAGCAACATCTTCATAAATAAAATGATGCAACGTATGATTATGGCCGAATAGAATCAAATCCGCTTCTTTATCTTTAAATAGATGTGCCATATGCGATGCTGTCGGTTCAACAATTGGACTGAACGGCACTTTATCTATAGGTTGTTCTAACATCATATTTTCAATTTCATAATGAATACCTAATACTTTTTGGCCGGCCACTTCTAAGTTAAATGTTCTCGGTAATTGATTTAAATACTCGTAATACTGTGGGTTTAAATGTTCAGCAACCCAATGATGATGTTCGTAAAACTTATCTTTTAAATCTTCTGGATATGGTGTTTGATTGATGACTGACATAATTGCTTCGTCATGGTTGCCTGCAATTGATGTAATATCATCGCGTAAAGTGACCATACCTAAAACTTCATTTGTATTATGACCGATTCCAATAATATCTCCTAAATTGTAAATATGATCAATATCCCCTCTTCTATCAATGTCTCTTAAGACTGTAGCCAATGCATCCATGTTTCCGTGGACATCTGTAAATACTGCAAATTTCATACTATCACCCTCATTAAAGTTTATAATGAAACAAAACATTACATTTTGCTTATAATCTTGATTTTTTAATTTGAAACCAAGCATTTTTTTGATATTGTGTTTATATCATATCAAAGGAGTGCTAAGCCATTGTTTAAATTTCATAAACATGCAATACAAAACGCAAAACCGCAAAATGTTAAAATAGCTCTTTTTAGTATTCTAACATTTATTGTCTTTCTATTACTGACTGGATTGACATTACAGCCGTTAACACAGAGTATCTCGATGTTTATTATGGCGATGATGTATCAATCTATGTCACCGCAAATTTTATTACCGGTGATTATCAGTCTTATCATACCATTAGCTTTCTTTATTTTTGTTGGATATCACCTGGCTGCAGGTGCCATCAATATTATTTATAAAGGTATCCATAAAGAAAAAGTTAGTTTGCTTGATGCTTTAGAAGCATTTAAAAAAGGCAGCTATTTAAGAGCTGTTAAATTAGCATTGTTTACTTTACTCTTTATCGCGATACTGAGTCTGATTCGTTACTTACTGACTCAATTGTTCAGTTTAGGTATCGGAGCGTTGTTGAGAAGCGGACAAAGTTACTTTATGGAACATGTCGGTGTATACATCGCTGTTCAATTGATCGCGCTAACTATTTTAGCGATTGTATTATCATTCTTTATTTGGACATTCACATACATCATGATTGCATATACAGTCGCATACTTTAAAGACCGTCAGGCCGGTGCATTCCAAGATGTTAAACACGCATTTAAATCTATGAAAAATGGTCATCATTCATGGTTCAAACTATTACTTGGACTTGTAGTATTAGATTTAATTGTTATTATTCTAGAAACACCTGTTTCTCAACTTGTCGCATTCTCTACAAGAAGTATTTCACAAAATGTGGCAGGCGTTTTAACAGTTGTTTTACTAGTCATTATTATCATCGTACGAATTGTCGTTTATTACTTAAACGTTAATGCGATTATCGCATTCTTCAGTACAGTGACTGATGGGGTTGTACCTCACCGTGCACCTTCTCGTCAACAACGTAAACAACAAGCAAAAGCAGAACAAAAAGAACAAGAAGAAACAACAGCTCCTGTTAAAGAAACAGAAACGAAAGAAACTGCAAAAGAAAATGATAAAGAAGTTTATCAAGATACAACTTTTGATCACTTACAATCAAAGAATAAAGAGATTGATGAACGTTCTGATGAATTTAAAAAATAAGCAATAAGAAAGCGTATGAAGGAATTATAACAAGTCCTTCATACGCTTTTTCTATTTATTGATTCAAAAGATTAGATTCTAAATAACGTGCTGCACCATCTTCATCATTTGTATAAGAAGTGACGTCTTTTGTCAGTGCTTGAATTTCAGGGCGTGCGTTTTTCATTGCGACTGTATAATGACCGAAAGCAAACATAGAACGGTCGTTATCACTGTCACCAATTACAAGTGTATCTGATTGAGGAATATTAAAGTGTTCAATCATTTCTTTAATACCTGTTCCTTTATCGATACCTTCTGCCATTGTTTCTGCATTAAAACGTGATGAGTTGGAAACTGTGATTTCTAGTTGTTTCTGTTCATCAATTAAATGTTCTCTGAATTTCGTGATTTTCTCTAAATCTGGTGTGAACATATAAATTTTAGAAAATTGCATTTGCGGTAATGTATCTACCCAGTTCACGTTGCCATTTAAAGCATGCTTACGAGAATTCCATTCACTGATACCTACATTATTCGGTGGTGTATCGCCTGCACAAGTTGCTTCAATCCATTCACGGTCTTCTTTTAAAATCATACGCTTACCGCTAAATGGAAAGACTTCATAATAAATATGTTGTGCTTTAGCACTTTCTACAATTTCAGTTACTGCTTCATATGTCAGACTATGTTCAAAAATAGTGACACCCTCTGCGTCTCCTCTTGTACCGTTAGATGAGATAACACCATCAATTTCAAAGTTTTCAGGTGTTAAATGTTCAATTTCATCAAATGAACGTCCTGTCGCAATAAAGACTTTGTATCCATTTTGACGTAATTGTTTGATTGTTTCTGTTGTTTTATCTGATACTCTATTATTTTCTTGTAAAATCGTTCCATCCATATCTAAGAATATCGCTTTTACATTATCCATTACTTTTCCTCCAAGTTGTTGTTATCGCCTTGATTATGGCATTTTCAGACTGTTTTCGCAACTTTCTTCAAATAAAAAAACTGCCACTCTGCAAAGAGAATGACAGTTTCGTTAATAATCAATTATTCTACTGTGACTGATTTTGCTAAGTTACGTGGTTTATCCACATCTAAATCACGGTGTAATGCTGCATAGTATGCAATCAATTGTAATGGAACCACAGATACAAGTGGTGTTAACAATTCATTTACTTGAGGAATGACATAAGTGTCTCCTGCTTTGTTTAATCCATCCATTGAGATAATGCAAGTATGCGCACCACGTGCAGCAACTTCTTTTACGTTACCGCGAATTGATAGATTAACATTCTCTTGTGTTGCTAAAGCAATCACTGGTGTTTGATCTTCAATTAAAGCAATTGTACCGTGTTTTAATTCTCCGCCAGCAAATCCTTCTGCTTGAATATATGAAATTTCTTTTAATTTTAATGCGCCTTCTAAGCTGACATTATAGTCAATTGTACGACCGATAAAGAAGGCATTACGAGTTGTTGCTAAGAAATCTTTCGCAATTTGTTCCATGTATTCAGCATCGTCTACAATTGCTTCCATCGCATTTGCGACTTTCGCAAGTTCTTGTAATAAGTCTACAGTTTCTTCTTGGCCATGACGTTTAGCCACAATTTGAGACAAGATAGCAAGTACTGCAATTTGTGCTGTATAAGCTTTTGTAGAAGCTACAGCGATTTCTGGTCCAGCATGTAATAATAATGTATGATCCGCTTCACGTGAAAGTGTTGAACCAGGTACGTTTGTTACTGTTAATGCTTTATGACCACGTTTTTTCATTTCAACTAATACAGCACGGCTGTCTGCTGTTTCACCTGATTGTGAAATATAGATGAATAATGGTTTTTTAGATAATAATGGTGTGTTATATACGAATTCAGAAGCGACATGTACTTCTGTTGGGACACCTGCCCATTTTTCGATAAATTCTTTACCTACTAAACCTGCATGATAACTTGTACCTGCTGCGATAATATAAATACGGTCAGCTTGTGCGACTTCATCGATAATCGCATTGTCCATTTTCAAGTCGCCGTTGTCATCTTGATATTCTTGAATAATACGACGCATAACAGCAGGTTGTTCATGAATTTCTTTTAACATGTAATGATCATAAACACCTTTTTCAGCATCAGCCGCATCGATTTCAGCAGTGTACGTTTCACGATCTTGTACATTGCCATCTAAATCTTTGATTTCAACTGAATCGCGTTTAACAATAACAATTTCATGATCGTGAATTTCTTTATATTCATTTGTTACTTGCAACATTGCTAAAGCATCTGATGCAACAACGTTGAATTTTTCACCAACACCGATTAATAATGGTGATTTATTTTTCGCCACGTAGATTGTATCGTGGTCTTCTTCGTCTAATAATGCTAAGGCATAAGAACCATGTAGTAATTTAACGACTTTAGTGAAGGCTTCTTCAGTAGATAAGCCTTCATTTGAGAAATGTTCTACTAATTGTACGATAACTTCAGTATCTGTTTCAGATAAGAAATTCACATCTGAAACGTACTGATCACGTAACTCTTCATAGTTTTCAATCACACCATTGTGAACTAAAGTAAAGCGTTTAGATGCTGATTGATGCGGATGAGAGTTTTCATAGTTCGGCACACCATGTGTCGCCCAACGTGTATGACCAATTCCTACTGTTCCATCTACATCACTGTTGTCAGCTACATTTCTTAAATCTGCAATACGACCTTTTTCTTTAAATACTGTCGTACCTTCATCATTCACAAGTGCAATTCCTGCAGAGTCATAACCTCTGTACTCTAATTTCTCTAAGCCTTTTAACAATACTTCTTTCGCATTATCATATCCGATATATCCTACAATTCCACACATAATTCAATTCCTCCGTATTCTTCATTCCTAACGGTTACCCTTTTCACGGGGGAATCTTTCAGTTTCATATTAAATTTTTTTGTATCGAATATAAATTGATTCCGCCTAAATTTACTTTATAGAGTCCCTTCTCACTTGAACTCTACAAAATAGACGTACTAATCCCCTTGTGTGAGTACCGTTCAAAAATATAAACTTGGGTCTGTTTACAAACTTTGTGCATCGAGTCACCTCAATGTTTTACCTTGTAAACTTACGACTGACCTTATCCGAGACAGCATCCGCCGATAATCCGATCACTGTCTTCCTCGTCGACAATTTAAAGCTATGCTTGCTATTACATCTTCTGCTCTAAGATATAAATCTACGCAAATTCCAGCTTGTCATTGTACGGGCGCTATAATTATGGTTTAACCTGTCTATCCCCCTTTTACACGTAATATAAGTATTTTACAATGAGTGATTTTATAAATGCAACTATTTTCACAACCTGTATCCGCTTACACTCTAAAGTTTTTTGCTAACTGCAAATTTTTTCTATTTCAAATTATGTTTCTACTATTATATATAGGCTATTTTATAAATGTCATTATCTCTGTGACAAAGTACCATTTAGATTAGATTGTAACCGCATCCATGTCAGTCTTAAAATTGAGCTATATCAAAGTTATTAAGAGAGGTGGATGACAATGTCAAATTCACAGGAAAATAAAGGGATTGGACGTAAGGTCCAAGCATTCGGCTCATTTCTGAGCAGTATGATTATGCCAAATATCGGTGCATTTATCGCGTGGGGCTTTATTGCAGCGATCTTCATTGATAATGGTTGGTTACCTAACAAAGATTTAGCTGAATTAGCAGGACCAATGATTACTTATCTGATTCCATTACTAATTGCTTTCAGCGGTGGACGTCTGATTCATGATTTACGCGGTGGTATTATCGCAGCTACTGCAACGATGGGGGTTATTGTTGCACTGCCTGATACACCAATGTTACTCGGCGCAATGATTATGGGGCCGCTTGTTGGTTGGCTTATGAAGAAAACAGATGAATTCATCCAACCTAGAACACCACAAGGATTCGAGATGTTATTCAATAATTTCTCTGCTGGTATTTTAGGTTTCATCATGACTATTTTCGGTTTTAAGATTTTAGCACCTATTATGAAGTTAATTATGCATCTTTTATCTGTTGGTGTAGAAGCATTAGTACATGCATATTTATTGCCGTTAGTCAGCATTATTGTTGAACCAGCAAAAATTGTGTTCTTAAATAACGCAATCAACCATGGTGTCTTCACACCACTTGGTGCAGACCAAGCTTCACATGTAGGTCAATCTATTTTATATACAATTGAATCTAACCCTGGACCAGGTATTGGTGTCCTTCTCGCATACATGATTTTTGGTAAAGGTACTGCCAAAGCAACATCTTATGGTGCTGGTATCATTCAATTCTTTGGTGGGATTCATGAAATTTACTTCCCATACGTATTGATGAGACCTTTCTTATTCGTAGCAGTTATTTTAGGCGGTATGACAGGTGTAGCAACTTATTCATTATTAGATTTTGGATTTAAAACACCTGCTTCACCAGGATCAATCATTGTTTATATTATCAACGCACCTAAAGGTGAATTCTTAAGCATGATTATTGGTGTACTTTTAGCAGCACTTGTTTCATTCGTGGTTTCTGCTTTAATCTTGAAATTTACGAAAGACCCTAAACAAGATCTTGCAGACGCTACAGCTAAAATGGAAGCTACTAAAGGTAAAAAATCAAGTGTTGCATCTAAATTAAGTGGTAATGCAGAAAGCAAATCTGATGAGCAGACACAAGCCGCTTCAACTTCACAAGTTGATGGTGATGCCCTTTTAGACAAATACAACACTGAAGATGTCGACGCACACAATTACAATAATGTTCAACATGTCATTTTTGCTTGTGACGCAGGCATGGGTTCTAGTGCTATGGGTGCCAGCATGTTAAGAAACAAGTTCAAGAAAGCTGGTCTTGAAAACATTGAAGTGACTAACACAGCGATTAATCAATTACCAAGCGATGCAGAACTTGTTATTACTCAGAAAAAATTAACAGATCGCGCTATCAAGCAAGTACCTGATGCGATTCATATTTCAGTAGAGAACTTCTTGAACTCTCCTAAATATGAAGAATTGATTAATAACTTGAAAGAAGACCAAAATGGTTCAACTACAACTGCTTCAGCAACAAACAGCCAAGAAGACTTGACTGAACAATATAATACTGAAGATGTTGATGCTCATAACTATGACAATATTAATCATGTTATTTTCGCATGTGATGCAGGTATGGGTTCTAGTGCTATGGGCGCCAGTATGTTACGTAACAAGTTCAAGAAAGCTGGTCTTGATCATATCAAGGTCACTAACA
This sequence comes from Staphylococcus simulans, assembly GCF_002902285.1. Taxonomy (GTDB): domain Bacteria; phylum Bacillota; class Bacilli; order Staphylococcales; family Staphylococcaceae; genus Staphylococcus; species Staphylococcus simulans. Next base: position 7,800 of record NZ_PPRU01000057.1, on the reverse strand, counting down.
CAGCGATCAACCAATTACCAAGTGATGCACAACTTGTAATTACGCAAAATAAATTGACAGACCGTGCTATCAAACAAGCACCCAATGCTGTTCATATTTCGGTGGATAATTTCTTGAACTCGCCTAAATATGAAGAATTGATTAATAACCTTAAAGAAGACCAACAATAGATTAGAACTTCTTTAAAAAGGAATGCAGGTGAGGCCTATGTTGTTAAGCAACAGAGAAAAAGCAATCTTAGAGTTACTCATTAAATCGCACGGCCAATATATGACTATTTATGATATTGCACAACAACTCGCCGTTTCATCACGTACGATACACCGTGAACTTAAAATTTTAGAACAAGATTTGTCTGAACTAAATTTACAAATCGATAGAATTCCCAATAAAGGTATCCAGTTAGAAGGTTCACAAGCAGCAATTGCTAAACTCCAAACAGAGCTTAGCAACATTGCTGCTTTAGACCTGACAACTGCTGAACAAAAAACCATTATTTTATATGCATTGATACAAAGTAGAGAACCTATAAAGCAATATAGTTTAGCACATGAAATTGGTGTTGCTCAGACTACGTTGACAAAGTTGCTCGATGAATTAGAACAAGATGCATCAGAATACCAACTCGAATTAGAACGACGACGAGGTGCTGGTGTCAGCTTAAATGGTTCAGAAGCAAAGAAACGCGAGATGTTGAGTCATCTTATGGTTGAAAATTTAAATAGCACCAGTGTTTACTCGGTCATAGAAAATCACTTTGTATATCAATCATTAAACACTTCTCAACTTTCAATGGTAGAACTTGATCATATTTTCCAAGTTGAGCGTGTATTAATGGATTACCTTAGTGCTCTACCCTATACATTGACAGAAGCGAGTTATTTAACGCTGACTGTTCATATTGTATTGAGCATTGACCGCATTAAACACGGTGAAAATGTTTCTATTGACGAAACGATTTATCAATCAGTCAAAGATACAGAGGAATATAACATTGCTTCCTCATTAACTAAACAACTATCACACATTTATGACGTAACTTTCAACAAAGCAGAAATCACTTTTATTACGATACATTTACGCGGTGCTAAAAGAAAACACGAAGACTATCAATCTGAAGAACTGTTAGATAACAATTACAAAATCCAACAATTGATTCACCTGGTAGAAGAAAGTTCTCAATATTCATTTGTAAATAAATCGAATTTAGCTGCGGGGTTAAAATTACATTTAATACCTGCGATGAACCGTTTAAATGCTAATATTGAAACACATAATCCTCTGACAGAGATGATTAAAAATAAATATCCAAAACTTTATAACAGTGTCTCAAATAGTTTATCGAAGATTTGGCCTGAGCTTTACTTTCCAGATAGCGAAATTGCTTTTGTTGTTTTGCATTTTGGGGGTTCACTAAAAGCTAATAGTCTACCAGATTATCATGTGTTAGTTGTATGTAGTTCTGGTATAGGTACCAGTCGTGTGCTAGCCACACGCTTACAACAAACTTTTCCAGAAATTACACAAACTAAGCAAGCATCATTAAGTGATTTAAAACAATTAAATCTCAATGCTTATGATGGTATTATTTCTACTTTAGCATTAGATATTAATGAACATTATATTCAAGTCAATCCATTATTACCGGATGCAGATATCAAATATGTTTCTAACTACTTGAACACACAAGCAAACGAAAACAGAGTGACTTCTAGTTCATCAAGCGAAATTTCATCTTTAAATCAGGATCAGATTATTGAGACCATTCAAAGGTATTTGGATGTGATTGAAAATATTTATGTTGAAGATGCAACAATCACAAATTGGCAAGATTATTTAGCGAAACGATTAGCTAAACATAAAAGTATTCTAAGCAAATCACAATTTAAACAAGTATTAAAAACATATGCAGAGGATAGAAGCATTACATTAGCTCCCTATCCTATAGGACTACCACATCTAAAACATGCGCTGATTGTAAAGCCAATGGTATTGATTACAAGGTTAAAACAACCATTAACTATCGTTGAACAAAATCAAGAACATACCATCAATTATTTAATCAGCATGTTTTTACCAGAAGATAGCCCATCCTCACCTATCGTTAGTGCTATTTCAGAAGTAATTACATGTAATTTACATCAAATTGATGAATTAATGCAAAATCCTAACGAAATTATAGATGAGATGAAGAAGGCTTTTATTAGAGAAACAAAACAAATTTTATTAACGGAGTGATTATTTATGTCAGAACTATTCAGTAATGAAAATATCTTTTTAAATCAATCTTTCAAGAACCAAGAAGAAGCTATTGAAAAAGCTGGACAAGCTTTAATAGACGCTGGTGCTGTAACTGATTCTTATATTCAAGCGATGAAAGATAGAGAAGAAGTTGTTTCTACTTACATGGGTAATGGTTTAGCGATTCCTCATGGTACAGAAGAAGCAAAAAATGCAGTATTGCAATCAGGACTTACATTACTACAAGTACCTGACGGTGTTCAATGGGGAGACGAAACTGCTAAAGTCATCGTTGGTATTGCCGGTAAAGATGGCGAGCATTTAGATTTATTATCTAAAATCGCAATTACTTTCAGCGAAGAAGAAAATGTTGAACGTATTTTAAATGCACAAAGTGCTGAAGAAATTAAAGCTGTCTTTGAGGAGGCTGATGCATAATGAAAGCAGTACATTTTGGTGCAGGTAATATTGGTCGAGGATTTATCGGCCAAATCTTATCTGAAAACAATGTAGTTGTCACTTTCTCAGATGTTAACGCTGAGATTGTAGATGCATTAAATCAAGACCAAGCATACCAAGTTATTCTTGCAGACGAAGATAAAACAACTACGACAATTAATGGCGTTGATGCAATTAACTCAAAAGATAATCCACAAAAATTACATGATGCCTTATTAGAAGCGGATATTATTACTACAGCTGTAGGTGTTAATCTGTTACCGATTATCGCAAAATCCATTGCACCTGCACTTCAAGAAAGAACAAAACCTGTAAATGTAGTTGCCTGTGAAAATGCAATTATGGCAACAGATACATTAAAATCTGCAGTACTTTCAATTACAGGTCCTCTATCAGATGAAATTCATTTCGCTAATTCAGCAGTGGATCGTATTGTTCCAAAACAAACACAAGATAATATTTTAGATGTGTTAGTTGAACCTTTCTTTGAATGGGTTGTTGAAAAAGATGCTTGGTATGGTAAAGAGTTAGAACACATTAAATATGTTGACGATTTAACACCATATATTGAACGTAAATTAATGACAGTTAATACTGGTCACGCTTATTTAGCTTATGCCGGTCAATATCATGGCTATCAAACAGTACTAGAAGCTGTAGAAGACCGTAATATTGAAGAAGGCCTACGTCAAGTATTGAGCGAAACAAGCCAATATATTACTGAAGTATTTGGATTCTCTCAAGATGAACAACGAGCTTATGTAGAAAAAATAATCAATCGTTTCAAAAATCCATATCTTTCAGATGATGTAACAAGAGTTGGTAGAGGTACTTTACGTAAAATTGGTCCTAAAGATCGTATAATTAAGCCGCTTGCTTATCTTTATGATAAAGACTTGGAACATCAAGGTTTAGTTCAAGCAGCTGCTTACTTGCTTAAATATCATGATAAAAATGATGAAGAGACAGTTAAGAAAGATGAATACATTGAGAAGCATGGAGCAATGGATTTCTTAGAAGAATATGCACAAATTAATGAACCACTTGCGGAAGAAATCAATGATGTTTATCTAGAACTTTAATAGATATAGATTTAGACTGAAGCTATTTTAAACAGCTTCAGTCTATTTTTGTACCACAAATCAAAAAACTGAGACTTTCTTACCAGTCTCAGTTCTTCAAAGTTAATTATTCATTTAAACCCATTTTTTCTTTAACTACATCTGCAATTTGTTGTGCATAGCTTTCAGCTTTTTCATCTGTTGCAGCTTCTACCATGACACGTACTAATGGCTCTGTACCTGAAGGACGTACTAAAATGCGTCCTTCACCGTTCATGTCAGCTTCTACGCGGTCCATTTCTGCTTTAACATCAGCATTATCAGTTACTGCATATTTATCTGTTACACGTACGTTAATTAATGATTGTGGGTATTTTTTCATTTGTTCAGCAAGTTCGCTTAATGGTTTACCTGTTAATTTCACAACAGCTGCTAATTGTACACCTGTTAATAAACCATCACCTGTAGTATTGTAGTCCATCATTACGATGTGGCCTGATTGTTCACCACCAAGGTTGTAATTACCTCTACGCATTTCTTCTACTACATAACGGTCGCCAACTTTAGTTTTATTAGATTTGATGCCTTCTGCTTCTAATGCTTTGTAGAAACCTAAGTTACTCATAACAGTAGAAACAATCATGTTGTCGTTCAATTCTTGGTTTTTAGACATTTCTTGACCAATAATGAACATGATTTGGTCACCATCAACAATGTTACCTTTTTCATCGACAGCAATTAAACGGTCTCCATCTCCATCAAAAGCTAAACCAAAGTCGCTTTCAGTTTCCACAACTGTTTGCGCTAAAGCTTCTGGATGCGTTGATCCGACACCGTCATTGATATTGTAGCCGTCTGGGCTGCAACCAATAACTTCTGTATCAGCTTCTAAATCACCGAATAAGAATGGTGCAAGTTGTGATGTTGAACCATTTGCGCCATCTAACGCAATTTTTAAACCTTCAAAATTAACATCGACAGTTGATTTTATATAGCTTAAGTATTTTTGAGTACCTTCGAAGTAGTCCGAATACTGAACAATATCATTTCCGATTGGACGTGGTAAGTCAGGATTTTCTTCGTCTAATAATGCTTCAATTTCTTGTTCTTGATCATCAGATAATTTAAAGCCGTCTGAGCCGAAGAATTTAATTCCGTTATCTGCCACTGGATTATGAGAAGCTGAAATCATAACACCTAATTCAGCATCCATTTCTTTTGTTAAGTATGCTACACCTGGTGTAGAAATAACGCCTAATCGCATTACTTCAGCACCGATAGAAATTAAACCTGCGATTAACGCAAATTCCAACATTTCCCCAGAAACACGTGTATCACGTCCTACAAGGACTTGTGGATGCTTCTTGTCTTCATTGTGCGCTAAAACATAACCGCCGTATCTACCTAGTTTAAAAGCCAACTCTGGAGTTAATTCTTCGTTTGCTACACCTCTGACTCCGTCTGTCCCAAAATATTTGCCCATTTCAAAATTCTCCTTTAATGCTTAATTTATTTCGCTGATATAGTAGCTTTGATATCGCCCGCATCAGCATCTTTAACTTTGTCAGGTAATTCCATCTTCACAGCAGCTTCATCTGAATTTTCGAAGTCTGCTAAATCAACTACTGCTGTTACACTATGGATATCACTTAACTCATCTCTATTTCCAAAAATTTCAATTTGTTGTTTAGACAAATTAACATTATCAGCATTTAACTTAGAATTTGATTTACCGATAACTTTCTTTTTAATATCTACTTTCTTGCTGTAAGGTTCTAACTCTACAGTAATATTAACAGTGCTTGGTTTTGTAATTACATCAAGTTTCTTCAAGTTTTTATCAAAAGCTACAATTTCACCGACATCTGTTGTATCGTCGTTGATATCTGTATCATTTTTGAATGTTGCTTTTAAGTAAGCAATACTATCTACTTGATGTTGTCCACCTATCACTTTAACTTTCTTTGGTGTCACAGTTTGATTTTTGATTTGATAGTTAGAATTGATGTACGATTCACTCACATCAGGCGTTACTGTCATCATCTTTGTTACTTTCTTCTCAAGATTAACAGTCGCTTGTTTAGGATTAACAGTACCCTCTACTTCATTATCCAAACCTTTAATAACGTAATCGACTTTGTGACGACCTAATGATGTTTTAGTTAGATCTAATTCGACTTTAATGTCATCTGATTGTTCTGCTTTCAACACTTTGGATTGCGTACCTTTAATTTGAACGTCTACGCTGTCAGGTATGCCTGAAGCGTATAAATTTTTACTGTTATATGTAGCTTCTACAGGTACATTCGAAATTGTGCGTGTTGAAGTTTGTGATAGTTTAGATGTTCCAAAGATATCTCCAAAGACATTGTTCACTGTTAAAAAGAAAGCTAATGCTAAGACAAATGCTACAAATCTTAAACCCCATTTGCTCTCAAACATTCTACTTCACGCCTTTCTTTGGAAGTCTTGTATCAAACCAATGTTCAGCTAATAATTCTTCAAAGACTTCTAGTGAGATGTCTTTACGTAATTTTCCATCAAACGTCACAGAAATAGAACCAGTTTCTTCAGATACCACTGCGGTAAATGCATCAGAAACTTCTGAGATACCTACTGCAGCACGGTGTCTTGTTCCTAAACTCTTTGAAATCTTAGAACTATCAGAAAGTGGTAAATAACAAGCAGCACTTGCAATCTTTGTTCCTTGAATAATCATTGCACCATCATGCAACGGTGTATTAGGAATAAAGACATTCGTCAAAAGCTCTTGTGAAATATCAGAATCCATTGGTATACCTTTCTCAATGTAATCTTGAAGACCTGTCTTTTTCTCAAACACAATTAAAGCACCAATTCTTCGTTTGGCCATGTATTGTACTGCTCCGCCAACTGCTTTAATCAATTTCTCTTGATCTGCTGATGAATTAGCAACATAGCGTTTAAACAGGTTACCTCTACCTAACTGCTCAAGTGCACGTCTGATTTCTGGTTGGAAGATCACAATGATAGCTAAGAACCCCCATTGGATAACCATATCAAACAATCTTGCAGTAGTAGTCAAGTCTAAAGCAGCACTGACCCAACGACCAATTACAATAACAATGATACCTTTGAGTAGTTGGATTGCTTTAGTACCTTTGAATACTGTGATTAACAGATAAATCACATACCAGACTATAAGCAAGTCTAGAATACTTGTTATTAACTTTACCGTATTGAAATTTTCAAAAATGCCGCCAAAATTCATAGCATCTCCTCCGGTAACCTAATTACAATGAATGCTGTATGATTGATTATTACAGCGCTCATACATATAAATTATAGCATACATCCCCCTTTAGCTTAGAATAAAAATACATACACAATTGAATTATATACTTGAATTCAAATAGCAAAGGAAAAAATGCAATAAAAAAAGCACCCTTATCACAAGGGTGCAAGAGTGAGCCATAGAGGATTCGAACCTCTGACCCTCTGATTAAAAGTCAGATGCTCTACCAACTGAGCTAATGGCTCTAATGGCTGGGCTAACTGGATTCGAACCAGTGAGTGACGGAGTCAAAGTCCGTTGCCTTACCGCTTGGCTATAGCCCATTAGATGGTGGAGGGGGGCAGATTCGAACTGCCGAACCCGAAGGAGCGGATTTACAGTCCGCCGCGTTTAGCCACTTCGCTACCCCTCCGACAAATATATATAATTCAAAATGGTGGAGAATGACGGGTTCGAACCGCCGACCCTCTGCTTGTAAGGCAGATGCTCTCCCAGCTGAGCTAATTCTCCAATATGTAATGACCCCGACGGGACTCGAACCCGTGTTACCGCCGTGAAAGGGCGGTGTCTTAACCGCTTGACCACGGGGCCATATGGCTCCACAGGTAGGACTCGAACCTACGACCGATCGGTTAACAGCCGATAGCTCTACCACTGAGCTACTGTGGATTAATATCATTGCCTGGCAACGTCCTACTCTTGCGGAACGTAAGTCCGACTACCATCGGCGCTAAAGAGCTTAACTTCTGTGTTCGGCATGGGAAC
>NZ_PPRU01000056.1 GCF_002902285.1 Staphylococcus simulans | reverse complement strand
ATACTTTATTGTTGGGAAATTAAATAATTATAAATTATTTGGTTGCTGAGTTGTAGGAATAACATTTATGTTAATAAGTTATATAGCTAATGTCTCTAGCATACTGTTGTTTTTTAGACATCCAGATCGATACAAAGGTGAAACAAGAAGAGATAGAAATAATCAAAAAATAATTTGGGTTACATCAATCCAAATTATTTCATGGTGTGTATATATTCAAAAGATCATTGAGTTTTTAACTATTCCAAACGCGAAAGATAACAAATTCATAATAAACGCAACTAATTTTTTAATACTAATATCGAACGTTTTCACATTTGTGATTTTTTGGGGGTTGTGAATGCTAAGCTAGATTATGAAAAAGAACATAATATAAATAGTGAAATGAAAAATGATTGAGTTATTCCAACTAGATGTAACTGTTGTATATATTAACTATATTATATGAAATCTGTGCAAATTAGAATGAAAGAGGTGAGTGATTCGCAGATGATGTATAGACCTGTAGTTTGAAAAGAATATTTAGATTATAACGTGTTGGAACTGGGAAAATGCACGAAACACTTTGTAGAACTTATGATGAGTTATGGATTGAATAAGAAAGGATTATTAATTTTTGTGTACACACGGTTTATGAAAGATAACCGAGTGAATGTTACTTTAATGATGGCGACTTATACACAATTTGTGACCAGTGATGACTTAGAATTTAGAACGTTCTTTATATTGATCAGATGTTAGAAGGGCGATTAAAGATCAATCAATATGAAACTGAAGAAAAAGAAGTTTTAGCTGAAATTGAAGGTTTTGCGAAAAATATCAATTTCAACTTGTATCACCGTATTATCACGTTATTCACGAAATGGATGACATGAGTTAGGTTGATATCAAAGTAAAGGTAATGGAAATGTAGGAAAAAACATATGATATATTTATTGCTAATTTTAAAGGGTAATTCTCTTCTTGGGTTTGTAAAAATGATTTGCATAAGGCTAATAGAAAGTTTGAATCTATAAGAATATTTGAGATTGAACATAAATAGGTTGTTTATGATGAGAAAGATAAAAAATTGACATGATCGCTTCAGTTCAACGAAGACGTAGAACCCCTGCCCAAACTTATCGGCAGTATATTGGTTATGCCTTTTTCTTACATTCAAAGTTGGTAGTGCTTTGGCAGGTGGATTTGGCAAAAGCTTGGTAGCATATTTTAAATAAGGATGGATGGAAACGATGGAAGATTTGTATAGAAAATTAAGAACACCAGTTTCTCAAATTGTAGCTTTATTTGCTTTAGGATTTTTATTGTTTAGTTTTGTGCCGTATTTATATGGTGGTCCCAAAATTGCAGGATTACCTAATCATCTTAAAATTGTAACAGGAATAGAAATACTAATTTGTTTAATTAGCTTGTTGCCTATTTTTATAAAAAAGCAACCTAAAAATTATGAAAGCTTCCAAAAAAAATTAAGAATTAGTACAGGTGTATGTGTGTTATCATTTTATAATTTTACCTTTGTACTCTATAACGCATTTTATATAATTGCATCCCATCAAGGTTATAATTTGTATGGAATATGGATTATTGGTATATCTGCTATGGTATTAAGTTATTTTGCTCATATAGGGAGTATTTTACTTTTTTTGAGGCATCCTGATAAATACAAAGGAAAAACGAGAAAAGAAAGAAACAATAGAAAATTTATTTGGATAATCAGCGTGCAATTATTGTCATGGATAGTTTATGCTCAAAAAATAGTAGAGTTCATTTTGGTTCCAAATGTTTGGGATAATAGCTTTTTAATAAATGTTACTAACTTTACTATACTTTCTATTAATGCAACATGTATCATTATTTTTAATGAATATATCAAAGCGGAAATGGAGTACAGGAAAAAATATGATTTAAAAGAGTAATACCAATATATAATATAAAATATTAGTTGATTCATGTTCTAATGGTAAACAATCATTTTTAAATGTTTTATTTTTAAAACTTCATATTCTGATTTCGAAGAATTATAAACTGGCAGAAGTAAATTCTTTCTTCAAAAAATAAATTCTAAAATTAAGTCCTGCCAATAAAAAAAGAAGTAAAAGCATTATAGAATTAGATGTTCTAATCATGCCTAATTTGGCAAAGGTAGAATTTTCAGTTGAACCTGAGTATTGGCAAGGTGAGATGTTGAAAGTAAAGGTTATGGAAATGTAGGAGAAAACATATGACATATTTATTATTAATTTTAATGGCAGGTTTGTATTACGTGGTGTATATTACTTCGGTAATGTATGCGGAAGGAATTAAATTACTGCAATGGGTTGCCTATGGTATATCTGCGTTAATCTTTTTGATTACATTCTTCTTTGTAGATTCTAGTTTTAGTTCATTACAGAATTACATACTTGTGCTCAATATAAGTGTAGTGGTATACGGATGGATGGCGATTAAATCGTTTTGGACACGTCCTTATAAAGTGAAGCTAAGAAGTTTGGATCCTCTCTCAGAACATTCAGTAACTAAGGAACAGTATGAAGACATTGAAAGTATTCAAATTAATCTTGCTTCATCTAAGTATAAAGGTATTATTTCAGCAATTATCTCTATTGTTTGTATGATTGCGATTAAATTAAAGTTAACACCTGTTTTAAAAGATGATTTAGCAGGCGGTATTTTCACAATAGGTCTTATCCTATTTTTAATGGTTATTATTTATTTGGTTATTGATATTGTATTAGCAGTTAGAAGAAGAAAATTTTCGTTTATCACACTCAGACCGTTAGGAACGTTGGTTTTGTTAATCTTCTATTCAATCATTATTTAACAATTTAAACCGAAGGAGTAAACTATGTAGAAAATTTGTTTGATGAGTTTATGCCTATTGATGGTTATCGTAATGGGTTGCGCGAAGGGGGATCCTCTTCCTGGTTCTGTAAAAAATGATTTGCATAAGGCTGATAGAAAGTTAGAAGCTGTAAAAATATTTGGAATTGATCATAAAAATGTTGTTTATGATAAGAAAGATAAAATATTGACTGTGCCGTTTCACTTCAACGAAGACGTAGACCTCCCGACTAAACTCATCGGCAGCATGTCATCCATGCCTTTCTCTGGAAATGATGACGTCGACCAAGTAGTAGTGAAGTATGAATTCAAAGATCAAAAACATGAGTTGCATTACAAAAAAGACGCACAAGGTTCACTGAAAAGAGTGAAATAACTGCTTCATAGGAACGGACACACGTGTGTATTCCTAAATGAGTAGATAGGTGTGTCCTGTTCCTAAAAAGCAGGAGAATAAACATATAAGGAGCGCAACAACATGGCAGAAAAAGTGAAAGAAGCAGGAAAAACATTAAAAGTTTGGGCTTGGGTTTTTATTGTCCTCTCATTAATTATGCCAATCTTTGGAGTTGGAAGTATTATTTGTAGTGCGAAATACAAAAAATACCAACAAGAACAAGGCGGAAAATTATTAAATATCGCAATCATCGTTACAGTGGTCAGTGTGACGTTTGCGATTATAAGATTATTTACTTAATTTCTCAGCAACAGAACGCTTTCTCGGGTTCTGTTGCTTTTATCAATACAAGGGGTTGATTAAGGAATAATAAATCAAATGAATACGTTTAGTGCAGATAATAGGTGATATAGTCAGCTTATTTCCTATTAATAATCACTAACCAAGAAAAAACTACATCAAATCGTTTTGGCTCATAAATAAACATTTGTGAGTTTCTTTTTATTTTTATGTCAATTTTACATAATCAACATCGTCTCTATATGCACCGTTCATTAGAATTGTTACAATATATACATATGGAATCAAATCAGTCGAACTTATATGAAGAGTACAAGGACTTATTTTGCGTTAGAAGTCATGTTGAGTGTGTTTCTGAGACTGTCATGACGGGGACTCTGCATTGAAATCAATACTGAATTTAGATATATTAATTATGTAAGATACAAGGAGGAGCATGGAATGGCGAAAGATACATTTTATATAACAACACCTATTTATTACCCGAGTGGTAAATTACACATTGGGCATGCCTATTCAACTGTAGCAGGCGACGTCATTGCGCGCTACAAACGCATGCAAGGCTATGATGTACGTTATTTGACAGGTACAGACGAACATGGCCAAAAAATTCAAGAAAAGGCACATAAAGCTGGCCTTACAGAATTAGAATACCTAGATGACATGATTAAAGGTATTAAAGCGTTATGGGAAAAATTAGAGATTTCAAATGATGACTTTATCAGAACAACTGAAAAACGTCACAAAGAAGTTGTAGAGAAAGTCTTTGAACGTCTATTAGCACAAGGTGATATTTACCTTGGTGAATATGAAGGCTGGTATTCTGTACCGGATGAAACTTACTATACAGAATCTCAACTTGATGATCCAGAATACGATAATGATGGCAATATTATTGGTGGTAAAAGCCCAGATTCTGGACATGAAGTAGAATTAGTTAAAGAAGAAAGTTACTTCTTCAATATTTCTAAATATGCGGATCGCTTATTAGAATTCTATGATGCGAACCCTGAATTCATTCAACCTCCTTCTCGTAAGAACGAAATGATTAACAACTTTATTAAACCAGGATTAACAGACTTGGCTGTCTCACGTACGACATTTGATTGGGGCGTACAAGTACCGTCTAATCCTAAACACGTTGTTTACGTATGGATTGATGCGTTGGTGAACTATATTTCAGCTCTTGGTTATTTATCAGATGATGATAGCCTATTCCAAAAATATTGGCCGGCTGATTTACACTTAATGGCGAAAGAAATTGTGCGTTTCCACTCTATCGTGTGGCCGATCTTATTAATGGCGCTAGACTTACCGCTTCCAAAACGCGTCTTCGCACACGGTTGGATTTTAATGAGAGACGGTAAAATGAGTAAATCTAAAGGTAACGTCGTAGATCCGAACGTATTAATCGATCGTTATGGCTTAGATGCGACACGTTACTACTTAATGCGAGAATTACCATTTGGTTCTGACGGTGTCTTCACACCAGAAGCGTTCGTTGACCGTACAAACTTTGATTTAGCCAATGACTTAGGTAACTTAGTCAACCGTACGATTGCGATGATCAACAAATACTTCGGCGGCGAGTTGCCTGCGTATGAAGGACCAAAACATGACTTAGATGCTGAGATGGAACAATTCGCATTAGATACAGTCAAAGAATACCATCAAAATATGGAAAACTTACAGTTCTCTGTTGCACTTTCAACAGTATGGAAGTTCATCAGCCGTACGAATAAATATATTGATGAAACAACACCATGGATTTTAGCTAAAGATGACAGCCAAAGAGAAATGCTTGGCAACGTGATGGCACACTTAGTGGAAAATATCCGCTTCGCAGCTGTCTTATTACGCCCATTCTTAACACACGCACCACGTGAAATCTTTGCGCAATTACACATCAATAGTCCTGAACTATATGAACTAGACAGCTTAAATTCATATGGTGCATTAACTGAACCGATTACAGTAACTGAAAAACCTAAACCGATTTTCCCTCGTTTAGATACAGAAGCAGAAGTGGCATTTATTAAAGACTCAATGCAAGGTTCAGCACCACAAGCTGAAGAAGCAAAAGAAGAAACAAAAGAGGAAGCACAAGAAGACGCGAAACCTCAAATCACAATTAAAGATTTCGATAAAGTTGAAATCAAAGCTGCAACAGTAATGGATGCAGAAAATGTGAAGAAATCAGATAAACTCTTAAAAATTCAAGTAGATTTAGGCGAAGAACAACGCCAAATCGTTTCAGGTATCGCAAAATTCTATGAACCTGATGATATTATCGGTAAAAAAGTCGCAGTTGTGACGAACTTGAAACCAGCAAAATTAATGGGCCGTAAATCAGAAGGTATGATTCTATCAGCAGAAAAAGACGGTGTCTTAACACTGGTCAGCTTGCCGAATGCGATTCCTAACGGTGCAGTGATTAAATAATTGAACAATCAAGACAAGCGGCTTGCAGCGAATGCTGTTTGAGCCGCTTCTTTGACGCTAAATCATACTTTGAAATGTTTCATAGAAAGAATGGGTATAATCATAGTGTATGAACACTGAGAAAAGCAGTAATGAAAGGAGTACACATCATGTTAATTGATACACATGTACATTTAAACGCAGAACAATATGATGAAGATTTACAAGAAGTCATCGACCGTGCAAGAAACGCAGGTGTCGATCGCATGTTTGTCGTTGGATTTGATACACCAACGATTGAACGTGCGATGGAACTTGTGGAACAATATGATTTCTTATATGCGATTATTGGTTGGCATCCAGTGGATGCGATTGATTACACAGAAGAACGTGAACAATGGATTGAAAAATTAGCCGAGCACCCTAAAGTGATCGGCATCGGTGAAATGGGCTTAGACTATCACTGGGATAAATCACCAAAAGATGTTCAAAAAGAAGTGTTCCGTAAACAAATCGCACTCGCAAAACGTGTGAACTTGCCGATTGTCATTCATAATCGTGAAGCGACACAAGATTGTGTGGATATTCTAATGGAGGAACACGCAGAAGAAGTTGGCGGTATTATGCATAGTTTCAGCGGTTCACCTGAAATCGCAGATGTCGTGATTAATAAACTCGGCTTCTATATTTCATTAGGCGGACCTGTCACTTTCAAAAATGCGAAACAGCCTAAAGAAGTCGCAAAACATGTGCCATTAGATCGTCTATTAGTAGAAACAGATGCACCTTATTTATCACCGCACCCTTATAGAGGTAAACGTAACGAACCGATGCGCGTGACATTAGTTGCGGAACAAATCGCAGAATTACGCGGTATCAGTTACGAAGAAGTTGCAAAACAAACGACTGAAAATGCGGAAAGATTATTTAACTTAAATCAATAATATAAAGAGAAAGCGCCGTTCTACATCAGAAGGGCGCTTTCGTCATGTTTGAATGTATCATTTTTATGATATTAAAATCATATTTTTATATAAGAATATAAGCTCTGTTCATATTGTAACCTTTTCAAGCAAGTTGGATAGATGGTGGCTAATCCATTCAAAGGGCTGATGTCTATGATGCACAACTCCAGAGAGGATACACGATGAGTGATTATGAATGCTTATGGTCTTCTTGACGATGATAGGTTTAATCCTTGTGAGTAGTCAACAAAGGAAATAAAGGCATAAAAAATAACCATCCAACTTTGGTTGAATAGCTATAACATTCGCCATCTCTTTTTAACGGGCCCAGAGTGATAACATGTTAGCGCATGTTGTTTTCCATCTTAATGTAAATAATAAAGATTTCGGCTTTGGACGTCAAAATATATAATTAAACAAGATACGATATAACGTGACGATGTTTTATTTTTCATGCTGACAGATATGGTATAGTATTAAAGTTAACACTGTGAAAGGTGACGAAAGCGATGAAAATAAATGAGTTTATTGTGGTAGAAGGCCGCGATGATACAGAGCGTGTTAAACGTGCAGTAGAGTGCGATACGATAGAAACAAATGGCAGTGCCATTAATGCAGAAACGTTAGGTGTGATTCGATATGCGCAAGAAACAAGAGGTGTAATTGTTTTAACAGACCCAGATTTCCCGGGTGATAAAATTCGAAATACGATTCGTGATCATGTACCAGGTGTGAAACATGCGTATATTGATCGTGAACAAGCGAAAAATAAACGTGGTAAAATCGGGGTGGAACATGCCTCATTTGAAGCCATCAGAGAAGCGTTAATGCATGTATCTTCGCCCTTTGAAGAAGGCATGGAATCTATCAGCAAAGCTGTTTTGATTGATTTAGGTTTAATTGTCGGGCCTGATGCGCGTCATAAACGAGAAGTATTAGGGCGTAAATTACATATTGGTCATTCCAACGGCAAACAACTTTTAAAGAAATTAAATGCGTTTGGTTATACAGAAGCAGATGTCAGAGCTGCTTTGAATGAAGATAAAGGAAGTGAAACGTAAGTGATGAAAAAAGATATAGCAACACCGACACGTACGCGTGCCTTGTTAGATAAATATCAATTCGATTTTAAGAAGAGTTTAGGTCAAAACTTCTTAATTGATGTGAATATTATTCATAAAATTATCGAAGCGAGCAACATTGACGAAACAACGGGTGTTATTGAAGTCGGTCCTGGTATGGGGTCTTTAACAGAACAATTAGCGAAACATGCGAAAAAAGTCGTAGCATTTGAAATTGACCAACGCTTGATTCCTGTTTTAGATGATACTTTGTCAGATTATGACAATGTGACTGTGATTAATGAAGACATTTTAAAAGCAAATGTGGTAGATGCAGTGCAAACACATTTTTCAGACAGCGATAAGATTATGGTCGTTGCGAACTTACCGTATTATATAACGACACCTATTTTATTGAACTTGATGTCTCAGTCTTTACCGATTGATGGCTATGTGGTGATGATGCAGAAAGAAGTCGGAGAACGCTTAAATGCGGCTGTCGGCACGAAAGCTTATGGTTCATTATCGATTGTGGCGCAGTATTATACTGAAACATCTAAAGTACTGACTGTGCCTAAAACAGTCTTTATGCCACCTCCGAATGTAGATTCGATTGTGGTTAAACTGATGAAACGTACTGAACCGATTGTCTCTGTAGACGATGAAGATCGCTTCTTTAAAATGACAAAAGCAGCATTCAGCCAACGTCGAAAAACAATCGCAAATAATTATCAAAGCTTATTTTTCGATGGTAAAAAACTGAAAGACAAGATTAAAACTTGGCTAGATGAGAGTGGAGTTGATCCAAGACGTCGTGGAGAAACATTATCTATTAAAGAATTTGCGAATTTGTACACTAACTTGAAAAATTTCCCGGAATTAGAGTTTTAAAATATTGACATGCTGCCCGTCGATTGTTAAAATTTAAATTTTATTTGACTGAATCGCTATAAATGTGTTATAATACAATTTGTAGCGAGGTGGAGCAATATGCCAAAATCAATTTGGGAAATCAAAAATGCACTTGAGTGTCATTTAGGAAACCGTATTGTACTTAAAGCAAATGGTGGTCGTAAAAAAACAATCGAACGTTGCGGCGTGTTATCAGAAACATATCCAGCGGTATTCGTTGTTGAATTAGACCAAGATAAACACAACTTTGAACGTGTATCTTATACATACACTGATGTGTTGACAGAAAACGTCCAAGTTTCGTTTGTGGATGAAAATCACCAGGATGCAGTTGCACACTAGAATATCATAACATTGAAGCTATATGCTTCGTATAAAAAAGAGGAATCCTGAATCAGGATTCCTCTTTTTTATTTTGCTTTATTTTAGGTTTGAGGACCTTCAGATCTCAAAGGTCTTCTGAATACTTGTACAGATTGCGCTAGCCATTATACAGAATTTTAAGTTTGTGGTAGTGGTTTTGCTATTTGCTGTGTAATGGTGCGGGTTGCTTTGTGAATCGAAAATTGGAATTCCTATGTAAATTTTAAATTTGTATGCATAGGTATGAAGTTGAGTAACAGCAAGTATCTCTTTACGAAGCGTGAATATAAAACATCTTCGCAACTTAGTTAAAACTTTTTCATTTTCATAACATTAAGCACTGTGATATATGGTAATGTTCGTGTTATAATAACACTAATGCAAATGATGAACGTCATTTTAATGCTGTGAAAGAAGAGGGAACCTCTCTCGTCGCCTGATAGGCGAAGCAGACATTTCTGAACTAAAGCAAATTTAACAGTAAAGGTGGGCGGTAAGATGATATATGAAAAGGCACCTGCCAAAATTAACTTCACTTTAGATGCACTTTATAAAAGAAATGATGGGTTTCATGAAGTTGAAATGGTAATGACAACGGTGGACTTGAATGACCGCGTTACTGTTGAAAAGCGTGAAGATCAACGTGTTGTTGTACAAGTGGATTATAATTTTGTGCCTGAAAACGCGAAGAATTTAGCGTATAAAGCAGCAATGCTGATGAAAGAAACATATCAAATCCAACAAGGTGTGACGATTGTACTGGAAAAGGAAATTCCAGTGTCAGCAGGCCTTGGCGGTGGTTCTGCTGATGCAGCAGCCACAATGCGTGCAATGAATCGGTTATTTGAACTTGGTTTGTCCTTAGATGATTTAAGTCGTTTGGCAAGTCAGGTCGGTTCCGATGTGCCTTTTTGTATTTACAGCAAAACAGCGGTATGTACAGGACATGGTGAAAAAGTACGCTTGTTGAAACGCCCACCGAAAGCTTGGGTAGTCATCGCAAAGCCAAACGTCGGCATTTCAACACCTTGTGTGTTTCAAGCGTTGCGTATTGAAGAAACACCGCAGCAAGCGACACAATCAGATGCATGTATCAAAGCAATTGAAGACGGAGATTATAAGCAAATCTGTGCATCGTTATCTAATAGCTTAGAAGCGATTTCCATGGACATGCATCCAGACATTCAAAAGCTGAAACAAAATATGCTTAACAGTGGTGCAGATGGCGCGTTGATGAGCGGCAGCGGCCCGACGGTATATAGCTTAGCGAAACATTATAAGCAAGCACAAAACATATATAACGCGGTTCACGGGTGCTGTAACGAGGTTTATTTAGTCAGATTACTAGGTTAAGAAAGGAAGGATTCTCTTGCGTTATAAACGAAGCGAACGCATTGTGTATATGACTCATTATTTGATGAGCCATCCAAACAAGTTGATACCATTGACGCATTTTGTGAAGAAATTTAAACAAGCGAAATCATCAATCAGTGAGGACATCCACATTGTTCGCGAAACCTTGCATAAAGAAAAGCTGGGTACAGTGATTACGACTGCAGGTGCAAGCGGTGGTGTGACATATCGTCCGACAATGAGCAAAGAAGAAGCAGAACAAGTGATTGATGAAGTGATTGTACATCTTCAAGAAAAAGAGCGCTTATTGCCAGGTGGATATTTATTCCTATCCGACTTGATGGGCAATCCAGAATTGTTGAATAAAGTTGGACGTTTGATTGCGACAATTTATATGGATGAAGACTTAGATGCGATTGTGACGATTGCGACAAAAGGGATATCTCTTGCCAATGCCGTAGCAAATGTATTAAATTTACCAGTAGTTGTTATTCGAAAGGATAATAAAGTAACTGAGGGTTCTACAGTCTCTATCAACTATGTATCGGGTTCTTCGCGCAAGATCGAAACAATGGTCTTGTCGAAACGCACATTAAAAGAAAATTCGAATGTATTAATTGTCGATGACTTTATGCGCGCGGGCGGCTCGATAAATGGCGTGATGAATTTAATGAATGAGTTTAAAGCGCATGTCAAGGGGGTATCAGTACTTGTAGAATCTAAAGAAGTCAAACAAAGATTGATTGAAGATTATACTTCCTTGGTAAGACTGTCTGATGTAGATGAATACAATCAGGACTTTAAAGTCGAACAAGGCAATGTTTTATCTAAATTCTCATAAAGGAGCGGTCAACAACATGAAGACGATTCACAGTAATAAAGCGCCTGAAGCTTTAGGCCCTTATTCACACGCAGTTGTCGTGAATGATTTGGTTTACACTTCAGGACAGATTCCACTAAATGAATTTAATGAACTTGTCAGTGATGAAGTACAGGTACAAACGCGTCAAGTACTTGAAAACCTTAAAGCGGTTTTACAAGAAGCGGGTGCCGATATGGATTCAGTGATTAAAGCAAATATCTTTATTAAAGATATGAACGATTTCCAAGAAATCAACGAAGTTTACGGCTTATACTTCGATGCGCATAAACCAGCAAGAAGCTGTGTGGAAGTTGCGCGTCTGCCAAAAGACGTAAAGGTTGAGATTGAGGTTATCGCTCAAGTTAAAGGAAAATAATTTTTAATTAAATATTGTAAGCTTCTATAAGACAATAGAGAGATATACTAGGGGGGCTCACTACATGAAAGTGACAGATGTAAGACTTAGAAAAATACAAACTGATGGAAGAATGAAAGCACTAGTGTCAATCACACTAGACGACGCATTCGTAGTCCATGATTTGCGTGTAATTGAAGGCAACTCAGGTCTATTCGTCGCAATGCCGAGCAAACGCACACCAGATGGTGAATTCCGTGACATCGCGCATCCGATTAATTCAGATATGAGACAAGAAATTCAAGATGCAGTGATGAAAGTATATGATGAAACTGATGAAGTCATTCCAGATAAGAATGCGAAACCATCAGAATCAGAAGATAATGATAACGAAGAAGCTTAATTAAAAGCTTAAAGATAGAAATGTAACTTTTAAACCCTCGGTCATGTGATCGAGGTTTTTTTATACCATTTGATGGGCTGGATAACTTGAATACACGAGTCTTTTTTATCGACGAACAATATTGTGTAAAATATTAAAAAGATATGCTATGATAAAACGGACTTGTTCAGCTTATCTCCTCAAACGGATGTAAGGGTGAGTCTTGAAAGTGCAACTTACCTTAATTTATAATAATAACGAAGTGTAAAATTATTGGAGGGTTCGCAGTCATGCAGAGATATGCGGTAGTATTAGCAGCTGGTAAAGGTACCAGAATGAAATCGAAACTTTACAAAGTGCTACATAAAGTAGCGGGCAAAAGTATGATTGAGCATGTGGTCGACAGCGTGAAACAAGCAGGAACAGATGAAATTGTCACAATCGTCGGACACGGTGCTGAAAGTGTGAAAGAAACTTTAGGAAGTCAATCATCTTATAGTTTCCAAGAGGAACAATTAGGTACAGCGCACGCTGTGAAAATGGCAGCTGATGAATTGAAAGGTAAAGAAGGCACAACGTTGGTCGTGTGCGGCGATACTCCGCTTATCACACCTGAAACATTAAAAGCTTTGGCAGATTACCATGAAGCACAACAAGCAGGTGTTACAGTGCTGTCTGCGACAGCTGACAATCCATTCGGATATGGTCGTATTGTCAGAGATCAAGATGGCCGTTTGGCTAAAATTGTAGAACAAAAAGATGCGACAGAAGCTGAACGCGAAATCGATGAAATCAGTACAGGTATTTTCGCATTCGATAATGTTTTATTATTCGAGTTATTAGAAAAAGTTAAAAACGATAATGCACAAGGTGAATATTATTTACCAGATGTCATTACGTTAGCGCTTGAAGCGGGTAAAATCGCAGACGCTTATCGTACAGATGACTTTGATGAAATTATGGGAGTGAACGACCGTGTTGCGTTAAGTAAAGCAGAAGCGGCTTATCGTGAACGAGTGAATGAGTATCATATGCGTAATGGTGTCACTTTAATTGATCCAGCTTCAACGTATATTGAAGCCGATGTACAAATTGGTATGGATACAATTATTGAACCAGGTGTGCATTTAGGTAAAGGCACTGTCATCGGTGAAGATACAGTTATCGGTCAATACTCAGATGTTAATAACAGTACTATCGGTAATCGTACGACAATTAAACAATCAGTGGTCAATGATGCGACAGTCGGCGATGATACAACAGTAGGTCCATTCGCACAATTAAGACCAAACGCACATTTAGGTAATGAAGTGAAAGTCGGCAACTTTGTCGAAGTGAAGAAAGCAGAACTTAAAGATGGTGCGAAAGTATCGCACTTAAGTTACATCGGAGATGCTGAAATCGGCGAACGTACGAATGTCGGTTGTGGTTCGATTACAGTCAATTACGATGGTAAAAATAAATTTAAAACAATTATCGGAAAAGATTCATTTATCGGTTGCAACACAAATCTAGTTGCACCTGTAACAGTCGGTGATGGTGTCTTAATCGCCGCTGGCTCAACGATTACAGACGATATTCCAAATGACAGTTTAGCCCTTGCACGCGCAAGACAAACAACAAAACCAGGCTATTTAAATAAAAATAACGACTAACAACTATTGATGTATCTTGTCCAATTCAGTAAAATTAAATAGGATGTTATGTATCAGTTCGACCTGAACGACGCATGAATGCAAATAAATGGAGGACTATAAATGTTAGCTAATGAATATAAAAATTCATCTTTAAAGATTTTCTCGTTGAAAGGAAATGAGCCGCTTGCACGTGAAGTAGCGGATAACATTGGAATTGAATTAGGGAAATGTTCGGTAAAACGTTTCAGTGACGGCGAAATCCAAATCAATATTGAAGAAAGTATCCGAGGTTGCGACGTCTTCATTATCCAACCTACATCTTATCCAGTTAACGTACATTTAATGGAACTGTTGATTATGATAGATGCATGTAAACGTGCTTCTGCGGCAACAATTAACATTGTGGTTCCTTATTATGGTTATGCACGTCAAGACCGTAAAGCACGCAGCCGTGAGCCGATTACTGCGAAATTAGTTGCTAACTTGATTCAAGTAGCAGGCGCAGACCGTATGATCGCTTTAGACTTGCACGCACCACAAATTCAAGGATTCTTCGATATTCCAATCGATCACTTAATGGGTGTACCGATTCTTGCGGAATACTTCAAGAGCAATCCTGATATCGACCCAGAAGAAACAGTTGTGGTTTCACCAGACCACGGCGGCGTGACACGCGCACGTAAATTAGCAGACATTTTGAAAACACCAATCGCAATTATCGACAAACGTCGTCCAAAACCAAACGTTGCAGAAGTTATGAATATCGTAGGTGATATTGATGGACGTACTGCAATTATCATTGACGACATTATCGACACAGCTGGAACAATCACATTAGCAGCACAAGCGTTGAAAGACAAAGGTGCTAAAGAAGTTTATGCTTGTTGTTCACACGCTGTACTTTCTGGACCAGCGAAAGAACGTATTGAAAACTCAGCAATCAAAGAATTGATTGTGACAAACTCAATCCGCCTTGACGATGGTCGCAAACCAGAAAACACAACTGAATTATCAATTGCTGGATTAATTGCTCAAGCAATCGTTCGTGTTTACGAAAGAGAATCAGTGAGTGTATTATTCGACTAATGATTAAAACTGCAGTCTTTGGCTGCAGTTTTTTCATTTTCACGGTATTAAATCAAATGAGCAGTTGACGTAATTTGTAAAAATGTGTATAATAATTCCGTTCGTGACTTTCTGTAACGAACATATCAAACACTTGCAAGCGGTCAAACAACCGATGGGCAAGTGCCGGAGAGATTGACTATTGAACGCTTATTATAAGCAACGATCTGATATCTCATATACGAAAGGTGGAAAAAGGAAATGGCTTCATTAAAGTCTATTATCCGTCAAGGTAAACAAAGACGTTCTGATTTAACAGCAATCAGAAACTCAGGTAAAGTACCAGCAGTTATGTATGGTTACGGCCAAAAAAACGTATCAGTTAAAGTTGATGAAGTAGAATTCATCAAAGTTATCCGTGAAGTTGGACGTAACGGTGTTATTGACTTAGGTGTAGGTTCTAAAACAATCAAAGTAATGGTAGCTGACTACCAATACGACCCACTTAAAAACCAAGTTACACACATCGACTTCTTAGCAATCAACATGACTGAAGAACGTACTGTTGAAGTACCTGTACACTTAGTTGGTGAAGCAGTAGGCGCTAAAGAAGGCGGCGTAGTTGACCAACCGTTATTCTACGTTGAAGTTACTGCAACTCCAGATAACATTCCTGAATATCTTGAAGCAGATATCACTGAATTAGAAATCGGTGACACTATCGCAGTTCAAGACTTGAAAGTAACAGGCGACTTCACAATCGAAAACGACCCTGAAGATACAGTTGTAACTGTAACACCTCCAACTCAAGGACCAAGCGAAGAAGAAATCCAAGAAGTTGAAGCAGGCGACGCTGATACTCCAGAACCAGAAGTTGTTGGAGAAAACAAAGAAGACGAAGAAGAAGAATAATTTTTTCTTATATTTGTGCCGTTCACATTTTTGTGTGATCGGCTTTTTTTATTGCGTCATATTACATGCTTTACGTGTCAGGGTTTATCCTGATTTGTGTTAATATAGGGAATAAAGCGATACATAGACATCGGTGTAGATGACCGATGCCAAATCAAAAGAAAAGAAGAGATGGAGGCAGAAAAGCATGAAGTGTATTGTCGGATTAGGCAATATCGGTAAACGATTTGAACAAACCAGACATAATATCGGGTTTGAAGTAATAGATTATTTATTGGAATCTAATCAATTAAAGTTAGATAAACAAAAATTCCGTGGCGCATATACGATTGAACGTGTCGCAGGTGACAAAGTATTATTCATTGAACCGATGACTTTGATGAACTTATCAGGAGAAGCTGTCGGTCCGTTAATGGATTACTATAATGTAGATGTTGAAGACTTATTAGTGCTCTATGATGATTTGGATTTAGCACAAGGACAAGTCCGTTTACGTCAAAAGGGCAGTGCCGGCGGTCATAATGGTATGAAATCGATTATTCAACATCTTGGTACAGATCAATTCAAACGTATCCGTATCGGTATCGGAAGACCGACCAACGGTATGTCTGTACCAGATTATGTCTTGCAGAAATTCTCAAAACAAGAAATGGAAACAATGCAAAAAGTAATAGAACATTCTGCACATGCGGTGGAAGATTTTATCGCGAGTTCGCGTTTCGACCATGTGATGAATGAATATAATGGTGAGGCTAAGTGAAATCAATAATTACAGATTATTTAAATAAAGATAAACGATATGAAGAGTTAAACGATGTATTTGGACATGAAAATGTCTTAGTCACTGGCTTATCCGGTGCAGCGAAAGCGACAGTAATGGCAGAAAAATATCTGTCTTCAAATCGCCCGATGGTCGTGGTGACAAATAACTTATACCAAGCAGATAAATTAGAAGCAGACTTACAACAGTATATCGACGCAGAAGACATATACAAATATCCGCTTCAAGACATCATGACTGAAGAATTCTCCACACAAAGTCCGCAGTTGATGAGCGAACGTGTGCGCACCCTTACTGCCTTAGCACAAGGCCAGCGAGGGTTCTTTATCATACCTTTGAACGGCCTAAAAAAACTACAGACGCCTGTAGAGATGTGGCAAAACCACCAAATCACTTTGAAAGTCGGAGATGACATTGATGTCGATGCATTCTTCAACAAACTCGTTAATATGGGTTATCGCAGAGAAAGTGTCGTGTCACATATCGGTGAATTCTCAGTTCGTGGGGGCATCATTGACATTTATCCATTGATTGGTGAACCTGTACGTATTGAACTTTTCGATACTGAAGTGGATTCAATTCGTCAATTTGATGTGGAAAGCCAACGTTCAGAAGCAAACCAAGACGATGTTCATATCACTTCAGCAAGTGACTATATCATCACAGAGGACGTCTTGAAACGTATTAAAACAGAACTTAAAACGGCTTATGAAACAACACGTCCTAAAATTGAAAAAGCTGTACGTCAAGATGTCAAAGATACGTATGAAAGCTTCTTACAATTTGATACGAACTTTATTGACCACCAAGTGATTCGTAGATTGGTCGCTTTTATGTACGAACAACCTGCGACATTGGTCGATTACATCAGTAATAATGCGATCATCGTCGTTGATGAATATAACCGTGTCAAAGATACAGAAGAAACATTGATGTCTGAAGTCAATGACTTTATGCAGCAGTTGATTGAAAGCGGTAAAGGGTTTATCGGTCAATATTTCTTAGACGATGATGCCTTTGAAAACTTGATTAAAACACGTAACATCACTTATTTCACACTGTTTACCGCAAGTATGCCAGTGAAATTAGATCACATTATCAAATTCTCAAGTAAACCTGTCCAACAATTCTATGGCCAATATGACATTATGCGTTCTGAATTCCAACGTTATATCAATAACGGTTATACGGTTGTGGTACTAGTCGAAACAGAAACGAAAAAAGAACGTGTCAAAGCCATGATGAATGAAATGCATATTCCGATTGTAGAAGCGGGTGCGAGTGCGAATATTCAAGGTGGACACGCAGTTATTGTCGAAGGCAGTCTATCTGAAGGCTTTGAGTTGCCTTATATGTCGCTTGCGGTCGTGACAGAACGCGAGTTGTTTAAATCTAAACAGAAAAAAGCGAAGAAACGTACACCGACGATGACTAACGCAGAACGCATCAAATCTTATCAAGACTTGAAAGTCGGCGATTATGTTGTTCATGTGCACCATGGTGTAGGGCGTTATTTAGGCGTTGAAACGCTTGAAGTCGGTGATGTACACCGAGACTATATTAAAATTCAATACAAGGGAACAGACCAACTCTTTGTGCCGGTTGATCAAATGGATCAAGTTCAAAAATATGTGGCATCAGAAGATAAAACGCCTAAATTAAATAAACTTGGCGGTACAGAGTGGAAGAAAACCAAAGCCAAAGTTCAACAGAGTGTTGAAGATATTGCGGATGAACTTATTGAACTGTATCGTGAGCGTGAGATGGCAGAAGGGCATCAATTCGGACCGGATACAGAACAACAACACGAATTCGAAATGGACTTCCCTTATGATTTAACAGCGGACCAAGCCAAATCTATTGATGAAATCAAAGAAGACATGGAGAAAGAACGTCCAATGGACCGCTTGTTATGTGGTGATGTCGGTTACGGTAAAACCGAAGTGGCATTACGTGCAGCTTTCAAAGCAGTCATGGAAGGGAAACAAGTCGCTTTCTTAGTACCAACGACTATTCTAGCGCAACAGCACTATGAAACGTTGTTGGAACGTATGCAAGATTTCCCGGTAAATATTCAATTGATGAGCCGCTTCCGTACACCTAAAGAAATCAAAGAAACGAAACAAGGTTTAAAAGACGGTACCATCGACATCGTGGTGGGTACACATAAATTACTCGCAAAAGATGTGAAGTATAAAGATTTAGGTCTATTAGTTGTCGATGAAGAACAACGCTTTGGTGTTCGTCATAAAGAACGAATTAAAACACTGAAAACGAATGTGGATGTTTTAACTTTAACAGCTACACCGATCCCAAGAACACTCCATATGAGTATGTTAGGGGTACGTGACCTGTCTGTGATTGAAACACCACCAGAAAACCGCTTCCCAGTCCAAACTTACGTGTTAGAACAAAACACGAACTTTATCAAAGAAGCTTTGGAGCGTGAACTTGCGCGTGGCGGTCAAGCGTTCTATCTATACAACCGTGTACAATCCATCTACGAAAAGAGAGAACAGCTTCAAATGTTGATGCCAGATGCGACCATTGGAGTGGCACATGGCCGTATGACAGAACGTGAACTAGAAGATACGATGATTGGTTTCGTCAATGGCGAATACGATATTTTAGTGACGACGACAATTATTGAAACAGGTGTCGATGTGCCGAATGCGAACACGTTGATTATTGAAGAAGCAGATCGCTTCGGTCTGAGCCAACTCTATCAATTGCGTGGACGTGTGGGTCGTTCTTCTCGTGTTGGTTATGCTTACTTCTTACATCCGACAAACAAAGTATTGTCAGAAACTGCAGAAGAACGCCTGCAAGCGATCAAAGAATTTACTGAACTCGGCAGTGGTTTCAAAATAGCGATGCGTGACTTGAATATCCGTGGTGCCGGTAATTTATTAGGGAAACAACAACACGGCTTTATCGATTCTGTCGGCTTCGACTTGTATTCACAAATGCTTGAAGAAGCGGTTAATGAAAAACGTGGTATTAAACAAGAAAGTGAAACACCAGAAATTGAAATTGAATTGAATATTGATGCGTACTTGCCGACATCTTATATACCGAATGAACAATCGAAAATTGAAATCTATAAGAAATTACGTCAGATTGAAACTGAAAATGAGTTAATGGATATCAAAGATGAACTTATCGACCGCTTCAACGATTATCCGGTTGAAGTAGAACGTCTATTAGACATCGTTGAAATCCGTATTCATGCCCTACATGTCGGCGTAACGCGAATTAAAGATACAGGCAAAGCGATTGAAATTTATCTATCTGAAAAAGGAACAGAAGATATCAATGGTGAAGCACTCTTTAAACAGACGTTGCCGCTTGGCAGAGATATGAAAGTTGGTGTGTCTGAAGGTGCGATGACTGTGACACTTATGAAAAATAAAAAAGCAGGTGCGTGGTTTGACCGCTTGAAATTCTTGATGAAAGCTTTAGAAGAAAGTATGGTCATTCCAGATGAAGCGTAAATCAGCCTTCAGCGGTGTCGTCATTCTGACTTTGGCGTTAGTGATGGTCAAAATACTGAGTGCGATATATCGTGTTCCATACCAAAACGTACTCGGTGATGCGGGGCTATATGCGTACCAACAAGTATATCCATTTTTGTCGCTTGCGACGATTTTATCGATGAATGCGATACCGAGTGCAGTGACGCAAAACTTCGGTGCACATTGGACGCATCGTAAAATCAGTCATGTCATGATTGGTATACAAGGTGTATGTTTCATCTTATTTGCGTTGATCTTCATTTTGGCACCTGTCATTGCTCATCTGATGGGTGATATGCATCTGACACCGATGATCCGTATGGCGAGTTGCAGTTTCTTGGTCGTCGGTTGTTTAGGTGTCTTGCGTGGCAGCTTCCAATCACGTCAACAAATGGATGCGCCGGCTTTTTCACAAGTCATTGAACAAATTGTGCGTGTCGGTATTATCTTGGTGTTGATTGTAGTGTTTGTTCAGTTGGATTGGTCGATTTATCGAGTAGGAACTTGGGCCATCTTAGCTTCAGCTTTAGGCTTCTTAGCGGCTACTATCTTCTTAAGTGTGAAACGACCGTTTCAATTTGAGTTTGCCTTGCGTGAAGATGAGATGACTAAAGTCGTATGGCAACGTTTGACTGCAGCGATTATTATCTTTTCAGCGAGTCACCTTATTGTGACGACGTGGCAATTGATGGACAGTTTCTCAGTGATTCGCACCCTGCAGTATTATGGCTTATCGTTTAAAGAAGCGATTGTGCAAAAAGGGACTTATGACCGTGGCGCATCTTTTATTCAAATCGGTTTAATTGTGACGACAACATTTTGTTTTGTGTTGATTCCTTTATTAACCAATGCGTTTGCGGAACAACGCTTTGAACGTATGAACCGATATGCGGATGCGACGTTGAAGATTACGATGACTATCAGTGTTGCGGCGGGCGCAGGATTAATGAATTTATTGCCTTTAATGAACCGTGTGTTCTTTAAAAATGATGTCTTAACCGCTACGCTCGTTATTTATATGTTGACGGTCATTTGTGTTTCGTTGATTATGGTGAATATTGCTTTGTTAGAAGTACGCAGACAATCTCGTTTGATTCTGATTGCTTTCGGCTTAGGTGCAGTTATAAAATTAATAATGAATTTTGTATTGATTCCGAACATCGGTATTATCGGGGCAAGTGTCAGTACGGTACTGTCATTATGTTTGTTTGCGTTTATCTTGCAGTGGCGAACGTTACAATTCTATCGCTTGCGTCACATGCGTAATTTTGTCTCGAAGCTGCTTGTGACAGTCGTTGCGATGACTGCGGCAGTACAGCTGATTATGTGGATGACACCGACAGAAGGGCGTTTAACAGGTATGGTAGAATTACTGCTTGCGGCGCTCGTTGGTGTTGCGGTGGTTATTATCGCGATTGCGACATTGAATTTATTAACTTATCGTGAATTGCAGCATATGCCGTTCGGAGATAAATTATACCGTTTGAAGAAAGGACGAAAATGATGAGTCATACCATTACAATTGTAGGTTTAGGCAACTATGGTTTAGATGAATTGCCTTTAGGGATTTACCGCTATTTGACCCAGCAAACTCATATTTATGCACGTACACTAGATCATCCTGTGGTTGAGGCGCTAAAAACAGAAGTACCGCAATTAGAGTGGTCAAGTTTTGACCCAGTATATGAAGCACATGATGCGTTTGAAGCAGTGTACCAAGCGATTGTTGATCAATTAATTGAAGCGGCACAACAAGAAAATGTCGTTTATGTGGTGCCAGGTCATCCGCGTGTGGCTGAAACGACAACAGCGTTGCTGACAGCCTATGCGCAGTCACATCCAGAGGTTGAAGTGAAAGTGCTTGGCGGTAAAAGTTTCATTGATGATGTGTTTGAAGCGGTACAAGTGGACCCAAATGAAGGCTTCACTTTACTAGATGGAACAGCTTTAAAAGCAGAACAGCTGAATATCCGTACGCATACGTTGATCACGCAAGTGTATAGCGCAATGACAGCAGGAGATTTAAAGCTGACATTGATGGAGCGTTATCCTGATGATTATAGCGTTTATATTGTAGATGGCGCCCGTAACACAGGAGCGACATTAATTGAGACGCCTCTATACGAATTAGATCGTCATGATATCTTCAGTAATTTAACAAGCGTCTTTATTCCGCGTATTGAAGATGAAACTTTAATGCATGGTGATTTTGATTATGCGGTTAAAGTGATTGATACGTTAGTAGATGATGATAAAGGTTGCCCTTGGGATAAAGTACAAACACACGAAACATTGAAACGTTATCTTTTAGAAGAGACATTTGAATTATTTGAAGCCATCGATCATGAAGATGACTGGCATATGATTGAAGAACTGGGCGATATCTTGTTGCAAGTGCTGTTGCATGCGGCTATCGGCAAAAAAGAAGGTTATATTGATATCACTGAAGTGATTGAAAGTTTAAATGATAAAATGATTCGACGTCATCCGCATGTGTTTGCGGACGCAAAAGCAGAAAATATCGAAGACTTAAAAGGTATTTGGTCAGAAGCAAAAGCGAAAGAAGGCAAAACGCCGCGTGTGAAATTTGAGAAAGTATTTGCAGACCATTTTATGACGTTGTATGATGAAGTCAAAAATAAAGACTATAGTGAAGCGGAATTAAAAGCTTTGTTGGAAAAGAAAGAAGGGGAATAACGTGAGATTAGACAAATATCTAAAAGTATCTCGTTTAATCAAACGCCGTACACTTGCGAAAGAAGTCAGTGACCAAGGCCGTGTTCAAGTGAATAACAACACAGCTAAAGCAGGTACGGATGTCAAAATCGGTGATGAAATCGTCATTCGTTTCGGACAACGTGTGATTACAATTCGTGTCACTGGATTAAGCGAACATGCGTCGAAAGAGAATGCGAAAGGCATGTATGAATTAGTGAAAGAAGAACGTATTAATGAGAATGACTAAGGAGTGACATACCATGGCTAGAAAAGTAGAGCATATGGAAAACAGGTATATCGAGAACGAAAACCGAAGAAAAAGACAGCGCGAAATGAAAAAGCGTGTGGTTAAACGTCGTATTATGCTCTTTGCGGGGATTTTACTCGCAATCATTATCGTCCTTTCTGTCATGGTTATCTCTCAAACAAGAAGCAATGCTGAAGATGCGCAGGAACGTAAAGTAAAAGAAGAAAAGTTCCAAAAACAGCAGGATGAAGAAATTGCTTTGAAAGAACAATTGAATAATTTGAATAACAAAGAGTATATAGAGAAAGTCGCACGTGACGATTATTATTTAAGTAATGATGGGGAAGTCATTTTTAAATTACCTGAAGAGAAGAAAAAAGAAGGAAAATAACGTCTAATGTGTTTTTAATGTAAGAAAAGTATAATATCTAACTGTTTTAACTGATATGCCATTGTTAAATTAGCACAACAAGCATATAATAGAGTTAAGTAAAATTGAAAGAAATCGGAGGATTTATTTAGGATATGTCAATCGAAGTAGGAAGCAAGCTTAAAGGGAAAGTCACTGGTATCAAAAAATTTGGTGCGTTTGTAGAATTGCCTGGAGGGAAAAGTGGCTTAGTTCACATCAGTGAAGTTGCAGACAATTATGTTGAAAATGTGGAAGATCACTTGTCTGTTGGAGATGAAGTAGAAGTTAAGGTACTATCTGTTGCTGACGACGGTAAAATCAGTCTTTCAATTAAAAAAGCGAAAGATCGTCCGAAAAGACAACATCATAGAGGCGGCCATGGTGGTCATGGCAAACCATCACATAACAAACCAGAAGACTTTGAAAAGAAATTAAGCAACTTCTTAAAAGATAGCGAAGAAAAAATGACGTCTATCAAACGCCAAGCTGAATCAAGACGCGGCGGAAGAGGTTCAAGACGATAATTCAACATAAAGCAGATGACTGTTTCGAAGGGAACAGTCTCTTTTATTTTTGTCTGAAATTTTATCCATGCGTATATTTCAAATGAGGACGAGGTGAGGATATGAATATTTATACAGAAGGCTGGTCTGAAAATGACCATCTTGCATTAGCGGTTTCCACAGGTGTCGACAGCATGGTATTATTACATATGTTGACCACACACTATCATCATACATATCGCCAACTGACCGTGTTGCATGTCAATCACGGAATCAGATCGGCTTCTTTAGAAGAAGCGGCTTTCTTAGAACGTTATTGCCAGCAACATCATATCCCGCTTCGCACCCACGAATTGGATTTATCCGCATTGACTAATAAAGGTAAGAGCATTCAACAAGATGCACGTCAAAAGCGCTATGCTTGGTTTGAGTCTGAAATGAAAGCATTAGGTGCTAGTGTTTTGTTGACAGCACATCACTTAGATGACCAGTTAGAGACGATTTTCTATCGTCTTATGACAGGACGGTCTACAAGAAGCAGACTTGGGATGCAGGGAGTAGAGGAGAGAAGCGGTTATCGCTTAGTCAGACCTTTACTGCATACCGATAAACAAGCTGTTAAAGCGTATCAAGCTGAGTATCAGGTGCCGTATTTTGAAGATGTGTCTAACCAAGATAATCATTATGTACGTAACGATATTCGTAATCGCATTTTTCCAGCCATAGATGCGAATGACCACTTAGATACTGCGCAGTTGTTAAAGTTGAAAGCTTGGCATGATGAGCAATTCGATTTACTGCATCAAGCAGCAGATGATTTTATCAACCAACATGTTGCGCACGAGTCAGAAATGATTCGGGTAGACCGTACTGCATTCAATAGATTGTCGCATTCGTTAAAAACAATCGTGCTGGATCAATTGCTTGAGGCTTATGTATCAGGCGCTCCCATTTCTGAACAAGCGTATAAAGAATGGTTTGCGCAAATTGAAAATTCTCAATCTCAAGCGATAATTTATGCGACAGATAAATGGAATATTCAAATTGTGTATGATAAATTTATAATAATGGGTTGTACAAAAAACGAGACGACACCACAGCGGATTACACAACCAGGTTATTATGATTATGGTACATACCGCATTATAGTTCATGATGATATTGAGGGTTCGGACTTCCCAATGGTAATACGTTCGAGACAATCGGGAGATCGCTTCGTACTACCAAACAAAGAAGGCCATCAGAAAGTCAACCGCTTAATGATCAATCGCAAAGTTCCTAAATTTGAACGTGAGCGATTGCCCATATTGCTTAATAAACAAGGGGAGATTATTGCAGTAGGTACGTTGTACACTGCGGCAGATTATGAAGGGAAATTAGAGATAATAAATTTAGGAGTGTAGCCGAAATGAAGGAAGATTTAAAAGAAATATTGATGACGGAAGATGAAATCCAGCAACTCTGCCGTGAACTGGGAGCAAAAATCACAGAAGATTATGCCGATAAAGACCTTGTTTGTGTAGGCATTTTAAAAGGTTCAGCAATGTTCATGTCAGATTTAATCAAACGCATCGATACACATTTAGCAATTGATTTTATGGATGTATCAAGCTATCACGGCGGTACAGAATCTACAGGAGAAGTTAAAATCTTAAAAGATTTAGGCAGCTCCATTGAGAATAAAGATGTATTAATCGTAGAAGATATTCTAGAAACGGGTACAACTTTGAAATCAATTACTGAACTATTGAAATCTCGTCGTGTGAATTCTTTAGAAATCGTCACATTGCTAGATAAACCAAACCGTCGTAAAGCAGATATCGAAGCAAAATATGTAGGCAGAAAAATCCCAGATGAATTCGTAGTCGGATACGGCTTGGATTATGCGGAATTTTACCGTAACTTGCCATACATCGGAACATTGAAACCAGAGATTTATCAAAAATAATCGACAAATGAATACTATAGTAGGCTTACTTTTTCTACAAAGTTGAAATACTAGCCATTAAAAGTTATATTGTGTTACAATTTTTGTTAGTTTTATTATTGGAGTAGGAGGAAAAAACGCATGCAGAAAGCTTTTCGCAATGTGCTTGTAATCGCAATCATTGGCGTTTTTATATTCGGTTTATTTTCCTGGCTGAATGGTAACGGCAATATGCCGAAACAACTATCATATACACAGTTCTTCGAAAAACTTGAAAAAGGCGATTTGAAATCAATCGAAGTTCAGCCTGAGCAGAACGTTTATATGATCACTGGAAAGACCAAGAACGGTGAAGATTATTCTTCAACGATGCTATATAATAACGAAAAAGACTTACAAAAAGTCACAGGTGAAGCACAAAAACAAAAAGATTTAAAATTTACAGTTAAAGAAGAAGAAAAACAAAGCGTATTTGTTAGTATTCTTTCAACATTGATTCCAGTATTGGTTATTGCTTTATTATTCATATTCTTCCTTAGTCAAGCGCAAGGCGGCGGAGGCGGCGGTCGTATGATGAACTTTGGTAAATCCAAAGCTAAAATGTACGACAACCAAAAACGTCGTGTACGTTTCTCTGACGTAGCCGGTGCAGACGAGGAAAAACAAGAATTAATCGAAATTGTCGACTTCTTAAAAGACAATAAGAAATTCAAAGATATGGGTTCAAGAATCCCTAAAGGGGTACTCTTAGTCGGTCCTCCAGGTACAGGTAAAACATTGCTTGCCCGTGCCGTAGCTGGTGAAGCAGGCGTACCATTCTTCACAATCAGTGGTTCTGACTTCGTTGAAATGTTCGTCGGTGTCGGTGCCAGCCGTGTTCGTGATTTATTCGATAACGCGAAGAAAAACGCACCTTGTATCATCTTCATTGATGAGATTGACGCAGTAGGTCGTCAACGTGGTGCCGGTGTCGGCGGCGGTCACGATGAACGTGAACAAACATTGAACCAATTATTAGTTGAAATGGATGGCTTCGGCGAAAACGAAGGTATTATCATGATTGCGGCAACAAACCGTCCTGATATCCTTGACCCAGCGTTATTACGTCCAGGTCGTTTCGACAGACAAATCCAAGTCGGTCGTCCAGATGTTAAAGGCCGTGAAGCGATTCTATATGTACATGCCAGAAACAAACCATTAGATGAAACAGTAGACTTAAAAGCAGTTGCGCAAAGAACACCAGGTTTCTCTGGTGCCGATTTAGAAAACTTGCTGAACGAGGCTTCGTTAGTTGCAGTTCGTGACGGTAAGAAGAAAATCGACATGCGAGATATTGAAGAAGCAACAGACCGTGTTATCGCAGGTCCAGCTAAGAAATCTCGTGTTATTTCTGAGAAAGAACGTAATATCGTCGCGCACCATGAAGCAGGACATACAATTATCGGTATGGTACTTGATGAAGCTGAAGTGGTACACAAAGTTACAATCGTACCGCGTGGACAAGCTGGCGGTTATGCGATGATGTTACCAAAACAAGATCGTTTCTTAATGACAGAGCCAGAATTGCTTGATAAGATTTGCGGCTTGCTCGGTGGTCGTGTATCTGAAGATATCAACTTCAATGAAGTGTCTACAGGTGCATCAAACGACTTCGAACGTGCAACACAAATTGCGCGCTCAATGGTAACTGAATACGGTATGAGTAAGAAACTCGGACCAATGCAGTTTACGAAGAGCGGCGGTCAAGTGTTCTTAGGTAAAGATATGCAAGGCGAACCAGAATACTCTGGTCAAATCGCTTATGAAATCGATAAAGAAGTACAACGCATCATCAAAGAACAATATGAACGTTGTAAACAAATCCTACTTGAACATGAAGATCAACTTAAACTTATCGCTAAGACATTGTTGACAGAAGAAACATTAGTACGTGAACAAATCCATTCATTATTCTACGAAGGTAAATTACCTGAAGTGAACTATGATGAAGCGAAAGTTGTTAAACAAGGTGATGAAGAGTTCCAAGAAGGTAAATTCGGTAAATCTTATGATGAAATCCTTGAAGAAGTCCGTGAAGAGGACAAGGAATATCAAGAAGAAGAGGCTGAAGTAGACGAGCAAGAAAAACGTCAAAAAGAATCAGAAGCACATCAAGAAACGAAACATTCTGATGAAGCAGCTGAAGATGACACACCACATGAAGCTAAAGACAAAGATGACTCTGACCATCGAAACGATAAATAAGACGATTCTATTGTCTGAAACTAAATAATGTAGATTAAAATCTCTTTCTGCTATCATTAGGAATACGCAGAAAGAGATTTTTTAACGAAAATAATTGAACGATGAAATCATAAATGTTGAAAATTAAGTGAAAGAAAGAGGCGTAAAAAGATATGACTCAAGACTATATAGTAAAAGCACTGGCATTTGATGGAGATATCCGTGCGTATGCAGCGGTAACGACTCATGCAGTGCAAGAAGGACAAACAAGACATTACACATGGCCGACAGCATCAGCAGCATTAGGTCGTACAATGACAGCAACTGTTATGATGGGTGCCATGTTGAAAGGTGACCAAAAATTAACTGTCACTGTAGATGGCCAAGGTCCAATCGGACGTATTGTAGCAGATGCGAATGCGAAAGGCGACGTACGCGCATACGTTACGAATCCACAAACACATTTCCCATTAAATGACCAAGGTAAATTAGATGTGAAACGTGCAGTGGGTACAAACGGTACATTAACAGTTGTTAAAGATGTAGGGATGAAAGATTACTTCTCTGGTTCAAGCCCGATTGTGTCAGGTGAACTAGGTGAAGATTTCACATACTACTATGCGACAAGTGAACAAGTCCCATCATCTGTTGGTTTAGGTGTGCTTGTAAATCCAGATAACTCTATCAAAGCAGCAGGCGGCTTTATTATTCAAGTCATGCCGAATGCGAAAGAAGAGACAATTGAAAAAGTTGAACAAGCCATCACACATATGACACCAGTATCTCAATTGATTGATCAAGGATTATCACCAGAAGAACTGTTGACTGAGATTTTAGGTAAAGAACATGTGAAATTCTTAGAAACAGTACCCGTGAAATTCGAATGTAACTGCAGTCATGAAAAATTCTTAAATGCGATTAAAGGCTTAGGTGAAGCTGAAATTCAAAGCATGATTGATGAAGACCATGGTGCAGAAGCAGAATGTCATTTCTGCCGTACGAAATATCACTATAGTGAAGCGGAACTTAAAGGTTTAATCGAAGAATTGCATGCTAAATAAACACATTGAAAAGCGAGACGATCAGACGTCTCGCTTTTTTACTGTAACGAATCACAGTGTAAGACGTTTCTTTTATGGGAAAAGAGGAAATAATAAAGAATAGAGACAATGAACTTGTGGAACAATGTATAAATCTGATAAAATAATAATATCCGATGAAATAGATAAGGTTTAATAGAAATAATGGCATGACTAAGCATCAGAATTGAATTGTTTCGGGGTATTATTAATGAGGTTCTGGTGACTTAATTAAATATCTTTTAAGAATAAAGGAGCGTTTTTTTATGGCAAATAAACCCGTAGATAACATTGTACAACTGATTGGAGATACACCTGTAGTTAAATTGAACAATATCGTACCAGAAGATGCTGCAGATGTTTATGTTAAATTAGAGTATCAAAACCCAGGTGGTTCAGTAAAAGACCGTATCGCTTTAGCGATGATCGAGCGTGCTGAACAAGAAGGAAAAATCAAACCAGGTGATACAATTGTCGAACCTACAAGTGGTAACACAGGTATCGGTTTAGCATTTGTTGCAGCAGCAAAAGGGTACAAAGCTGTATTCACAATGCCTGAAACAATGAGTCAAGAGCGTCGTAACTTATTAAAAGCATACGGTGCAGAAGTTGTATTAACACCTGGATCTGAAGCAATGAAAGGTGCTATTAAAAAAGCAAAAGAATTAAAAGAAGAATATGGTTACTATGAACCACAACAATTCGAAAACCCAGCGAACCCGCTTATCCATGAATTGACAACAGGTCCTGAACTTGTAGAACAATTCGAAGGCCGTACAATCGATGCATTCTTAGCAGGTGTCGGTACTGGCGGTACATTAAGTGGTGTAGGTAAAGTCTTAAAAGAAAAATACCCTAGCATTCAAATCGTAGCAATCGAACCAGAAGGTTCTCCTGTCTTAAGCGGCGGCGAACCAGGCCCTCATAAATTACAAGGTTTAGGCGCAGGTTTCGTTCCTGACACATTAAACACAAACATTTATGATGAAGTTGTTAAAATCGGCAACGAAACTGCAATGGAAACTTCACGCAGAGTTGCTAAAGAAGAAGGTATCTTAGCAGGTATTTCTTCAGGTGCTGCAATTTATGCGGCAATCGAAAAAGCAAAAGAATTAGGTAAAGGTAAAACAGTTGTAACTGTACTTCCAAGTAATGGTGAACGTTACTTATCTACACCTTTATATTCTTTTGAAGGTAAATAAGTCAAACATTGATGAACTGCCGTTCGCATTTCTCTTTTTGAGAAATGGTACGGCGGTTTTTTCATTTCAAACACCTTTTGAACGCTTGGGGTCGGTCATATGTTAAAATTTTGATATAATGTATCACAGTTATGATGAAAGGAAGAGAGACATGGCACATACAAAAATCATGGGCATATTGAATGTAACACCTGATTCATTTTCTGACGGCGGCAAATACAATTCTGTAGATGCGGCGGTTGCACGTGTGAAGGAAATGATGGATGAAGGTGTCGACATTGTAGATATCGGCGGTGTTTCCACAAGACCAGGGCACAGTGAAGTGTTATTAGAAGATGAATTAGAACGCGTCATTCCAGTTGTTAAAGCACTCTCCGAATTTAATGTGCAATTGTCTGTCGACACGTTTCGCAGTGAAGTTGCGAAAGCAGCATTAGAGGCTGGTGCAACAATGATTAATGACCAATGGGCAGGTTTATATGACCCTAAAATGTTTGAAGTCGTTGCACAATACGATGCTGAAATTGTCTTGATGCACAATGGAGATGGACAACGTGAAGATCCTGTCATGGATGAAATGCTAGTTTATTTATTAAAACAAGCACATCGTGCAGAAACAGCAGGGGTTGCGACGAATAAAATCTGGATTGATCCAGGTATCGGCTTTGCGAAAACGAGATTGGAAGAACGAGAAGTTATGGAGCGACTGGATGAATTAGTTGCGACAGAATATCCAGTATTGCTTGCGACGAGTCGTAAACGCTTCATCAAAGAAATGATGGGTTCAGACGAAGGACCAGAAGATCGTGATGAAATGACAGCAGCAACGACTGCTTATGGTGTGATGAAAGGTGTGCAAGCGGTACGTGTACATAATGTAAAACTCAATGCGCGTATTGCACATGGCATTGATTATTTAAAGGAGATTGAACGATGAAAGATCGTATATTTTTAAATGGTATGAGATTTTATGGTTATCATGGAGTCATATCAGCAGAAAATGAAATTGGACAAATCTTTGTTGTAGATGTTGAATTAACGACTGATTTAACTGAAGCAGGAAAGTCCGATCAAGTAGAAGATACGATCAACTATGCGGAAGTCTATGCGGATGTGAAAGAAATTATGGAAGGGGAACCTAAAAATTTACTCGAACATCTCGCAGCACTTATTGCAAATCGTATAAATTCACACTATAATCGGGTATTGGAAACTAAAGTACGTATAACAAAAGAAGTACCGCCGATTCCAGGTCACTATGATGGCGTAGGTGTGGAAATTACAAGGGTGAATCAAAATGACTGATGTATTTTTAGGACTCGGCAGCAATGTCGGAGACCGAGAAAACCAATTAAAAGAAGCAATACGTTTATTAGATGAACAATCTGGTATTAAAGTAGTGAAAGTTTCATCATTTTATGAAACTGAGCCTGTCGGTTATGTCGATCAACCGGATTTTTTAAATTTATGTGTGGAAATTCAAACAGAACTATCACCAAAAGCCGTCCTTGAAAGAGGCTTGGCGATTGAACAGCAACTGCATCGTGTACGTAAAGAACGTTGGGGTCCGCGTACTTTAGATATCGATATCCTGTTATATGGTGACCAAATCATTGAAGAACAAGATTTGACGATTCCGCATCCACGAATGACAGAACGTGCTTTTGTCTTGATTCCGCTGCAAGAGATTGCACCAAATAAGATAGAGCCAAGAACACAAACCAAAATTAAAGATATAACTGTTCCTAACGAAACTGTGAAAAAAGTTCAATAAACGTAAGAGATAGATTGAGAGGTAATAATTATGTGGAAGATTGGAGATGTAGAAATCGACAATAGAGTCGT
This sequence comes from Staphylococcus simulans, assembly GCF_002902285.1. GTDB lineage: Bacteria > Bacillota > Bacilli > Staphylococcales > Staphylococcaceae > Staphylococcus > Staphylococcus simulans. The sequence continues at coordinate 3,871 of NZ_PPRU01000056.1, read as the reverse complement.
ACTCGCTCCTATGGCTGGGGTGTGCAACTCTGCATTCAGATTGACTGTCAAAGAGTTCGGTGCGGGTTTAGTTTGCGCTGAGATGGTCAGTGACAAGGCAATTTTATTCAATAACCCGAAAACAATGAATATGTTGTATATAGATGAAAATGAACGTCCGTTATCGTTGCAGATTTTCGGCGGTGAGAAAGAAAGTTTAGTCGAAGCTGCAGTTTATGTTGATCAAAATACAACAGCTGATATTATTGATATTAATATGGGGTGCCCAGTGAATAAGATTATCCGTTGTGAAGCGGGTGCAAGATGGCTGCTTGACCCTAATAAGATTTATGAAATGGTATCTGCAGTTGTTGAGAAAGTCAATAAACCTGTTACATGCAAAATGCGTATTGGTTGGGATGACGATCATATTTACGCAGTGGAAAATGCGAAAGCGGCAGAACGTGCAGGAGCATCTGCGATTTCATTACATGGCCGTACACGTGTGCAAATGTATGAAGGTAAAGCAGATTGGGATATTATCAGACAAGTGAAAGAAGCGGTTAATATTCCAGTTATCGGCAACGGAGATGTGACAAGCCCTGAACTCGCGCAAAAAATGCTGGATGAAACTGGCGTAGATGCGGTGATGATTGGGCGCGAAGCTTTAGGCAACCCATGGATGATTTACCGTACAGTCCATTATTTAGAAACAGGCGAGCTGATGGATGAACCGACAGTGAAAGAAAAAGTAGAAATTGCTTTATTACATCTGCGCCGACTAGTAGAATTAAAGGGTGAGAAGGTTGGCGTTATGGAAATGCGCAAACACGCTTCATGGTACCTAAAAGGTGTTAAAGGCAACGGAAAAGCCCGTAAAGCATTAAACCAAGCCAACACAGAACAAGAAATGATTGATATCCTGCAGAATTTCCAAAAAGAAATCACTGCAGATAAAGCAACACAAGAAGCTTAATAAGGAGAGATAACATGTCAGAAGAAATGAATGACCAAATGCAGGTCCGCCGTCAAAAATTACAAGAATTAATCGATTTAGGAATTGATCCATTCGGCCAACGCTTTGACCGTACAGCGAGCGCAGCTGAACTACATGAAAAATGGGATGCTTTCTCTAAAGAAGAATTACACGAAAAAGAAGATGAAAGCCATGTCTCAATCGCGGGTCGTTTAATGACAAAACGTGGTAAAGGTAAAGCTGGATTTGCGCACGTTCAAGATTTATCTGGTCAAATCCAAATTTATGTCCGTAAAGACCAAGTCGGTGAAGAACAATTTGATATTTGGAAAATGGCAGATTTAGGAGATATTATCGGTATTGAAGGTGTTATGTTCAAAACAAACACAGGTGAATTAAGCGTCAAAGCGAAATCATTCATCATGCTTACAAAATCATTACGTCCATTACCAGATAAATTCCATGGTCTTCAAGATATTGAACAACGTTATCGTCAACGTTATTTAGACTTGATTACAAACCAAGAAAGTACAGAAACATTTATCAACCGTAGTAAAATCATCCAAGAAATGCGTAATTACTTAAACAGCAAAGGTTTCTTAGAAGTAGAAACACCAATGATGCATCAAATCCCTGGTGGTGCAGCAGCACGTCCATTTGTGACACACCATAATGCATTAGATGCGACGCTATATATGCGTATTGCGATTGAACTTCACTTAAAACGTTTAATCGTCGGCGGTTTAGAAAAAGTATATGAAATCGGCCGTGTATTCCGTAATGAAGGTGTATCAACACGCCACAACCCAGAGTTCACAATGATTGAACTTTATGAGGCATATGCTGATTTCCATGACATTATGGATATTACAGAAGGTACAATCCGTCATATTTCAAATGCGGTACTAGGTACAGCAGTCATCCCTTACGGTGATTATGAAATTGATTTAGAATCTGACTGGAAACGTGTACACATTGTAGACGCTGTTAAAGAAGCAACAGGTGTAAACTTCTATGATGTAAAATCTGATGATGAAGCACGTGCATTAGCTAAAGAACATAACATTGAAATTACAGATCATATGACATATGGTCATATCTTAAATGAATTCTTTGAACAAAAAGTAGAAGAAACATTAATTCAACCTACTTTCGTATATGGTCATCCGATTGAAATTTCACCATTAGCTAAGAAAAATCCGGAAGATCCTCGTTTCACAGATCGTTTCGAATTATTCATCGTGGGTCGTGAACATGCGAATGCATTCACTGAGTTGAATGATCCAATTGACCAAAGAGAACGTTTCGAAGCGCAATTGAAAGAAAAAGAACAAGGTAATGACGAAGCACACGAGATGGACGAAGACTATATCGAAGCATTAGAATACGGTATGCCTCCAACTGGTGGTTTAGGTATTGGTATCGATCGCCTTGTTATGTTATTAACAAACTCACCATCTATCAGAGACGTATTATTATTCCCATACATGCGTCAAAAATAAGCTGAGTACTTAACAAAATGAATAATTAAGCAGGCGTGTCACCTTTTAAGACACGCCTGCTTTTATATGTATAAAGGGCCTCAAAAAGCACATGATTTCTTATAAAAAGAGAGGGAGGTCGGCAAATGTAAATATCTTTTAAAAAACTTTCGCAAAGCACTTGCATAATTTTCAAAACCCTGTATAATTGTTAATTGTTCTACGAAATAAAGCAACGTTTTATGAGCAATCTTGCATGAATATAAATTCTTAAAAAAGATGATACATAAGTGTTGACATAAAAGACCGAATGTAGTAAAATTAAAGGGTCGTCAAAAAGAACGCGTTACAATTTTGTAAAAAAGATTTTAACTGAGTGTAAAATTGACTATTGCAAATGTTAACGAAAGAAGTTAAAATAATTTAAGTGAGTTATTGAAACGCACATAATTAAATAATTTAAAATATTGTCTGGCGACAATGGCAAAGAGGTCACACCTGTTCCCATGCCGAACACAGAAGTTAAGCTCTTTAGCGCCGATGGTAGTCGGACTTACGTTCCGCAAGAGTAGGACGTTGCCAGGCAATATATATTTGGAGAATTAGCTCAGCTGGGAGAGCATCTGCCTTACAAGCAGAGGGTCGGCGGTTCGAACCCGTCATTCTCCACCATTTAAATAGCCGGCCTAGCTCAACTGGTAGAGCAACTGACTTGTAATTAGTAGGTTGGGGGTTCAAGTCCTCTGGCCGGCACCATTTTAAAGCTATGAGCCATTAGCTCAGTTGGTAGAGCATCTGACTTTTAATCAGAGGGTCAGAGGTTCGAATCCTCTATGGCTCATCAGTTTTCCGATTATAACTGAATCATGCAGAAGTAGTTCAGCGGTAGAATACAACCTTGCCAAGGTTGGGGTCGCGGGTTCGAATCCCGTCTTCTGCTCCATTTTTATTTTATGATGCCGGGGTGGCGGAACTGGCAGACGCACAGGACTTAAAATCCTGCGGTAAGTGATTACCGTACCGGTTCGATTCCGGTCCTCGGCACCATATATAATATAAAACATGCGCCCGTAGCTCAACTGGATAGAGCGTTTGACTACGGATCAAGAGGTTATGGGTTCGACTCCTATCGGGCGCGCCATTTTATATTTATTATTTAATAATTTAATAACGGGAAGTAGCTCAGCTTGGTAGAGCACTTGGTTTGGGACCAAGGGGTCGCAGGTTCGAATCCTGTCTTCCCGACTCTTAATTGTATAATGGGGGCTTAGCTCAGCTGGGAGAGCGCCTGCTTTGCACGCAGGAGGTCAGCGGTTCGATCCCGCTAGTCTCCACCATTATTATTTTAAATGAACATTGAAAACTGAATGACAATATGTCAACGTTAATTCCAAATTAACAAACGTCCTAAGGACGTTTTAAAACAATTAGTTTT
>NZ_PPRU01000055.1 GCF_002902285.1 Staphylococcus simulans | reverse complement strand
ATTTATCTCTCATTTACGTTTTAAGAGCCAATAAAGAATTTTGGATACAAAACTATATAAATATCTTACGAAACTTCAAAATTTCCCTTAAAATTAAAAATAAAAGCATTGAAAGTTTTTGTTAGTCTTGCGATAAACTTTGTTAAAAAGAATGGAGATATATTCATGAAATTTAGAGAAGCCTTAGAGAATTTTTTATCTAGTAAGTATGTCTATGTAGTCTTGGTAATTTTAGTTATCTATCAAATTTTTATGTTGTTCAAATAAAAAATCTTTAAGAGAAACAGCATGCACAAAAATAAATCAAGCTTTTATGCCGAGAAAATTTATTGATCAATGAGAAGAACCCTTAACTAAACTTGTAGACGAATGTCGGCATAGCGTGAGCTATTAAGCCGACCATTCGACAAGTTTTGGGTTTGTTAAGGGTTCAGAGGCTCGTTGTCAATAAAGCAATTGGAATTAAGTAATAAAAAACGTGTCTTAATGGGTGTTTTACTTGTTATAGGAGGCGTACTAAACTTTATTTTCATTGGTTTATTCGGAATTTTATCTGGTATTTTAATACTTGTTGCAGGTATTTTAGCATTAGTAAGTAAATAAGAAGAATGATTGGGAGCTGCCGCATCGGCAGCTTTTTTAATTGTTGGAAAAATAGACAATTGAAGATTTCACAACAGAGATTTCTAATAGGTTTGAGTTATGCTATACTATTTTAATCATTGTAGGAAAGAAGGGCGCGCATGCTGTTTTTATTTTTACTGGGTTTAGTTGCAGGGATGGTGGTTCCTGTACAAACTTCTATTAATACAAAACTAATACGCTATACACATTCATCATTCTATTCTTCAGCAATCTCATTTTCAGTCGGCGCTCTATTTTTATTCATTGTAAACTTGATTATTGCACCTGGTCACTTCACATTAAGTTTCTTTTCTGGTCAATCGTTTAATTATACGTGGTTCGTTGGAGGACTATTAGGTGTCTTATTCTTAACAGGAAATCTATTACTGTTTCCAAGGCTAGGTGCGTCATTGACAGTCATTATAACCATTGCTGGTCAAATCATTATGGGTGTGATGATTGATACCTTTGGTTGGTTAGGAGCTAAAATAGAACCATTCACATTCTTAAAGCTGATTGGTGTTTTATTGTTATTTATTGGCATCATTGTGATGAATTATGTTAAACATCAACCTAAAGAAGAAAAAGCTAATAAAGTCTTACCATGGTTAGTCATAGGATTTATCTTTGGGTTTGCACCACCGATTCAAACTGCGATCAATAGTCAGTTGGGACAACAAGTACATAGTTCGTTATTTGCGTCATTAATTTCATTCTCTGTAGGGGCAATCGCATTAATTATCATTACAGCGTTTGTAAATCGTTCATTTAAATTATCAACTTATGAACCAGAAGTAGGTAAAATCAAACCAGTTTATTTTATTGGTGGGGTACTTGGTGTGGTATTTGTCACAGCGAATATTGTTTTAATGCCACATTTAGGTGCTGCATTGACGACTATTGTCGGCATGCTGGGTCAAATGTTAATGGGTGTCATAATTGATCACTTCGGCATTTTAGGTGCGAAGAAAAACAAGATTAATGTACGTAAGATTTTAGGAATCATATGTATCTTCATAGGCATCGTCTTACTAAGATTTTTCTAATTCATATTAAAAAGAACGTTTTTACGACAGATAGAAACGTTCTTTTTGTTATATAAATATAGCCCAGGAAATAACTTCCCGGGCCAATTCATCATGCTTATTTTTTCTTATTCTTCTTAGAAATGACTTTCGTGTTTTTAGGTTTATCTTCTTTCTTCTCTTGTTCGCGCTTAATACGTGCTACTTCTTCATCCGCAACTTTACTGTAGTATCTGTTCGCAAAGAACATTTGAACAATCATAAAGATGGCACTGACTGACCAATAAAGACCTAATGCCGCAGCTGAAGTGAATGAGATATAAATGATGAAGATAGGTGAGATAATCATCATCATGTAACCCATTTGACGCTGTTCTTTCGGCATATTTTCAATGCTGACAAGTGATTGTAAGAAGTAAAGGGCACCGGCGATGATTGTAATCCAAACATCAGGTTCTGTCAGTTTGAACCATAAGAAGTGAGGATGATCTGTGATACCGCCATGTGAAGGCCATTTTAATGAGACATATAAACTAAAGAGTACAGGCATTTGAATTAAGATTGGCAGACAGCCAAGCATACTCTTCATTGGATTCATGTCGTACTTTTTATAAACAGCCATTAATTCTTGTTGCGCTTCCATTTTTTCTTCTTGTGTACGTGCACGTTTAACTTTTTCTTGTACTTCTTTCATCTCGGGTTTCGCAATATCCATAACCTTACGCATGATTTGACCGTTCTTAGTTTGGCTTAACATAAACGGCAACATAACTAAGCGAATGGCTAATACAATAACGATAATTGCGAGACCATAGTTATCGTTTAAATTATGACCAAGCCAATGTAGTAAATTGTCCATTGGTTTTGCGAAAGTATTAAAGAAGAAACCATTGCGGTTTTCACTCTTTGAATAATCGCAACCTGCGAGCAGTACTGTAGATAACGTCAATAACAGTATGTATTTTATTTTCATCTTTCTCTGCCTTTCTCTTTTTTATTGAAAATAATTAAGCATCGTATCGAAGTCATTGAAAAAGCAACCGCTTAACAAGGGTTGCGAAAAAAGGACAACAATTGCTTATACACTTACAAGATACAATCCTAACATAGAACCTGTATCGATTAAAGAAGAGAAAAGATAAAACAACACAGCTAAAAACAATACAATAAACAATGGCAAAACAAAGTGACAAATTAACTAATCTGCTGCTTTTTCATCTTTCAACGTATTGATAGAAATAGACCATAAAACGATATTTAAGATCATCACAATAAATAATGCGACAACTGTATATAGAAAATCAAAAGTTATAGGCAACGGCAAGGTTTCAAACAACACATAATAAACTAACCCGCCAATAATGACCTGCCCCGCAATGTTTAAGAGCTTTCCAATATTAGATTCAACAAATTGAAGTAATAAAGAGGGCAAAGATAACACACTAAAAACAACATAACTAACGAGTGTTATTTCTCCTAAAGCTATCGCAGACGTATCAGTTAAATTTGAAAGTGTAACTGAATCTAAAAATTTTATCGCAGCGATAAACGCAAAGATAAAAATAATGAAGCCAATTACTTCTCCAATAAGTAGTGCCAAAAATGAGCTGACAATATTCTTTTCTGGTTTCTCAAAGCGCTCATAAATATATTCAATGACAAAATTCAATAGTATCGAAACAACAACCAAGATAATAAAGACAGTCGGAAGTTTACCTGTAAATAACTGACTTAAGAATTCTACACCGAAATCCCAATAAACTTTCATGATTTTAAGCTCCTCTTTCTCTTTATGTAATGAGTATATAGATAAAATACAATAAAAATCAACTGTCATTTTATAATTTTTAAATTAAAAAAGAGGGTATGTCTAGATTGATTAAATGATGAAGAATGTTGTGAGGACAAGAGATAAAGTGCCTGGGTTAGTCTAACGTTTGTGTGAGGTTAGACTGAAGTTAGGGTAGAAATGGTATGCCATGCACAAAAAATGTATGTGTTATAATGTGTAGTGGTTAATTGTGAAAATAAAATGATTATAAAAGAAATTAATGTGGGGGTTGTAATGAAAAAGTTTAAATATTTAATGGGGATAGTTTTAACAAGTGTCCTTATACTTGCTGGATGTGGGTTACCTGGCTTAGATGGCGGTCCAGGTAAAAACGTTAAGATTACTGCACTCGCAACAAGTGAATCGCAAATTATGGCACATATGATTCGCCTACAAATTGAACATGATACGAAAGGGAAAGTAAAACCAACCATTATTAACAACTTAGGCTCAGCTACTATTCAACATAACGCCTTATTGAACGGAGATGCGCAAATTTCTTCTACGCGTTATACAGGTACAGATTTAGTAGGAGCGTTAAATCAACAACCTATTACTGATACCAAGAAGGCTATGGATGTTGTTCAAAAAGGCTTTACGAAACAATATGATCAAACGTTCTTTGATACGTATGGCTTTGAAAATACTTTCGCATTTATGGCTACTCAAGAAGTGGCTGACAAGTATCATCTTGAAACAGTTTCTGATTTAAAGAAACATAAAGACGCGTTGCGTTTAGGTACAGATTCTACTTGGATTAAACGTGCTGGCGATGGTTACCCGGCTTTCACTAAAGCCTATGGGTTTAAATTTAAAAGTATCCGACCTATGCAAATCGGCTTAGTATATGATGCTTTAAAAAATAATAAATTAGATGTGGCTCTAGGTTATACTACAGATGGCCGTATTTCAGCTTATAACTTGAAAGTATTAAAAGATGACCGTAAATTCTTCCCGCCATATGACGCAAGTCCGCTTGCGAAGAACGACTTCCTAAGAAAGAACCCTAAAATTAAACATTCATTAGAAAAACTTCAAGGCAAGGTCTCTACGAAAACAATGCAAGAGTTAAATTATCAATCAGACGGCAAACAACAAGAGCCAGCCGTAGTCGCAGAAAGGTTCCTCAAAAAACACAACTATTTCGAAAATAAATAGTTATCAATTTGTCTTGTGTTAGGACCATGTTATACTTACAAAAAATTGGAGGTAGATTATGGCTAAAATTAACCAAAGACAAGTGAGACAAATTGTGCGTTTAGTCACACGTATTGTACGTCAGATCATGCGTTCTAGAAATAATAAACGTTATTAATATAAAGAAGCAGCACTTTCTCAAATTAGAAGAGAAGGTGCTGCTTTTGTTTATCCTTAAATTGAAGCGTATGGATACGCATGTAGTTAAATTTATGAGCGATCTTCTGATGAGTGTCTCTTAGATGCGGCATGTAAAATCTTAGTATGTTCTTCATTAGGTGAGAGTGTTAATCCTAACGCTTTACGCTCTCTATTCGCATCTTTATAGAATGAAAGCGTCATTAAGATAACGACCACACTGAATGGTAAGGCTGAGATAATCGCCGCAGATTGTAGGGCGTCTAATCCTGTTTCGCCTCCGGCAAGCAGTAATACATACGCAATCGCAGAAAGCGCAAGTCCCCATACAATTTTTACGAATCCTGCTGGACGTAATGTACCAAATGCCGTCTGCATACCTAAAACGAATGTTGCTGAATCGGCAGAAGTAATAAAGAATGATCCGATTAATGCGAGTGCGATAATGGATAAGACACTGCCTATCGGCAATTCATTAAAGATACCGAATAATTGTGTTTCAGGTGGCATTTTAAAGATTTCAGTATGTTCTTGTCCAACACTAATACCTGTTAAACCGAATACGCTGAACCAAAAAATACTGACGATTGTCGGCACTAGTAAGACTGCCATAACGAATTCTCTGATAGAGCGTCCTTTAGAGATACGGGCGATAAAGATACCGACGAACGGACTCCAACTCATCCACCAGCCCCAATAATAAACTGTCCATGTCTGCATCCAGTCATGTTTTTGTTGGTTTAATGGTGCAGTGTCTAAACTGTTAAAGATTAAAGTGTTTAAGTAATCACCAGTCGCAGAAGTCATCATGTCTAAGATGAGTAAAGTTGGACCAATGACTAATAAAATCGCAAAGAGAATCGCAGCTAAAATCATATTCAAGTTACTTAAATATTGAATTCCTTTGCTTAAACCACTCCATGCACTGTATAAGAAGAGTACAGTTACGACTGCGATAATAATACCTTGAACTAACTTGTTATTTGGAATACCAAATAAATAATTCAAGCCACCATTGATCTGCATCGCGCCAACACCAAGTGATACCGCTACACCGATAATTGTCGCAAATACTGCTAAAACATCGACAATGGTACCTGGTAAACCGTCCACACGTTTACCTAAAAGTGGTCGTAATGTTTTAGAAATAAGACCGACTTCGCCTTTTCTGAATTGGAAATAAGCGAGTGATAACGCTACGATGCCGTAAACGGCCCAAGGGTGAAAGCCATAGTGTAAGAAACTCGCACGTAACGAATCTGCAAGTGCTGCTTTCGTTTCTGCAGAAGCTGTAGGAGGAGTTAAATAATGTGATACAGGCTCAGAAGCCCCATAGAATACTAAGCCAATCCCCATACCAGCACTAAATAACATTGTTAACCAAGAGATTGTATGGAACTCAGGTTTGTCTGTAGGTTTACCTAGCTTTAATTTGCCGATCGGACTAAAAACTAAGAAAATACAGAAAACCAATATGAAAGAAAAGACGAGCATATAATACCAACCGAAAGTTTCTGTAATCCACGCCCCAAGTGCACCAGAAACCTTGCCGAATTGGTTAGGGAAAATTGCGCCGATTAATACTAATAAACCTACAAGTATAGACGCATAAGTAAATACGGGTGAAAACATCTTGTTTGTCTCTTTATGAGTCGTCTTCAAAACTGCAACATCCTTTCTGATTTGAGTATTGAAAAAAAGCAAAGACGGTATTTATGCTATCATACCTAGGAAATAATTCAACTTCTTGAAAATCGTAGCTTAAAAAGTGAAAAAATCATTGTAAATTCAAAAAAGGGGTATTTTTTGAATTTATATCCAACTTAGGGTGGGGTAAAATAAAAAAACTGATATATAAGAAAAAAGAAGGTGAAGGTGTATTATAAAAATTTGAAAAAATATTTTACATGCTTGGGGAACAAAATTTAGAAAATGAATATCAAAATCGACAAGAAGCATTTACAACGTTTTTAACAAATATTGAAATTCATCCCATTAGAGACCAAAAACAATGTCAGACTGTAAGCTATTCATTGTTTATTTGTATGAGCAAAGCTTTAGCACATAAAATGGAAGATGTTCTTTTAAATTCAAATAAAATATTAAAACTATCACACAATGGAGGTGATAGTGATGCTAGATGTTGTGGTTGCATTGGTTAAACAAATGATTGCGCAATTTATTTCAGGTGGCAAACAAGATGTTAAATTATCATGCTTTATTCAGCATGATAATTGAATGCGTCGACTTGTGTTTAGAAACAAGCCGGCGTATTTTTGTATATTGTGTCGATATAGGTTAGATTAAAGATAAGCAGTAAAAATATTGAATCAAATCTAATTAGGAGGAACTTGTAGTGACACAATTATTTACAGATCGTTTATATGAACGCGTTGAGCCAATTTGGGCATCTTATATGGAACATCCATTTATTAAAGGGTTAGCTGACGGCTCTTTGGATGAAGAGAAATTCAAACATTGGTTGAAACAAGATTATATTTATTTAATTGAGTATTCTCGTTTATTTGCGATTGGTGCCGCGAAAGCCATTGATTTAGATATGATGTCGACGTATGCACAATTATTAGATGGCACAATGAATACAGAAATGAACTTGCATCGTGGTTATGCGAAGGAATTTGGTATTAGTGAAGCGGAATTAGAAGCTACTGAACCTGCAGAAACGACAACCGCTTATACAAGTTATATGTTGAATATGGCGCAAATCGGCGGCGTAGAAAATGTGATTGCCGCAATTTTAACTTGTACATGGAGTTACAACTATATTGGTTTGAAATTGGCAGAACAAGATGCTGCGAAAGACCATCCATTATATCGAAAATGGGTAGATATGTATTCATCTGAGGAATTTACGCAATTTAAGAAAGACTGTGTTGAACTGATGAATAAAGTGACAGAAGGACGCTCAGAAGCGGACTTAAAACGACTAGAAGATATTGTCGTACGCACAAGTTATTATGAATATAAATTCTGGGATATGGCAGAAAACTTAAGCACTTGGGATGTGCCGGTAAAATAGAATGATTGAAGATTCAAGTTGTTGCCTTTAAGCTTAGGTAAGCAAAGTATATTGAGGAGGCAAAGAATTGAATAAAAAAGAACTCATGAACTTAGCTTCAACACCTGTGAATGCACCGACATATTCAAGAGTGGATGTTCATTTCAGAAATAGAGAATTTTTAAACATTGTGTATCGCACGGATATTGAGAAACTAAAGGAAGTCGTACCTGAACCGCTAAAAGTGACAAGTGACTTAATCAAATTTGAAGTCATTGATATGCCGGATAGTACAGGACTTGGTTCATATACAGAATGCGGACAAGTGATTCCAGTAGAATACAATGGAGAAGAAGGCGAGTTCTACTTATCCATGTATTTAAACAATCAACCTGCGATTGCGTTAGGCAGAGAACTTTCAACATTTCCTAAGAAATACGGAGAACCAAGATTATATGTCGATAACGATACATTAGTAGGTACATTAGATTATCATTCATTACGCGTCGCACAAGCAACAATGACCTATAAATACCATCCGATTGAAACAGAAGAAGCGAAACAACTTATTACCAAACCAAGCTTCATGTTGAAACAATTGCCAAATTACGATGGGACACCAAGAATACTTGAAATGACACGTTCTCAAATTTCAGATATTCAAATTAAAGAAGCATTCCGTGGTGATGCGCGTCTACAACTATTTGAACATGTGAATGCGCCGCTCGCAGATTTCCCGGTCAAAGAAATTGTCGATGCACAACATATTTTGGCAGACTTAAGACTCGGCCGACCGGAAGTCATTCATGATTATTTAAAAGGATCATAAGTATTTTAGGAGAAACAAGCTTTGATGTTTGTTTCTCTTTTTTTAAACAAATAGACAGAATATGTCTTTTTTGTAAAGAATGAATACAGTTGTATTCCACTCAGGTATACTAAATATTAAGTATGATAGTCATTATAAAGAGAGAGTAGGGACATAATGAACAAAATTAAATATTTAGGTACTGGACTCTTAGCAGCGTCGTTATTATTAACTGCTTGTGGACAAAAAGAAGAAACACAAACATCATCTGAACAAGAAAAAACAGAACATCAATCAGAAGAACAATCTACACATGAAGATCATCAAAAAAGTGAAGAAAACAACGAGAAACATTTAGGTTCAAAAGCATCTGAATCTAAACACAATGCATTTAGTCACTTGAATCCGAATAGTGATGAATATCTTGCGCGTGTATGGTTAGCCGCATTACCAAGCTATCGAAGCGCAAATCCGGCAGATATCTCTATTAGTCATGATGATTTGTCAGGAAAGATTATGTATGGACCAGGGTCGATTAGATATGAACAAGGTGTTCAAAGTTTGTTAGGTACACCTACTGCCGCGGGATATGTTGTTTATAAAAATAACGGAGATGGTACGATTACGATTTATCCTGTACCGAGTCATTTCCAAGATCATCGTTGGCAAGAAGAAGATTATAGTCGCGAGGAATCTCAACGTATTATGAATAGCGGAGAAGTGGTACCGTTGTATGATGGGAATGAAGAAGCGGTGCGTCTAGTTGAAAGTTATATTGGTGCGACACCACCTGGAATTGATGAGGATGATGAAGAGTCAGAAGAAACGGTGACACGTGAAAATGTGATTGATAAAGTTGAAGAATATGAAGGTCATCAATTAGATACAAGCCGTTATACTTTCAAAGAACCAGAACGTCGTGATGATGGGGGTTGGGGCTTCTCAATTTTAGACAAACAAGGTAATTTAGTCGGTTCATATATCATTGATTCAGACGGTGATGTGACAAAATATGATGAACATGGCGACGAAGTTTAATATATTGAATAAGAACTTGATTCGACAGCTTTCATGTGTTGAATCAAGTTCTTTTATCGTTAATATTATGCTTCACTTTGTTTATTTGATACATAGTCATAAAGTTTAATAATTGTTTTGAATTTCGCATCTTCGAGCTTTGTTTTCTTATTTCTTAAATCTTGAACAGTTTGATAGGGAACACCTGAAGCTTTTGAGATTTTATAGCCGCTTTCAGCTTCAAATAATTTTTCAATATCTTCTTTAATTTGTTTGATGACTGTCATAGTTAAGCTCCTTTTATTTTTTTGTGTCGCGCTTTGAATGTAAGTGTAATTCTACTTACTTCACTGACAGTGTATCACGATATAATGCGTTATCCAATTGAAATTATAAAGTAAAAGGTTGAATAAAGTGTAAGGTTTGAGTTGAAAAATACCCTATAAAGTTTGTACTTTTCAGTATTGGCTTTATAAGGTATTTATGATTGCATTACCTTGTATCGCTTTATCTTCGGTATTGATTGAAATCAATGACATTACCAGAAGATTTATGATTTTGTTCTTGTGTTTTTGTTTGAGGTTTACTGTGCAGTTCTTCTAAGAACTGATCTAACTCTTCTTGAGATGTGACTTTACCATCTATAATCGCATTCATAACTTTCGCATCGTCACTATCTTGGTTTAAGTCGAACATTTCTTTAAACATTTCACGCATGTCTTCATCTTTGCCCGCTTCCACAAACGCAGAAATCGCAGTATCGATATCTTCATCTTCATTAATCGGCAGGCTATTCAATTTTTGATATTTTTCAATTTCTTCTAATAACTCACGATCTGCTTCATCAAGGAAGTCTAATGGATTCAAATCATTCTCTTCGAAGTAGTCCTCTAAATCTTCAAAGATATCCATCGGCATATAAAGTATTTCATAGTCATCTTGCACTTGAATGAAGAAAGTTTTCACACTTAAGGCATCAAGATGCGTGTAAGGAATAACGTTGCTTTCTTCAGCGATAAAGTAAGCAATTAAACTCAATTCTTTTTGCGTGAGACGTTTGAACATTAATGAAGTTTTGTTTGTAAATTTATCTTGAATTAAATCAACGATGTCACTTTTGCTTCCTTTAGAAAAGCCGGTAATTTTAAATTCACGACAGATTTGTTTTAATTCTTCAGTATTGTATCTCTCTAGTAAGTCAGCAAGTTGGAAATCTTCATAATCTCTACGTGCTTGTGTTATTTCACGCATTTCATGAATGGCTTCTTCTTCATCGTCATCTAATGGTGGAATAGAGTCATATTTATGGTTGAGTACGTGGCTATTGAAGTTGTTTAAAAACTCAGTTTCTACAAAATAAGAGTTTTTCTCAATTTCATAAACGAAATCTGTTCTTCTTAATATTTTTAATTCATCGGCTTTGTCTTCTGAAATGATTGTGACTTCAGGATGATACTTCAAGATAGATTCTAAGACTTGTCTTTCTTTTAACGTCGTATACTTTCCATAATCCGTACAGATTTCTTGAACAGACATTTTCTCTGCATCATCTATTTTATAATCAGCATTATGGAATTCGATGGCTTCGGCTAATTCGATATATTTATGTTTTTGTTCTTCCAAGTAATTCATGTGCGTCACCCCGTGCATTGTAAGATTGTATTATATCTATTCTATACCAATGTTTCCCTTAAAACGAATATTTTAAAGATTAAATGGATTGATCTTTAATTATAGAAATTCTACATAGGATTCAACACCAAGTTGTGATACATTAAACTAAATAACAATGTGAAGGAGTACCGCAATGGATACGACAGCTTTGATTTATGTCATTATTATTTTTATCAGCTTTATCGTCACAAACATGATTTCGAATCGCTTCATTAAAAACCGTTCTAATACAGGTTTATACTTGTTAAAACGTGTCGGTATTTTCATGGGTGTATATCTGGTCTTATTTAGTATTTATTTTATCTTGTTCAAACCGGAAATTTAAAGTAAAGGTATGCGTTGAATACAGATCCAACTTATATGTTTATATATGTAAAAAGTCAGGCGTGTTGCCTGACTTTCATTGTTTAAAGCTGTTTAGTTGTATATTAAACAGGGCGTACTGTAATTTCATTCACATTAACATGACTAGGTTGTGTTAACGCATAGACTACCGCATTTGCGATATCTTTAGGTTCTAACATTTTACGTGAACCCCAATCTGTATCACTAGTCATAGCTGTGTCGACCATACCTGGTGAAATGCTGGTAGAACGAATGCCTGTTTTTGCGAGTTCTTTTTCTAAACCTTGTGTAATCGCATGGACAGCTGCTTTTGTGGCGCTGTATAACGCGCTTGATTTTGTCACTTCAAAGCCCGAAATTGAAGCGATGTTAACGATATGACCGCTTTGCTGTTGTTGGAAGTGCGGCATGACCGCATTGATTGCGTATAATGTACCTTTAAGGTTTACATCAATCATATCGTCCCAAGCTTGTACTTCACCTTCTGTAATCGCAGACGATTTCATTTGACCTGCGCTGTTGACTAAAATATCGACTTTCCCGAATTCTTCTACAGCTTGTTGTACTGCACGATCAATATCTTCACGGTTTGTGACATCAGCGCTGATAATTTCATAGTTTTTTGCGCCTGCTTTACGCAATTCAGTTGAAACTTGGTCTAGTTTCTTTTCATCACGAGCAACAAGCACTACAGTTGCACCTTCATTTGAAAGCTTTAAGGCAATGCCTTTCCCGATACCGCTGCTTGCGCCTGTAATGACTGCCACTTTCTTATTCAATTCTGTCATAAGTAAATCCGCCTTTCTCTCTCTTATTTACACTTATATTGTTTTATTCCCTTTTTCTACTTAAGGTAAAGATAATAGCCGACATCTTCAGTATATACAAGGCGACTTATGAATGCGAAAATTGAAGCAAAATGATAGAATATTAACGGCTTTTCTCATCCTTTCAGCAATATTGCATCAAAAATGTAAACGTTTTCTAAATGACTGATGAAACACGACGGAATTTGGTATACAATGGGATTACATTTAAAATTTAGTGCAATTTCAGCAGAGTGGGCTGCTGGGAATTGAAGTAATACATGATAAGCAGAGAAATAGAGAGAGGGGAACTATAATGTTATTGCTTACGATTCTTCAATTCATTATCAACATCTTAATTGCGCTTGTCGTAATAGGACTGTTGGTGACTGGATTAGTATTGTTATTTAGAGATAAACGGCAACAACAACACAGTGTGTTGCGTAACTATCCTGTGTTGGCACGTGTACGTTATTTCTTCGAAAAGATCGGACCAGAGTTGCGTCAATATTTATTCTCAGAGGACACGAAAGGGAAACCATTTTCACGTAGTCAATATACAGACATCGTGAAAGCTGGTAAATACAAATCACGCATGACGAGCTTCGGAACGCAGACAGATTATGAAACAGGCTTCTTTATTCAAAACACGATGTTTCCAAAACAAGCAACGGAAATGCGTATTGATCAATCGACTTTAATTTCAACGTTTGTCTATAAGGTTGATAACGAACGCTTATTTGATCGAGAAGAACATCGAGACCCTGAAAAGGTTGACCCTTATTATCTGTCAGATGAGGATGCGATTGTTTTAGGAGAAGATTTAAAATATCCATATAAAGTGAAACGTTTAGTCGGACAATCTGGTATGAGTTACGGTGCACTAGGTAAAAATGCGATTACCGCATTATCTATGGGATTAGGACGTGCAGGTACATGGATGAATACCGGTGAAGGCGGCTTATCTGACCACCATCGTAAAGGCGGCGGCGATATTATCTTCCAAATCGGACCCGGTTTATTCGGTGTACGTAAAGCTAATGGTGAGTTTGACTTAGAGAAGTTTAAACAAAAGGCAGCTATCGACCAAGTGAAAGCCTTTGAAGTGAAGTTAGCACAAGGGGCTAAAACACGTGGTGGTCATATGGAAGGTGCGAAGGTAACAGAAGAAATTGCGAAAATCAGAAGTGTTGAACCTGGTAAAACGATTAATTCACCGAATCGCTTTGAATTCATTCATAATTACGATGATTTATTAGATTGGATTATGGATTTGAAAGAAGCGGCACAAAAACCAGTAGGCTTCAAGATTGTGGTGAGTCATGTCGACGAAATTGAAGCCTTAGTCAGAACGATGAAACAACGTCAACAATATCCAAGCTTCATCACAATTGATGGTGGTGAAGGGGGTACAGGTGCGACGTATCAAGAATTACAAGATAGCGTCGGCTTACCATTATTCACAGCCTTACCGATTGTGACAGGCATGTTAGAGAAATATGGTATTCGCGATAAAATGAAAATCTTCGCATCAGGTAAATTGGTGACTCCTGATAAAATTGCGATTGCGCTCGGTCTCGGTGCAGACTTAGTCAATGTCGCACGCGGTATGATGATCAGTGTCGGCTGTATTATGAGTCAACAATGCCACTTAAACACATGTCCAGTCGGTGTGGCGACGACAAACCCTAAATTAGAACGTGGTTTGTTTGTGAACGAAAAGAACTATCGTGTCACAAACTACATCACAAGTTTACATGAAGGATTATTCAACTTAGCAGCGGCTGTCGGTGTCGAAAGTCCGACAGAAATTACACAAGATCATTTAATCCTTAAAAATCCGAACGGCAACTTACAGTCGATTTATGATTATAAATTAAAATTAGTCGATACAAATCAAAAAGTATCTGTATAAATGTTATTCAAGCTCTCACTTTGATGCGTGAGAGCTTTTTTTAATGTCTATAATTAGTTGTTGATGTCGAGTTAAGCTACAAAACACCCATGATGTAGATAGAATAGCTGGTTTTGGTGTGGGATAATTTTCAATGCGACATTCATCAAGTATAAGTAAACAGTTCATTTAAGCGCTGTGTTTTTACGCACATTTAAACAACAATTAAATGTAATTCAACTTTAGTGTGGTATGATTTAGTGCGTTATAAACATAGGTTGAGAAAATAGAGGAAGAAAAGGAAGAGGAGATGAAGTATGACACTCAAAACCAAATTATGGATGATTTTTACGATGCTGCTTGGCGGGTTCTTTGGAATTTTGAATGAAACCTTACTTGCGACAGCGTTACCAAGTATTATGAAAGATTTTAATATTGAATATACACAAGTTCAGTGGCTGACAACAGGATTCTTACTGACAAACGGTATTGTGATTCCATTGTCAGCGATGGTAATTCAGCGCTTTAGTACACGACAAGTGTTCCTGACATCCATTTTAATCTTTTTAGCAGGTACACTGGTTGCGGGCTTTAGTCCGAACTTCACTGTATTATTAATTGCGCGTATTATACAAGCACTAGGTTCAGGTATTATGATGCCGTTAATGATGACAACGATTTTAGATGTCTTTGAACCTCAAGAACGTGGTAAATATATGGGGATTTTCGGTTTAGTGATTGGCTTAGCACCGGCCATTGGTCCAACGTTATCAGGATATATAGTTGAGTATTCACACTGGCGTTCATTATTCCACGTAGTAACACCGATTGCGGCAATCACATTCCTAATGAGTTTTAAACTTATTAAGAACGTAGGTACGACAAGTAAAGTACCAATTGATATTTTATCTATTGCCTTATCTGTTGTAGGGTTTGGCGGATTATTATATGGTACAAGTTCTATCGCACGTGACGGTTGGGATGACCCGGTTGTTCTAACAACGATTATTGGCGGCATTGTGTTAGTGGTACTCTTTATCATCAGACAATTACGTTTAGAGACACCATTGCTGGATTTCAGAGTGTTTAAACAAGGTCAATTTGCGGTCGGCATTGTTATTATGGCCTTTACAATGATTGCGATGATTGGTTCTGAAACGGTATTACCGATCTTTATTCAAAATATTATGGGCAAACCTGCTTTAGAATCTGGCTTAGCGTTATTACCAGGTGCGATTGTGATGGGGATTATGTCTGTAGTATCAGGTATCCTTTATGAGAAATTCGGCGCTAAAATTTTAGCCTTTATCGGTATGGGTATCGTGGTTGTGACGACAACTTATTTCGTCTTTATGGACGCTAAAACATCGTTAGTAATGTTAACAACAGTGTATGCGATTCGTATGATCGGTATTGCGTTAGGTTTAATGCCATTAATGACACATACGATGAACGAATTACCGCAGAAAATGAATGCGCATGGTTCTTCTATGACGAACACTATGCAACAAATTTCAGCTTCTATCGGTACAGCAATCCTCTTTACAATTATGAGTCACTTCGCGAAAATCTTTAAACCAGATATGGCAGATTATCAAGGACTTAAACCAGAAGTGATGCAAGCGCAAATTGCACAAGATGCGATGTTGAACGGATATCACGCAGCATTCTGGTTCACAGTAATCATTGCGGTTATCGCATTCTTAAGTGTGTTCTTATTAAAAAGCCAAAAGAAAGTGAAACATCCTAACACTCAAGAACAAAATACAACTGCATAATACGAAGTCACTAAATAAAAATCAGCATCTCCGCTATGGAAGTGCTGATTTTTTCTGTTCTAAAATTCTTTTAAAGCAGCTGAAAAACATGGTCATGATAGTGTGGGTAACAGGTGTACAATTGAATGTTCTTTAACACATGATTACGTATTTTTGATAAACTAGTAGAAATACCATTTTTTAAACAAAGGGGATGTTTATACATGGCAAATTTACAAAATGTGGAACCAGAAGCATTAAGACAAATGATACGTAATAAAGAAGTAACGGGACATACAAGTGGAATGGCTAAGGGGTACATTCAAGCGAATGTGGTTATTCTACCTTCAAAATATGCTTATGATTTCTTGAAATTCTGTTTTAAAAATCCAAAAACGTGTCCGCTATTAGATGTATCTGAAGTAGGGGAAGTTAACTTTTCAAAGTATGGTAAAAATGCGGATATTACGACAGAAGTAGGGGCTTATCGTGTATATGAAAATGGTGAATTAATAGAGACACCGTCTGATATCAAGCATCGATTTAATGACGATATGGTCAGCTTTTTAATTGGATGTAGTTTTACGTTTGAACATGCGTTGTTAGAAGCGGGTATTCCATTACGTCATCTAGAAGAAGGACATAACGTACCGATGTATATTACAAATATACCTGCTGAACCTGCTGGTCGTTTTGACGGAAATATTACTGTAAGTATGCGTCCGATGACTATGAAAGATGCGATTCGTGCGACTGAGATTACGACACACTTTAAAAATGTTCACGGCACGCCTATCCATATCGGAGATCCTTCAGCGATCGGTATCAAAGATTTAAATCAAACAGACTTTGGGGAGCCGGTACACATAAAAGAAAATGAAGTCCCGGTCTTTTGGGGATGTGGTGTGACACCGCAATCTGTAGCTTTAGACGCTAAGCCTGAATTGATCATCACACATGCGCCTGGACATATGTTTATTACAGATGTTAAGGATAGTGAACTAAGTGATTGAGGTGTGATTTTTGCACACTAAACGTTAACTTCATTTAAAAAAGACGTGATATAAATAATTAAATCTAATAGAGGAGGCAACGCTGATGGTTAAACGTGTTTCAATAAATACAAAAGTTTTGAACGCCTATATCAATGAATCTAGCGTCCCTCTCTGCAATTCAAAAGAAAGTTGAAAAGATAGAAAACATCATGCGCGGAGAGGTACAACCAACTTTTAACCAACTCGTTACAATTGCAAAAACAATTCACGTTCCAGCAGGTTTATTAGTGCTAAATGAAAAAATAAACTTTCCAAAAGAGAAGTTAGAATTTCGGGTAATCAGCTCTAATGATATAGGGGCTAAAAGTGAAGAACTTAAAGCAACCATTCAAGAGATAAAATGAAAAAATATATTCTTGACTCCAATATTTATATTAACTTTTATGACCGCTATTATAAGTATGATTATTTTCCAAGCTTTTGGAAAAATTTACCTTCAATCCTAAATAAACAAGTGATTATTCCTAATATTGTTTTAAAAGAAAACTATCAAGATCCTTGGTTTAAAAAGTGGCTAACTAACAATTATAGTTGTGAAACTTTAAATCATAGTGATTACTTTGACGAGTGGCAATTCATTTTAACGCATATACAAGAGAGTGACTTTTATAAAAATGATGCAATTTCTGGAATGGGAAAAGGATGGGGAGATGTAAGTATTGCCGACCCTTGGTTAATCGCAATCGCTAAAAGAGAAGGCTATACTATAGTGACTAACGAAAATAGAAGTGTTAACTTATCCACTTCTCAACCTAGTAAAGCATCAAAAATTCCAGATATATGTGATGACTTGAATATTGAATGTATCGATATGAATCAATGTTTTAAAGAAATTAGTTTGAGTATATAAATTACCTTGGCGAAAGCCAGGGTTTTTTTATGCCTCCATTAACACTCACTTCATGCTTCCCTCATAGTAAATTTTAAAATAATAGAATTATTTTACGATATAAAAGTGATTATACAAATTGTGACATTTTAGGTTTAACATTATAGATTATGTTTGTCACAAATGATATGTAAGCGTTTACTATAAAAGGATGACAAATTACTAAAATATTCTGATTATGTTTAAAAATAGAATTATTTATAAAACGTCTAATAATTAGTTTGCCTTTATTGTATATAAGTGTTAAATTAAATGTGAAAATATTCACAAGGAGAGATGAACATGGAAATCGGTATCATTAAAGAACTTAAACCAGGTGAAGGACGTGTGGCTTGCACCCCAGAAAATGTGAAGAAACTTGTATTAGATGGACACCGTGTCCTTGTTGAACATAATGCAGGTGCAGGCTCTGGATTTGATGACGCACAATATGAGAAAGCAGGCGGCTTTATTGTGAATCATGAAGAAGCATGGCAAGCGAATTTGATTGTCAAAGTAAAAGAACCGGATGCGAAAGAATTCCATTTTTTCAAACCAGGACAAGTCATTTGGGGCTTCCAACATTTAGCATCATCTAAAGAAACCGTAGAGGCAATGCAAGAAGCGGGTGTTACCGCAATCGGCGGCGAAACGATTGTGAAAGATGGACAAGCACCTTTACTTGCGCCGATGAGTGCCATTGCTGGACGACGTTCTATGTTGATGGGCGCATATTATTTAGAAAAGCAACATCAAGGTGAAGGTATATTGATTTCAGGTATTGATGCGATTGACGGTATTCCTTCTGGTAAAGTCGTTATCTTCGGCGGCGGATCAGCTGCGGTCAATGCGGCTACAATTGGCCTAGGCTTACAAGCATCAGTTTCAATTATCGAATTAAATGATGACCGTATCTCATGGCTTAAAGATCACTTCAAAGGTCAAGACGTTACAGTTATTAAATCTAATGAAGAAAACCTCGCAAAAGAAATTAAGACAGCGGATGTCTTTATTTCAACAATTCTTATCCCCGGTTCTAAACCACCAAAACTCGTTACACGTGACATGATTCAATCTATGAAAGAAGGTTCAGTCGTTGTAGATATTGCGATTGACCAAGGCGGTACAGTTGAAGGTATCCGTCCAACTACGATTGACAATCCAGTTTATGTTGAAGACGGTGTTGTCTTCTACGCAGTACCAAACCAACCCGGTGCTGTACCACGTACTTCTACTATGGCACTTGCTTTAGGCAATATCGAATACTTACAAGAAATCAGCAATAAAGGCATCGAACAAGCGATTAAAGATAATCCTGTACTTGCGACAGGTGTCAATATTTATAAAGGTCATGTGACGAATGAAGGACTTGCACAATCTCATGACTTATCCTACGAGGAGTTAAACAAATTAATGAATTAAGCGAAATAATTACCCTATATAAAGAGAAATGGAGAGAGCGAAATGACAGTAAACAGTACAGTAATGCAAACGGAGAAATATTGTAATATTCAAGACATTAAAGAAGCGAAAATGATGATTCGTGATTACGTGCGTAAAACACCGCTAATCCAATCCATGTTCTTAAGTAATGATATCACTGGCGGAGATGTTTATTTGAAATTAGAAAACATGCAGTTCACGGGTTCATTCAAATATCGCGGTGCCTTGAATAAAATTTTACATCTGACAGAAGAACAAAAAGAAAAAGGTATCATTACCGCGTCAGCTGGGAACCATGCACAAGGACTTGCGCTGACCGGTAAGTTATTAGGTATTAAAGCGACTGTGATTATGCCAGAAGAAGCACCTATCGCTAAACAAGAAGCTACCAGAGGTTATGGTGCAGAAGTCATATTGAAAGGAGAGACATTCAATGATTCTCGCCTCTATATGGAACAGCTTGCGAAAGAAACGGGCAAAACGATTGTTCATCCTTACGATGACAATGAAGTAATGGCTGGACAAGGCACAATCGGACTTGAAATTTTAGACAGTATTTGGAACGTCAACACGGTGATTGTACCTGTTGGTGGTGGCGGTTTGATTTCAGGTGTTGCGACCGCATTAAAATCATTCAACCCGTCTATCCATGTCATTGGCGTACAAGCAGAGAATGTGCATGGTATGGCAGAATCTGTGAAACAAGGTAAGATTACGTCACAATTTACTGCACATACCATTGCGGACGGTACAGAAGTCGCAATTCCAGGTGAAAAAACATATGAAGTCGCAGATAAATTAGTTGATGAATTTATCTTAGTGACTGAAGATGAGATTTCTAATGCGATGCGTCACTTAATGCAACGCGCAAAAATTATCACAGAAGGAGCCGGTGCGTTACCGACAGCAGCAATTCTAAGCGGTAAAATTGATCCGAAATGGTTGAAAAACAAAACAACAGTCGCACTCGTGTCTGGTGGAAACGTCGATTTAACACGCGTGTCACATATTATTGATACATTACTCGAACCTGCCGATACTAGTGAAGGTGTAGTAGGTTAACCGAAATAAGACAGAACGGAGGTAAACCTGATGAGTAGTGATAAAGCCTTAAAGAAAAATATAGGTTTCTTTGCTGCACTTTCTCTCGTTATGGGTTCGGTAATCGGTGCTGGCGTCTTCTTCAAAGTTTCCAGTGTCACTGAAGTGACCGGCTCAACGAGTATGGCAATGTTAGTTTGGTTCCTTGGAGGACTGATTACCATTTGTGCAGGTTTGACAGGTGCTGAGTTAGCAGCTGCCATTCCTGAAACAGGTGGTCTGACAAAATATATCGAATAT
The DNA here is from genome assembly GCF_002902285.1 of Staphylococcus simulans. Lineage (GTDB taxonomy): Bacteria > Bacillota > Bacilli > Staphylococcales > Staphylococcaceae > Staphylococcus > Staphylococcus simulans. The sequence goes on along the minus strand of NZ_PPRU01000055.1, from coordinate 30,722 downwards.
ACGTATGGCAACTTCTGGGGATTCTTATCTGGATGGGCACAAGGGTTCATCTATTTTCCCGCAAACGTAGCCGCACTGGCGATTATATTCGGTACGCAAATTATCAACTTGTTTCATCTTAACATTATTTATTTAGTGCCTATCGCTGTTATGAGTGCGTTAACATTGTTGTTAATCAACTTATTAGGATCAAAGGCAGGCGGATTACTCCAATCTATTACGTTGGTAATTAAATTAATCCCAATTGCGATGATTGTATTATTCGGCTTCTTCCAAAGCAGCGAAGTATCATTCTCTTTATTCCCAGTGGTGAATGGTACAAGTTCTGGTTGGTTTGAAGCGATTGGAAGCGGCTTGCTTGCGACAATGTTCGCATACGACGGATGGATTCATGTCGGTAATATTGCCGGGGAAATGAAGAATCCTAAGAAAGATTTACCTGGCGCGATTGCTTTAGGTATTGGCTTAATTATGGTTGTGTATTTATTAATCAACGCAACGTTCTTAATGACCTTGCCGATTGAACATATCGTAGGTAACTTAAATGCCGCAAGTGATGCTTCATCTATTCTATTCGGCGCAAGCGGCGGCAAGATTATCACTATCGGTATTTTGATTTCTGTGTACGGTACCATGAACGGTTATACGATGACAGGCATGAGGATTCCTTATGCGATGGCACAAATCGATCAATTACCATTTAAACGCGCATTCTTAAGCTTAACGCCATCAGATACACCTTGGTTAGGCGGTGTCATTCAATTGGTTATCGCTACAATAATGATGTTGTTAGGTGCGTTTGATACGATTACGAACATGTTGATTTTCGTTATTTGGACATTCTATTGTATGGCTTTCCTAGCGGTCATACTTTTACGCAAACGAGAACCTGAATTACAACGACCTTACCGTGTGCCGTTGTACCCAGTGATTCCAATCATTGCCTTAGCGGCAGGTATATTCGTATTAATTAACACATTAATTACACAACCTGTACTGGCAATCATCGGGATTGTCGTGACCTTAGCAGGAATTCCAATTTATTATTATAAGAAAGCACAAGTAAAGTCATAAGCTAGTATTCTAAAATTCATTCACCCTCTATATTTATACCTTTCAAATTAAAGAAGGAAGTCTTTCATGGTCAGCGTCATGAAGTGACTTCCTTTTTGTTTCTATCACTAAAAAAGGATTTTGAACTAATAGTAAAACATACCGTGTTAAACATGTGAATACGATTGTAAATTTTTATAAATTTTGTATTAAAATTATCTCCAAAAACAAAAAGTGTTTTGTTTAAAATGAAACGGGAAACTCATAATTAGGACTTAATATATAGGAGGTTATTTGTGTGGCTAAAAACAAAAAGCAAGAACAATTAGACCAATTCAGAAAAAGTCATGAAGGCGAGCCGATGACGACGAATAATGGAACAAAAGTCAGTGAAGATGAATTAACACTCACAGCAGGTGAAAGAGGACCGAGTCTATTAGAAGATTTCCATTTCCGTGAGAAAATTATGCATTTTGACCATGAACGAATTCCTGAACGTGTCGTTCACGCACGTGGTTTTGGTGCACATGGTGAATTCCAAGTTTATGAAGATTTATCTGAGTATACTTCAGCAGACTTCCTCACAAACCCTGACAAAGTGACACCTGTCTTTGTACGTATTTCAACGGTACAAGGTTCAAAAGGTTCACCAGATACAGTCAGAGACGTACGTGGCTTTGCGACGAAATTCTATACAGATGAAGGTATCTTTGACTTAGTCGGTAACGATATTCCTGTATTCTTTATTCAAGACGCAATCAAATTCCCGGATTTAATTCATGCAGTTAAACCTGAACCCGATACAGAAACACCACAAGGTGGTACAGCACACGATACATTCTGGGACTTCTTCGCAGAAAATCCAGAAACTTCACATACTGCAGTATGGGCAATGAGTGACCGTGGTATTCCTAAGAATATTAGACAAATCGAAGGCTTCGGTGTACATACGTACCGTTTAGTCAATGCACAAGGCGAAGCATTCTTCGTGAAATTCCATTGGAGACCAGTTCACGGATTAGAATCTCTTGTATGGGATGAAGCGCAAATCTTACAAGGTAAAGATATCGATTTCCACCGTAAAGATTTACATGAATCAATTGAAAAAGGTGACTATCCAGCTTGGGAACTTGGTTTGCAAATCTTAAGAGAAGACCAAGAATTCGACTTTGATTTCGACTTATTAGATCCGACAAAAATTTGGCCAGAAGATGAAGTGCCAGTTAAAGTCGTTGGTAAAATGACATTGAACCGAAACGTAGATAATGTCTTTGATGAAATCGAACAAGTCGCATTCCACCCAGGTCATGTCGTACCAGGTATCGACTTCTCAAATGACCCATTACTACAAGGACGTCTATTCTCTTACACAGATACACAAATCTCACGTTTAGGCGGACCAAACTTCAACCAAATTCCAATCAACCGTCCTGTGAATAAAGTACGTAACAACCAACGTGATGCGATGCATCAAATGAACATTCATGAAGGTCAAACGTCTTATCATAAGAATGCTTTAGAAGGCAACTGCCCATTCACAAGTTCAAAAGCAGAAGGCGGTTATGTACACTATCCTGAAAAAGTAGAAGGACACAAAATCCGTAAACGCAGTGACAGTTTCAAAGATTACTATTCACAAGCGAAACTATATCTGAACAGTTTAACAAAACCTGAATTTGACCATACAGTGGATGGCTTCTCATTTGAAATCGGTAAATGTAAAAGCATGGATGTGCGTCAACGTGCAGTGAATCAATTAAATAAAATTGATCGTGAATTAGCTGAACGTGTCGCAGACAATGTGGGTGTACAAGTGCCAGAAGAAAATGAAGAAGTAAAATCAGATAAGAAAGACAGTCAATTGACTATGGAAAAATATGACCGTCCATTACCAGGTCATTCAGTGGCAGTATTAGTGAACGGTGATATTGACGCAGAAACATTGAAAAATTATGCGAAAACATTCGCAGAGCATGGTTTAAACTATGCGTTTGTCGGCAAGCAACAAAAAGACTTGTCTGATGAGATCTCAATCAATGAAACGTATGATACAGCGCATGCGACATTATTCGACAGCTTAGTCATCTTGTCAGATGGCAATGGTTTAATTCCAGATGCTGAAGAGTTTGCGGCGTTATCTTATAAGCATAAGAAACCAATTATCTTTAATGAAGCGGCTTCTAAAGACTTACAAGATGGTAAAGTGAAATTAGATGCGCCGGGTATCTTTGTATCAGATGATCCACAAACAATTGTGAAAGCATTTGATCAAGTACGTTATTGGGATAGAGCATAGTATTCAATATTTAAAGCCTTGGCTACGTGCCAGGGCTTTTTTTCATACATATTTATAAGTTGTTATTTTAGAAAATTGTATTCACTAAACTTTCATATTTTAGTAATTTTGACTTACCAAATTGTGACGCAATCGTGATAAACTGGACTATGTTATCTTTTTCACAATATAGAGATACTAAAGTGAGGAGTTAAAATGTTTCTATTTATCACAGAAATTATTATCATGATTCTGGCCATACTGATGGGGTTACGGCTGGCAGGTGCACTGGGTTGCGGTATCTTCGCAATTGTGGCACAGCTGATCATGATTTTTATCTTTGGTCTGCCGCCAGGTTCAGCACCTGTTACAGCGGTATTGATTATTTTATCCATTGGGATTGCGGGTGGAACCTTACAAGCTACAGGTGGTATTGATTACTTAGTTTACCTTGCTTCTAAAGTGATTGAGCGCTATCCGAAATCTATCATCTTTATCGCACCCATGATTGTCTTTATTTTTGTCTTCGGTATCGGGACAACAAATATTGCTTTATCACTAGAACCGATTATCGCTAAAACTGCGACACGTGCAGGGATTCAACCGAAACGTCCATTAACAGCATCGGTGTTAACGGCTAACTTAGCATTATTATGTAGTCCAGCAGCTTCTGCGACGGCTTATATTATTGCGACATTGGCAGTGACAGGTGTTACGATGGGCAAATACCTATCTATCGTTATGCCGACAGCGATTATTAGTATGTTAGCACTGAGTGTTTATTGTACAGTAGTCGGTAGACGTCGTAAGATGAATCCTAGCCAATTTGCGACAGATATTATGGAAGATATTGAAGCACAACCCCTACAAACGAAATTTTCACCTCGTGTGAAATTAGGTGTTTTGGTCTTTTTATTAGGGGTCGGGTTAATTTTAATGTTTGGTATTTTCTCAGATTTAGTACCGACATTTAAAGTCAATGGAGAAACAGTTAAACTTGAAACGACTGAAATTGTGCAGCTCTTTATGTATATGAGTGCCGCAATCAACTTAGTCTTAGTTAAATTAAATACGAGAGATATTTTGGATAGTCATATTACACAATCTGCGATTGGGGCATTATTCGCAGTACTTGGACCTGGTTGGCTTGGTGCGACGATTTTCACAGCCCCAGGCAATAAAAAAATTATGACAGAACAAATCGGCGGTGTGATTCAACAAGTGCCTTGGCTTGTGATTATATTAGTCTCACTCGTTACGATTGTGGTGATTTCACAATCAGCGACAGCATCTATTATGTTGCCGATTCTGATGAGTATGGGTGTGCCGCCGATGTACTTTATTGCGATGGCGCAAACTTTAAATGTTAACTTCGTCATTCCAGCACAACCAACGTTATTATTTGCGGTAGATTTAGATGAAACGAAACAAACAAAACCAACCAGCTTTATATTACCTGGCTTCTTTGCGATTACAGTTTCTGTGATTGTCGGATTTAGTATTAAAGCATTGCTTGGTTATTAATTCATAAAAGAAACGTCCTCCAATTTGAGTATTTTTCAAAGTGGAGGACGTTTTTGTATCATTTATTTCCATAAATTCATAACCACATAACTGCGCATTGGACGCCAAGCTTCAGCGAGAGCTAACCGGCCTTTTGAAGTTTCGGCTTCTTCTGACTCAGGATATAAAGCTTTCAAAGCTTTGATGACACCAATGTCAGATTCTAAGAAGGCATCGGGATATCCTAAAGCACGCATACCGATCGCATGTGCAGTCCAAGGGCCGATCCCTTTGATAGCTAATAAACGTTTCATTTCAACTTCAATTTGAGTCATGATTTCTGTATCTATCTGTTTATCTTTCCATATTGGGTAAGGTTTGAGCTGAATTTCTCCATTAACTAATGCACGAGCAATGGCTTCAATGGTTGAAGCACGTCTACCTGTAATACCAAGTGGTCCTAAAACATCGCTGATACCTTTGCCGCCTTCTAGACTATTAGCTTTACCTGCCGCAATGAGTGTCTCTGCAGGTGGGAAGAAAGCAGATAAACCAGGTAAATCTAAGACAAAAGGAGTTCCTAAGGCATGAACTAAACGACCGGCTAGCGTCGTCGCAGCTTGTACCGTAATTTGTTGTCCTAATACTGTACGTACACTGACCTCAAAACCATCAAAGCCACCTGGCATTCTGGTACTTGAATCCATCCATGAAGCCTTCAATACTTCTCTTGATGCTTGTGGAGGATAATCTAAATCGAAGAGGTGACGTATGCGTGTAATGATTTGAGATAACACAGGATAGAGGCTCGCACTGAATGTGAGTGCTAAAGCATTTTGTTCATCATCTTGTGTAACCGCAATCCAACCTTTAAATATATGTGATGCAGATCGAAGTAGTGCTGTACGGTAATACGTATCATCACATACAGACTCCACACCTGGAATTGCCCGTCGATCTAAGAATTGAAGTAGTGTTTCAAATGAATAGGGTGGCTGGTAATAAAGGTGAAAGTGTAAGGTTTGACGATACCAACTGTCATCGACTTCTGTCAGATTATATTCTGGTAATTGATAATAGAAATGTGTGAGTGTAGTCAATTTTAGTCGCATTCTCATTCTCCTAAATAACGTCTTATTCTTCTATACCCATATACACAAGTGAATTAAAGGTGTTTTGTTTCATCAATAAATGCGTGATGAAATCAATTTTCGCTAGATTTTAAATAGAAACAGGAATTTCATTGCCAACTATCAACGATTTCGTTAAGCTAGAATAGTGATGATAGTTTATTATTTTTGTTCATGAAATGTATAAAATAATTATAACTGTTGATTTATGATGAAGGGATGACGATAAAATTGATGAAACGCGTGCTGACTATAGCTGCAGCGAGTACTTTGATCCTTACAGCATGCGGTAATAATGATTCAACTTCAAAGAATGACAACAAGTCCGCAGAACATCAACAATCAGAGAAGCATAACGATAATAAAAATAAAATTAAATACCCTAAAGAAGGGGTTAAAGGAATTTATGTGACACCTGGGACCCTTCAAGGTGAACGCTTTGATGAATTAATCAAAATGATTAACGATACAGATTTGAACGCTATGGTGATTGATGTTAAAGACGATACAGGTAATATTACCATGGACTTGAATTCAGATAATAAACTGATTCAAAAGAATACAACGGAAATGGTCAATCTTAAAAAGTTGATGAAGACGTTAAAGAAGAACAATGTCTATCCGATTGCCAGAGTTGTAACGTTTAAAGATGCACGTGCAGCGGAAGCCCACCCAGATTGGTCATTTAAAGAGAAGAATGGCGAAGTTTGGGAAAGTGATGGCGGTGATAAATTCTTAAATCCATTCAAAAAAGAAGTCAGAGATTATAATATTGATGTCGCAAAAGCAGCAGCAAAGGCTGGATTTAGAGAAGTACAATTCGACTATGTACGCTTCCCAGAAGGCTTTGAAAATATGGACAAAGATTTAGTATATTCTAATGGTAAATATAAAGGCGATGATATGGATAATACACAACAACGTGTTGATAGTATTACGCAGTTCCTAAAATCAGCACGTAAAGAAATTCATCCTTTAGATGCGCAAATTTCTGCAGACGTCTTTGGTTACTCTGCGACAGTAGAAGAAGCACCGGGTATTGGTCAAAGTTTCCCTAAAATTGCGGAGAATGTAGATGTGATTTCTTCTATGATATATCCATCACATTGGAGCCCTGGTGACTTTGGGATTGAGCATCCTGACTTAGAACCTTATAAAACAGTAGACAAGTACTTAGAGAAAGAATCAGATGTATTGAAGAAAGCAGACCATAAACCGAAAACACGTCCTTGGCTGCAAGATTTCACTGCAAGTTATTTAGGTGCAGGGAATTATAAGAGTTATGATGCAGAAGCGGTGTCTGATCAAATTCAAGCGTTACGTGATCACGGTATCAATGAATTCTTACTTTGGGATGCTTCAAATGAATATACGCAAGGTGTGAACTATTCACCGGAAAAGAGTGAAAAAGCTAAAGAAAAAGAAAATGAAGATAAGCAAGAGAAAGAAGATAATCAAGACAAAAAAGATCATCAATAAAATTAAAGAACTGGACTTTCTTTTAATGGAAGGTTCAGTTCTTTTTATGCTAATTTAAGAAACTGATGATGAATATTTCTTATACATAAAATTAATAACTATGAGATGTGCGTAGAAAAGTCATATAGATTATTTCGAGATAGTATACACGAATTAAAGAGAAATTTTAAGAACATATTAATTTGTGATACAAAATATTGTCAAAAATTGAGGCTGAAAATGGATTGATTAGAAATTTGAGTGAAATTAGATGTGCAAACACGAACAAATTCACTAAAAATTAAGTTTTGCTATACTAAATGGTACAAAACTTTGCTATAATGAGTCGAATGTGAGAGAAAAACAAACATTTTGAAACATTATTATTTTATGTACAAAAGTACTAAACGGAGGACATCATGAAAAAATCAGGCAACAAGCGTTTAGACTTCTTACCGAATATTCATAATAAATATTCAATTCGTAAGTTTACAGTCGGTACAGCTTCTATTTTACTTGGAACTACTTTATTGTTCGGCGCAAGCCGTGACGCAGAAGCAGCAGAAACTGATGCACAACAAGCAGAGGAACCTGCCGAACACGGAGCAGATCAAGCAGCTCCAGCTGAGGCACCTGTTGTAAACCAAGAAACTCAAACGCAACAAACAACACCAGAAGTTTCAACAGCACAGCCAGCAAACGAATCAAATCAAGCAGCTGCAACATCAGAAGCAAAACCTTCAGATAATACAGCACAAGTAGCACCTACAAATAAAGAAAGTGTTCAAGTAGAAAAAGCAGAAAAAGCAGAGGCAACTTCACAAACTGAATCGACGCCTAAAGCTGACACAACGACAAAAGAAACAGCACCATCTAATGAAGTAAAAACTACAGAAACAGCACAAGTAAACACTGTTCCTGAAAGTACAGTAGATTACTCAAGCTTAAACGATGGCGCAAAAGCACCTGTTGAATTTGTAGAACAATATTTACACTCATCAGATAAAGAAGGATTAGTCCGTAATCTATTATCTGAAACATATAAGGCACAAGATGTAGACGGCATCTTAAGTAAGTTAAATGTTGATTATAATGCAGTATCAGCAGAAGATTTATTCCAAGATATCCTACGTGCAGGCATTGAGTATGCCAATGAACAAACATCTAAATATACAGTGTATGCAGTACGTGCAGCAGCGGATGATCCTAATGCACCGACTGAAGGTGAAATTTCAGCACCTACAACCAGCCGTGTAGGCGACCCTAATACATCTTCAAATATAGATATTCCAGTAAACTCTTCAGCACCTGAAGCAATCGGTGCACTTAAAGCAAGTGCTTCAATTGATCCAGAAAGAGGAATCATCATCACTGGTTACGGTAAAACGTTTATGGGACAAAAACCGGCGCATTATATTGTTACAGCTAAACCAGACAGAGTTAACAATAAAATGGACTTTGAGATTAAATATTATGCGACAGCTGATACAGGACAAACTCACTCTATTGATTTAGGTGGATTTAGATTTGGTGATGCTTTCCAATTACCATCAAACGAAGATGGCATTCCAGCAATCGTGCAAATGGTAGGTACTACTGGAAATCCTACAACATCAGTGCTGAAAGAAGGTCTAGCAAAACCTGGTTATCCAGAAGGTTATGCATTAAATGGCCGTCCTTTCCTTAATGATACAGCAATTAGAAATAACGGGTATGCGGATGTTAAATTCAGCTTACCAGTTAAAAACTGGAATGGTGATTTAAGTGTAGATGGATTTGTAATGATGTTCCCAAATGGAAGTAACTATAGTTCAACACCGGATCCATATTCAACAGCCAACTATTTCAATGAAAAAATGGAAATTGTTTTAGATGGTAATGTTGATTTCAATATCAGACAAGAGGATCAAAAAATCCAAGAAGCGATTCCTTTTACTAAAGAATATAGAACATCAACAAAAATTCCTGCTGGTACACAACGTGTAGCAAGACAAGGTGTTAATGGTGTTAAAGAAATTACTAGCACAAATTGGTACTACAAAAATGTTCAATTAGGTAATACTGTTAAAACTGAAACAAAAATTAAAGATGAAATTCCTGAAATAATTGAATTAGGCGTGGCTGCACCTGCAGCTAATAGTTTTATTTTACCACCTGTTGTAGACCCGAAATTATCTGGAGAGACTGTTGTCACAGGTGAAACAATGCCTTATGCCCCTGTAACAATTACAGTAGGGCTTACGACTTATCAAACAACAGCAGACGCACAAGGTAAATTCACTCAAACGTTAGCTACACCATTAAAACAAGGTGAAGTTATTTCAGCAATTACTGCTAAGGATGGAAATACAAGTTTACCAGGCAAAACAATTGTGCCGAGAGATGGTAATACACCAGAACTTGCCTATTCTAGCTTGAAAACAGAACAAAATGGTAAACCAGGCACTTTAGTAACAATCACTAATAAAGCAACTGGTGAAAAACTTGGTGAATTCTTTGTGGCAGATGGTACTTCTGTAACTGTTAAGTATACTCAAAGATTACCAAACGGTGATACTAAAGTTACCTTTAGTGATAATAACTCAGTATCTGTTCCAAAGGGAGACCCAGGTGATAGAGGTCCAGTAGGTCCGATGGGTGATTCAATCACTGTTAAAAGCCAAACGAAATTACCAAATGGTGACACTCTAGTTACATTTACTGACGGTAAAACAGTCACAATCCCAAAAGGAGATAAAGGTGATTCAATTAGAGTAGTTGCAACTCCTGAATCTGATCTTGGTACTACTATAGAGTTTTCAGATGGCAGTTCAATTTTTATCCCTAAAGGTGAAAAAGGCGAAGCTGGTAGAGATGGTAGAAATGGTAGAGATGGAAGACCTGGAACATCAATCACTGTAGTTTCAATTGATGATTTACCGAATGGTGATAAACAAGTAACATTTTCAGACGGTAATACAGTTGAAATCCCTAAAGGGGATAAAGGTGACACAGGCGCTCAAGGAGCAAAAGGCGATAAAGGTGACACAGGCGCAACAGGAGCCGCAGGTAAAGACGCCGCACCATTAACAGTGACTGGTGAAACAAAAGATGCAGCTGGCAACACAGTAGTACACTTCAGTGACGGTTCACAAGCCACAATTTCTAAGGGTGACAAAGGTGACAAAGGAGATAAAGGTGATGTTGGTCTTACAGGTGCAGCTGGAAAAGATGCCCTTCCATTAAAAGTAATAAGAGAAACAAGAGATAGAGACGGTAATACAGTGGTACATCTCAGTGATGGATCATATGTAACAATTTCTAAAGGTGACAAAGGTGATACGGGTGCTACAGGCGCAACTGGAGCACAAGGTGCGAAAGGTGAAGATGGCAAATCTATCACAATCACATCAACAGAACCGCAAGCGAATGGCGATATCAAAGTCAACTTCAGTGATGGCAAATCTATCGTAGTACCAAAAGGTGCTAAGGGAGATAAAGGTGCAGATGCTGAGCCGTTAACTGTTGTCAATGAAACAAAAGACGCTGCTGGTAACACAGTGGTCCACTTCAGCGACGGTAAAACAGCAACAATCTCTAAAGGGGATAAAGGTGATACGGGTGCACAAGGCGCGAAAGGTGAAACAGGCGCAACAGGAGCCGCAGGTAAAGACGCTACACCATTAACAGTGACTGGTGAAACAAAAGATGGTCAAGGTAATACTGTCGTTAACTTTAGTGATGGTTCGCATGTAACGATTTCTAAAGGGGACAAAGGTGATACAGGAGCTACAGGCGCAACTGGCGCACAAGGTGCGAAAGGTGAAGATGGCAAATCTATCACAATCACATCAACAGAACCGCAAGCGAATGGTGATATCAAAGTCAACTTTAGTGATGGAAAATCCATCGTAGTACCAAAAGGTGCTGAGGGAGATAAAGGAGAAGATGCAGCGCCGTTAACAGTAGTTAAAGAAACAAAAGATGCGGCCGGCAACACAGTCGTTCACTTCAGTGATAACTCAACAGCTACTATCTCTAAAGGAGATAAAGGTGACACAGGAGCAACAGGTGCGAAAGGTGAAGATGGTAAATCAATCACAATCACATCAACAGAACCACAAGCGAATGGTGATATCAAAGTCAACTTTAGCGATGGAAAATCCATCGTAGTACCAAAAGGTGCTAAAGGCGATAAAGGAGAAGATGCAGCGCCGTTAACAGTTGTTAAAGAAACAAAAGACGCAGCTGGCAACACAGTAGTACATTTCAGCGATGGTAAAACCGCTACAATTTCTAAAGGTGATACAGGTGCAACAGGAGCCGCAGGTAAAGATGCTGCACCATTGACAGTAACTTCATCTGAAAAAGATGGTCAAGGTAATACATTAGTTCACTTTAGTGATGGCTCTACAATTACTGTAGATAAAGGTGACCGTGGAGAAACAGGAGCTCAAGGTGCTAAAGGAGATCCGGGTAAAGACGGTACATCTATTGGAATCGATAAAATCGAAACATTAGCTGACGGTACAACAAAAGTAACCTTTACTGATGGAAAATCATTCGAAATTCCTAAAGGTCAAGATGGTACTTCAGTTACAATTACTGAAACTAAAACACTTCCTAATGGAAATAAAGAAGTAACATTCTCAGATGGTAAGAAACTTGAAATTCCTAAAGGAGATAAAGGGGACACAGGCGCAACAGGTGCCGCAGGTAAAGATGCCGCACCGTTAACAGTGACTGGTGAAACTAAAGATGCGCAAGGCAATACAATTGTGAACTTCAGTGATGGTTCTCACGCAACAATCTCTAAAGGGGACAAAGGTGATACTGGTGCACAAGGTGCAACTGGTGAAACAGGTGCTAAAGGCGAAAAAGGTGATTCAATTTCAATCACAAGTATCACACCACAAGCCAATGGTGATACAAAAGTAGTCTTCTCAGACGGTAAAGAATTAACAATTCCTAAGGGTGCGAAAGGTGACAAGGGTGAAACAGGCGCAGCAGGTGCGGATGCTAAACCTCTTACAGTCACAGAAACAACAAAAGACCCTGAAGGTAATACAGTGATCCATTTCAGCGACGGTCAAACAGCAACTGTTTCTAAAGGAGATAAAGGTGACGTAGGTGCAGCTGGTAAAGACGCCGCACCATTAACAGTCACAAAAACTGATAAAGATGCAGCTGGAAATACTGTTGTACACTTTAGTGATGGTTCACAAGCTGTTATTTCTAAAGGAGACAAAGGTGATACGGGTGCACAAGGTGCGACTGGTGAAACAGGTGCTACCGGAGCTACTGGTGAGAAAGGTGAAAAAGGTGATTCAATTTCAATCACAAGTATCACACCACAAGCCAATGGTGATACAAAAGTAGTCTTCTCAGAGGGTAAAGAATTAACAATTCCAAAAGGTGCCAAAGGTGACACAGGTGCAGCCGGCGCAGACGCTAAACCACTTACAGTAACTAGCACAACTAAAGATGCTGATGGTAACACCGTCATCCACTTCAGTGATGGTCAAACAGCGACTGTTTCTAAAGGAGACAAAGGTGAAACTGGTGCCACTGGTGAAAAAGGTGCAGATGGTACTTCAGTTACTATCACAAACACTGAAACAACACCAACTGGAGATACAAAAGTTACATTCAGTGATGGACATGTTATCACAATTCCAAAAGGTAAAGATGGTCAATCCGTAACTGTAGAAAGTTCTGCACCGGATAAAGACGGCAACACAGTTGTACACTTTAGTGATGGCAGCAACGTTACTATTCCTAAAGGGGATAAAGGTGACGCAGGTGCAGCTGGTAAAGATGCAGCGCCATTAACAGTCACAAAAACTGATAAAGATGCAGCTGGAAATACCGTTGTTCATTTCAGTGACGGTTCACAAGCAGTCATCTCTAAAGGAGATAAAGGCGATACAGGTGATACAGGCGCAACTGGTGTTACTGGTGAAAAAGGCGAATCTGTTTCAATTAAGAGCATCGAACCACAAGCCAATGGCGATACAAAAGTTATCTTCTCAGATGGTAAAGAATTAACAATTCCTAAAGGTGTGAAAGGTGACACAGGTGCAGCTGGTAAAGATGCTGAACCACTTACAGTAACTAGCACAACTAAAGATCCTGAAGGCAACACAGTTATCCACTTCAGCGATGGCCAAACAGCCACTGTCTCTAAAGGGGATAAAGGTGAAACAGGCGCAGCTGGAGCGAATGGTAAAGACGCTGCACCATTAACAGTAACTGGCGAAACTAAAGATGCGGCTGGCAATACAGTCGTTCACTTCAGTGATAACTCAACAGCGACTATCTCTAAAGGAGATAAAGGCGATACAGGTGCGACAGGTGAAAAAGGTGAATCTGTTTCAATTAAGAGTATCGAACCACAAGCCAATGGCGATACAAAAGTAGTCTTCTCAGATGGCAAAGAATTAACAATTCCTAAAGGTGAAAAAGGCGATATAGGTGCAGCCGGCGCAGACGCTAAACCACTCACAGTTACAGAAACTACTAAAGATGAAGCGGGCAACACAGTTATTCACTTCAGTGATGGTCAAACAGCAACAGTCTCTAAAGGAGATAAAGGTGATACTGGTGCGAAAGGTGATACAGGTGCAGCTGGTAAAGATGGTACGTCTATCACAATCGCAAGTATTGAACCACAAGCAAACGGAGATACAAAAGTTACTTTCTCTGATGGTCAATCTATCACAGTGCCAAAAGGTAAAGATGGTACATCAGTGACAATCACAAAAACTGAAACATTACCAAATGGTAATAAACAAGTGACATTCTCAGACGGTAAAACACTTGAAATTCCTAAAGGGGATAAAGGTGATACAGGTGCTGCAGGTGAAAAAGGCGCAGACGGTACTTCAGTGACTGTTCAAAGCTCTGAACAAACACCAGATGGCACAAAAGTTACATTTAGTGATGGTAAATCAATTACAGTTCCTAACGGTAAAGATGGCGCATCTATTACAGTAAAATCATCTGAACCAAATGCGAATGGTGATACAGTTGTAACATTCAGTGATGGTTCACAAGTTGTGATTCCTAAAGGCGCGAAAGGCGACACAGGTGCTCAAGGTGAAGCTGGTAAAGATGGTGCTTCAATCACTATCACAGGTACAGAAACTACACCTGAAGGTAATACGAAAGTTAACTTCTCAGATGGTCACTCTATTACAATCAACAAGGGCGACAAAGGTGAAACTGGCGCAACCGGTGTAGATGGTAAAGATGGTAAATCAATCACAATTACTGAAACAGCTGTTCAACCAGACGGATCAACAAAAGTGACATTCAGCGATGGTCACGAAGTTGTTATCCCTAAAGGCGAAAAAGGCGATGCTGGACAAAATGGTGCAGACGGTCAATCAGTTACAGTCGCAAAAGTAGAGCCACAACCAAATGGTGATACGAAAGTCACATTTAGTGATGGTAAAGAACTTACTATTCCTAAAGGAGAAAAAGGTGACGCAGGTGCGAATGGTCAATCTGTAACTGTTCAATCAACAGCTCCAGATGCGGATGGTAACACAGTTATCACATTCAGCGATGGTACTAAAGTTGTTGTTCCTAAAGGTGCGAAAGGTGATAAAGGTGACACTGGAGAAGCGGGTCAAAACGGCTTAAATGGTCAATCTATCACAGTTCAAGGCACAGAAAAAACACCAGAAGGCGATACAAAAGTTACATTCTCTGATGGCACTACAGTCACAATCGCAAAAGGCGATAAAGGAGATAAAGGAGATAAAGGTGATTCAGTCACAGTCGCGAAAGTAGAACCACAACCAAATGGTGATACAAAAGTTACATTCTCTGACGGTAAAGAAGTTACAATTCCTAAAGGAGAAAAAGGCGACAAAGGTGATACTGGAGCACAGGGTGAAGCGGGTCAAAATGGCGCAGATGCGAAACCATTAACAATCACAGGCTCTACACAAACACCTGATGGTAATACTGAAGTGACATTCAGCGATGGTACAAAAGTCACAATTCCAAAAGCACAAGATGGTAAATCAATTACAGTTGAAAAAACTGAACCAGACGCTGATGGCAACACAGTTGTGACATTCTCTGATGGCAGCACAATCACTATTCCAAAAGGAACAAAAGGTGATAAAGGCGATACTGGAGAAACAGGTGCAGCAGGTCAATCAGTTACAGTTGCGAAAGTAGAACCGCAACCAAACGGCGATACAAAAGTAACGTTCTCAGATGGTAAAGAAGTTGTGATTCCTAAAGGAGAAAAAGGCGACAAAGGTGATACTGGTGCACAAGGTGAAGCAGGACAAAATGGTGCGGACGGTAAATCAATTACTGTTCAAAGTACAACGCCTGACGCTGACGGTAATACAGTAGTGACTTTCTCTGACGGTTCAAAAGTTGTACTTCCAAAAGCCAAAGACGGTAAAGATGGTACATCAGTTACAGTTCAAAGCACAGAAACAACACCAGAAGGTAATACGAAAGTTACATTCTCTGATGGACATGAAATCACAATCGCAAAAGGCGATAAAGGTGATAAAGGCGATTCAGTTACAGTTGCGAAAGTAGAACCGCAACCAAATGGTGATACAAAAGTTACATTCTCTGACGGTAAAGAAATTGTCATTCCTAAAGGAGAAAAAGGTGACCCAGGTAAAGACGGTGTAGATGGTAAAGATGCAGCACCATTAACAGTTACAAGCACTGAAAAAGATGCGGACGGCAACACTGTTATTCACTTCAGTGATGGTGGTACAGCAGTTATCTCTAAAGGCGATAAAGGTGCAGATGGTCAATCTATTACAGTTCAAAATGTTGCGCCAGATAAAGATGGTAATACAGAAGTAACGTTCTCAGATGGCTCTAAAGTGACAATTCCTAAAGCGAAAGATGGCGTAGACGGTAAGTCAGTTACTATTACTGGTAATGAAGCATTACCAAGCGGTGATATCAAAGTGACATTCAGTGATGGACATGAAATCATCATTCCTAAAGGCGCTAAAGGAGATTCAGGCGCATCAGTTACTGTAGTTAAAACAACGAAAGATCCAGATGGCAACACTGTAGTTAACTTCAGTGATGGCAGCAGCGTCACAATCCCTAAAGGAGATAAAGGCGACAAAGGTGCAGACGGTACATCAGTGACTATTACAGGCACAGAAGTACAACCTGACGGTTCAACTAAAGTAACGTTCTCAGATGGTCGTGAAATCAACATTCCTAAAGGATTAGACGGTAAATCTGTCACAATTACTAAAGCTGAACCAGATGCTGATGGCAACACAGTGATTGACTTCAGTGATGGTTCGAAAGTTACTGTGCCGAAAGGTAAAGATGGCGTAGACGGTAAATCAATTACTATCACAAATACTGAAAACTTACCTAATGGCGATGTTAAAGTGACATTCAGCGATGGACACGAAGTTGTAATACCTAAAGGTGCTAAAGGAGATAAAGGTGACCAAGGTTTACCTGGTAAAGACGGTGCAGACGGAAAATCAGTTACAGTAACAGGCCAAACAATTGATCCAGATGGCAATACAGTAGTGACATTCAGTGATGGTAATTCAATTACAGTACCAAAAGGCAAAGACGGAACTTCAGTTACAGTTAAAGGTACAAGCCAAGATCCAAATGGTAATACAGTAATCGAATTCAGTGATGGCTCTAAAGTAACTGTTCAACGCGGTAAAGATGGCCGTGACGGAAAAGACGGTAAATCAATCACAGTGACAGGTCAAACAATCGATCCGAACGGCAACACAGTAGTGACATTCAGTGACGGTAATTCAATTACAGTACCAAAAGGCAAAGACGGCATTTCAGTTACAGTCAAAGATTCACATCCAGATGCAGATGGTAATACAGTAATCGAATTCAGTGATGGCTCTAAAGTAACTGTTCAACGCGGTAAAGATGGCCGTGATGGAAAAGACGGTAAATCAATCACAGTAACGGGTCAAACAATCGATCCGAATGGTAACACAGTAGTGACATTCAGCGATGGTAATTCAATTACAGTACCGAAAGGCAAAGACGGCATTTCAGTTACAGTTAAAGGCACAAGCCAAGATCCAAACGGTAATACAGTAATTGAATTCAGTGATGGCTCTAAAGTAACTGTTCAACGCGGTAAAGATGGCCGTGACGGAAAAGACGGTAAATCAATCACAGTAACGGGTCAAACAATCGATCCGAATGGTAACACAGTAGTGACATTCAGCGATGGTAATTCAATTACAGTACCGAAAGGCAAAGACGGCATTTCAGTTACAGTCAAAGGTACAAGCCAAGATCCAAATGGTAATACAGTGATTGAATTTAGTGATGGATCAAGAATCACTATTCAAAAAGGAAATGATGGTAGAGACGGTCGAGATGGACGTGACGGCAGAGATGGTCGCGATGGCAGAGATGCTCAACCAACACAACCGATATATATCATCAATAACTACATTGATAATGATAATACGAATGTGATTATCTTTAGCGATGGTCAACGTGTTGATATTCCTTGTGATGCGAACGGTAACGCGGTTGTGATTATTGGATATAATCATGATGTGAAAGGTAATGTAATATTACAATGTGCAGATAATACAAGAATTATCGTACCTTGCAGAAAACCAGACACACCAAAAGTGACAATTCCAATGATTCCATTGGTTCCAGCACAACACAATACTGTGACACCACCAGTACCGACACCAGTGCCAACACCGACACCGGTACCAGTACCAAATACGGTACCAGTACCAAATACAGTACCAGTACCGAATACAGTACCAGTACCGAATACAGTACCAGTACCGAATACAGTACCAGTACCGAATACAGTACCAGTACCAAATACAGTACCAGTACCGAATACGGTACCAGTACCAAATACAGTGCCAGTACCAAATACAACACCAGATACAGTTACACCAGGTGGAAACAATGGTACACCAACATCGGATACTCATGGTTATACTGGATTCATTAATGTAAATAATGATCATGGTCATAAATTCGTAGGTAAACAAACTACGCATAAAGTGGTTTATCATAATGTAGAACAACCACAACCAAAAGTAACTACAAAACCTAAACAAACAGCTAAAGCTTTACCTGAAACAGGTTCAGACGATACAGCAGCATTAGTTTATGGTGCAATTATGGCTGGTTTAGGTGCAACAACAGTACTTGGATCAAGACGTCGTAAAGAAGAAGAATAAGATTAAATTCTAAGTATGTAAGAACCGGGCTTCGGCCTGGTTCTTTTTATTGCGAGTAATGTAATCGCTTTCTTATTTTAGATTTTTTGAATTGAATAAATTTATCTAAATTTCTGAAAAATAATGTTGACTTTTTCTGTCAGACTTTGTAATATATGGAATATAAATGAATTGAATAAAACTATCTTATCCAGAGAGGCGGAGGGACAGGCCCTGCGAAGCCTCGGCAACAGGATTAATTATGAAGATTAATTACTGTGCCAATTCCTACAGTAGAACACTGTGAAGATGAGACGAGCCGATATATGTATCCCGAGGACTTGTTTCATTAGTCCTCGGGATTTTCTTTTTATAGAGTTATCTCAAAATAGTTAACATTCATTTATTTCAAATTATTAAGGGGGATTTACCTATGATTGAGTTCAAGGATGTCAATAAAACATTCCGTAAACGCTCAACGGAAATTCAGGCTTTGAAAGATGTCAGCTTTACTGTAGAACGCCAAGAAATATTCGGTGTCATCGGGTATAGCGGTGCTGGTAAAAGTACGTTAATCCGATTAGTCAATAAGCTTGAAAATGTGACATCAGGAAACATTATTGTGGATGGTCATGACATCAATCAATACAGCAAAAAAGAATTGCGTAAAGTGAAGAAAAATATAGGCATGATTTTCCAGCATTTCAATTTATTAAATTCTAAGACAGTATTCAATAATGTTGCGATGCCGCTCATCCTTGAAGGCAAGGAAAAGTCATACATAAAAGAGAAAGTTGACGAAATGCTTGAGTTCGTAGGTCTAGGAGATAAAGGTTCACAGTATCCTAATGAGTTATCGGGTGGTCAAAAACAAAGAGTTGCGATTGCGAGAGCTTTGGTTACTGATCCTAAAATCTTGTTATGTGATGAAGCAACAAGTGCTTTAGACCCAGCTACAACAGATTCAATCTTGCGATTATTGAAGAAGGTCAATCGAACATTTGACGTTACCATTTTATTGATTACCCATGAAATGGGCGTAATTCAACAAATCTGCGATAAAGTTGCGGTTATGGAGCAAGGCAGTGTCATCGAAATCGGCAGTGTATTAGAGGTGTTCAGTCATCCTAAGACGAAAACTGCGAAAAGCTTCGTTTCTACAGTTATTAGTACAGATATTAGTGATAAGATGATTCATCAATTGCCAACTGACGCAGATTATGTGGACGTCAAAGTTTATCTAGAAGGTTCACAAATTGGATTGTCAGTGATTCAAACATTAATTAAAGACTTCAATTTAGATGTGAATGTTATTTATGCATCGATGTCAGATATTCAAGATACTTCAGTCGGTTATTTAACACTTCGTATCAAAGGATCAAATGAAAGTAAGCAACGTGCATTTGATTATATGAAACAAAGTCATATTGAATTTGAGGAGGTCGTATAACATGCTTGGATCTACATTAGATTCGTCTCAATTAATGGAGGCGTTATATCAAACGTTATTGATGGTCTCTATTTCATTAGTAATCGGTTCTTTAATCGGTATTCCGCTTGGTGTACTACTTGTAGTCACTAAGAAAGATGGTATATGGGAAAATGTGGTGATTTATCATATTCTCAACCCTGTCATCAACGTATTGCGTTCGGTACCCTTCATTATTTTATTAATTGCGATTGTGCCATTCACAAAATTAGTGGTAGGTACATCAATTGGGACAGCCGCTGCAATCGTACCGTTAACAGTTTATGTCGCACCTTATATTGCGAGATTGGTTGAAAACTCATTATTAGAAGTGAATTCAGGTGTGATTGAAGCAGCAAATGCGATGGGTGCATCACCGCTTCAAATCATCCGTTACTTCTTATTACCTGAAGCATTAGGTTCATTGATTTTAGCATTAACAACAGCAATTATCGGTTTAATCGGAGCAACTGCCATGGCCGGTGCTGTCGGCGGAGGCGGTATTGGTGACCTGGCACTTGCTTATGGTTATCAACGTTTCGACACAATCGTCATTGTGATTACAGTAGTCATTTTAGTTATTATGGTTCAGCTGATTCAATCTTTAGGGAATGTCTTGGCTAAGAAAATTCGTAGAAATTAAACAAGTAAAGGGGAAGTCATTGAATGAAGAAATTATTAGTATTAGCAATCGCATTTGTGGTTCTTTTAGCTGCATGCGGTAAGAAAGATGATAGTAAAACAGTTACAGTCGGCGTAGCATCTAACGAAACAAAAGTATGGGATAAAGTTGCAGAACTTGCGAAAAAAGATGGTATTACAGTGAAAGTTAAACAATTCTCTGATTACAATGTACCAAACAAGGCGCTAAACGATGGGGATATCGAAATGAACGCGTTCCAACACTTTGCATTCTTAGATCAATATGAAAAAGCGAATAAAGGTACAAAAATCACACCGATTCGTACGACAGTATTTGCGCCATTAGGTATCTATTCTAAAAAGATTAAAGACATTAAAGACTTAAAAGACGGTGCGAAAGTTATCATTCCAAACGATGTTTCTAACCAAGCACGTGCATTAAAATTATTAGAAAAAGCAGGTTACATCAAACTTTCTAAAGACTTCGGTTTAAAAGGCGGCATTAAAGATATCGAAGAAAACAAAAAGAATTTAGATATCAAAGCCGTAGATGCACAACAAACAGCACGTGCATTAGACGATGTAGATATTTCAGTTATCAACAACGGCGTAGCAACTAAAGCAGGTTTAGATGCGAAGAAAGATCCAATCTACTTAGAAAAAGATGATACAAAAGCATCACAACCATACATCAACATTATTGCAGTAAACTCTAAAGACAAAGACGATAAAACATTGAAAAAAGTTGCGGCACTTTATCATTCTAAAGAAGCTCAAAAAGCTTTAAAAGAAGAAGTTAAAGATGGCGAAATCGTGGTTGATTTAAAACAAGATGAAATCAAAAAAATTCAAGACAGCTTAAAATAATAACACAGCTATCATTTAAATGGCCGGCAAATCTTCTAGGTTTGTCGGCTTATTTTATGTGACGAATGCTGACATCATCAATTTGTATGTATTGTTAGTCCGGCAAAGTGTGGGTACTGACAAAAGGGGGTAAAGAGTTAGTGCTAGAAAATCACATTCACTTAGGAGTGATTATCGATGGAAGTATTATATTATGGAGACCATGAAGAACAATTAATTGATGTTTATGCATCAAATGATAAAAATGGAGAACATGCTGATAAATGGATTGTGTTAGTTCATGGTGGTTATTGGCGCCAAAAATTTGATCGTTCTTTAAATGATAAAATGATTGAAGTTTTAACAAATAAAGGCTACAATGTCGCAAATGTTGAATATCGTCGTGGAGAACATAAATGGCCTATACCAGAAGAAGATGTTAAAAAAGCAGTTCAAACATTTAGAAATTCTGAATTTGTAGGTGAAGGTCAATCATTGATTCTTATAGGACATTCAGTGGGTGGACAACTTGTATTAAATAATGAAGATGAAGCGGATAGAATTGTCGCATTATCACCTGTTACTGATGTACCATATACAAAAGCAAAAGAATTAGGACGAAACGCAGCAGAAGAATATTTTGGTGATGTTTCAGAAGATATATTATATGCGGCATCACCCATTTCATGTTTGCCATTGAATACTAAAACATTAATCATTCATGGTTTTGATGATACACAAGTAGAGATTGATACAACGATTGATTATGTGACAAAAAATACTGAAAACACGATTGATTTATATGCATTTTCAAGTTTAGCTCATATGGATAACATTGAACCTGAAGGCAGACACTTTGACTTGATGTTAGAATGGGTTGATCAAGAACAAGAAAATGAAGAGAATTAAATAACTCTAAGGAAACTATAATAGTAAAACACATTGGGAATGGAGCAATCCATTCCTTTTTTATATTGTAACGTTATTTGTATGTCTAAAATTCATAGAAAAGCATATTTAATTCTCTTTCTGAGAGATAACTAAATTTAGATATGCGTTAACTAGTTTGGGTGAAATTATAACGTTTTTTTATAAAATAACATAAGGAAAACGAACCAAAAAATGTTACGTACAATTAGATAAGTGTTATAATTTATTTGGTGCTATGTATGATGATAAGAAGAATACGAATCTGTAATTTTCAAAGAGAGCAAGAAGGGGTGAAAGGGATTATTCTTGTTATTATTTTGCATGCCTAAATTAAAATTAAGGAGTGTCTAGGTTGAAAGACGAACACACATCTAAGAACAAAGCATCTTTCCAACCGGATAGAAAAAACAAATATTCTATTCGTAAATTCACTGTAGGTACTGCTTCTATTCTAGTAGGAGCTATCTTATTATTCGGGGTGAATACACAAGATGCGAAAGCAGCTGAAACATCAACCACATCTACAATTAACGCAACAACACCAGACAAAGACACTAATGTTGAAGTGAATCATGCAGATGCAGTTGTTAATGAAACTGCAGTAACTACATCATCTGAAATAACAACACTAGATGAAACTAAAGAAGTACCGAAAACTGAAGTTGAATCACTACCAACAAAAGCTAGTAATGATTCCACAGAAAAAGCAACTTCTGATCATCAAGAAGTTGTAGATCCAACAGTCGAAAAAGAAGCGACTGCAGCTCCAAAATCACAAGAAGTTTCAACAGAAACAGCTCCGTTTGAGACAAACACAACAGTTCAAAAAGTAGCTGAAACACCTAAAGTAGAAGTACCTCAATCTATTTTAGACATTCAACAAGTTCAAGATTTGAATACAGCTGCTGAATTTTATGCACAATCTTCAGGCGTCTCTATAGAAGAAGCACAGACTTTAATTCAAGAATTGAATTTAGACAGTCAAGCCACACCCGAAGAAATTCAACAAGCTTTACTTTATCAATTGTCCCATGAATATGAAACTTGGTATAAACCTGCTGTACGTGAAGATTTGACTACAGAGGCAGAACAAGTGGCAGATAATCCAGACTTTGTAAAATATGCGGTAACGCTTCCAATAGAACCGATAATTATTGATGCAGATGCGATTAAAAACGGTTATGTTCGTTCAGGTTCAGATGAATTAAGTAAAACTAACTTAATTTCCGGTCGTGCTTGGATGGCGGACCAAGGTATCCCATCTCTAGGTACAAATGGTTTAGCACCTGTACCTGTCAATACACCGGTTTATTTACAATGGATGGACAAAGATGGATCAATTTCACCAATTTATCGTGCATATACACATAATAAAAATCGTGATGACAGTGCACAAGATGGTCCAGGTGCCTTTGCCTTTGACTTAAGACAAGGTTGGACAGATGCGACAGGTAAACACCATGTATATAAAGCTTTTAAAGGACAAAAATATCGTTTTGCTATTCCAGATTTTACATTACCTAATGGCAACAAAGCGACAATGTTACGACAAACCGGTGGATTCTATCCAGGTGTATTTGTAGACACATTTACTGATAACAATATGGGGCAAACTCCAGTAGTAGGTAAAAACATTGGCCGTACAGGTATTTTTATGGCTGAAGTGCCAGTCGGTAATTATATGACGAAACCTAAAAATCAATGGATTACAAGCGAAGGTAACCATAGTTATCCAGAACTATTAGCTGTTGATGGTTATAATGTCGTTCGTGGTAAAGTTTGGATAGAAAGCTCAGGTGGAGATAGAGCCAACTCAGCAACTGGTCCTAACTATAACCCAAATTTAGGAGATAGAGTCGCAGCGGGTTATAAAGTTGTATTAAGTTCATTAACTTCACAAGGTGCAGCAGCTTATAGAAATGAAGTACAACGTGTACCTGTACATGAACGTGCTGCAGCTGCGAAAAGATTATTAACTGCGCATCCAGAATATATTTCAGCTACTGTTGTTTCAGTGGTTGATGGAAATGGGGTTTACGCAGCTAAATTTCCTAATGGTACTTTGGATGTAGATCATATTTATGGTTTTGTGCTAAATACTAAAGGTAAACTCGTCCAAACGTATTCAGGATTTACCTCACCAGAATTTAGAAAAGCGAACCAAAATATCTCTTTCGTACCAATTTCAGCACCTTATTCAGGGGTTCAACAATGGGCGAATGTGAACTTTGCGGTAGTATTGAGTCCATCGGATACCATTGATCTTCATACTGTACCGTATAATGCGACAGACAACCCAGCAGCACCAGGCAGTCGTGTTAATGTTAAATTGCCTAATGGTGATGTACCACCAATGCCTACACACATCGAATGGAGAGATCCTAGCGGACAAACAGTGCATAGAGCTCCGGACTTTACAACGCCAAAACGAGGAGAACAAGTAAGTGGATTTACGATTCCTAAAGAGGCTCATGAAGGTGATATTTATACTGCAGTACTTGTTTCTGGTGGTAACGATATCGCTGGTTCATCTGTAATTGTTCATATAACAGAAGCTAATAAATATCCACCAAAAGCGCAAACAGTTACTAAAGAATTCGGACAACCAGCAACTGAAGAAGATGTTATGAGTCATGTCACATTCCCTAAATATCCGACTCATCTTAAAAAACCTACAATAACAATAGATCATCCTGATAAATTACCTGATGGAAATACGCCTGGTAAAGTTCTAGTACCTGTTACTGTTACGTATCCAGATGGTTCTGTTGCGCACGTTAATGTACCAGTAGTCACAAAAGCACAGTCTGATAAAGACAAATATACGCCAACTGCAGGCTCAGTTGAAAAAGACTTCGGTCATAAAGCAACACCTGGTGAAATCACAGGAAAAGTATCTGTACCAGACTTCCCAACTGGAGGTAATCAACCAACTTATACAGTGGATGAAACAACAATTCCAGATGGCCAAACACCAGGTACAGTGAATGTACCGGTGACTGTACATTATCCTGATAATTCTTCAGAAGTTATTGAAGTTCCGGTTACTACAAAAGTACAACCTGATAACGATAAATATCAACCGACAACTGAAGCAATCCATAAACCATTTGGTCAAAAAACAGATGAAAATGAAGTGAAATCAAAAGTTTCTGTTCCTAATTTCCCAGGAAATGGTAATCAACCGACTTATACAGTAGATACTTCAAAAATTCCAGATGGTCAAACGCCAGGTACAGTAAATGTACCAGTGACTGTACAATATCCAGATGGTACAAGTGAAGTAGTAAATGTACCTGTTATTACAGGACCGAAAGATTCAGATACGTACCAACCAACTACAGGAGAAATTACAAAACCATACGGTCAAGCAACAACAGAACAAGAAGTAAAAGATAAAGTCACAGTACCGAATTTCCCTAAAGACAAAGGCACACCAACAATCACAGTTGACACAAGCAAGTTGCCAAATGGTCAAACAAGCGGTGAGTTCCAAGTCCCTGTCACAGTGACTTATCCTGACAAAACAACGGACACAGTGAATGTCAAAGTGACAGTAGGAGTTCAACCTGATAATGATAAATATCAACCAACAGCAGGAGAAATTACAAAACCGTATGGTACACCAACAACATCAAATGATGTAACAGGAAAAGTAAGTGTTCCAAACTTCCCTAAAACAGGTGCACAACCAGTCATTACTGTTGATACAAACAATTTACCAAACGGTCAAACAAGTGGCGTATTCCAAGTCCCAGTTACAGTGACTTATCCTGACAAAACAACAGATACAGTGAATGTGAAAGTGACAGTCGGACCGAAAGACTCAGATACGTACCAACCAACAACAGGTTCAATCACAAAACCATATGGTCAAGGTACAACAGAACAAGAAGTGAAAGATAAAGTCACAGTACCAGACTTCCCTAAAGACAAAGGTACACCGACAGTCAAAGTCGATAACCCGGCACAAATTCCAAACGGCCAAACACCAGGAACAGTAGAAGTCCCAGTAACTGTCACATATCCAGATGGCACAAAAGACCATGTGAAAGTTCCGGTAACTGTAGGAGAACAACCACAAAAAGATAAATATGAACCAACAGTTCAACCAATCACAAAACCATATGGTCAAGGTACAACAGAACAAGAAGTGAAAGATAAAGTCACAGTACCAGACTTCCCTAAAGACAAAGGTACACCGACAATCAAAGTCGATAATCCGGCACAAATTCCAAATGGTCAAACACCAGGAACAGTAGAAGTCCCAGTCACAGTGACTTATCCGGACGGTACAAAAGATCATGTGAAAGTTCCAGTAACTGTAGGAGAACAACCACAAAAAGACAAATATGAACCAACAGTAGGAGAAATTACAAAACCATACGGTACACCAACAACAGAACAAGAAGTCAAAGGCAAAGTAAATGTTCCGAACTTCCCTAAAGAAGGCGATCAACCTGTTATCACAGTAGATACAAGTAAATTGCCAAACGGACAAATTAGCGGAGAAACTCAAGTTCCTGTAACAGTCACATATCCGGATAAAACTACTGATACAGTTAATGTGAAAGTAACGGTAGGACCAAAAAATTCTGAGACTTACCAACCAACAACAGGAGAAATTACTAAACATTTCGGTGAGAAAGCAACACCAGATGAAGTGAAATCAAAAGTGACTGTTCCAGGTTACCCAGAAAATGGTCAACCATATACAGTGTCAGTAGATGAAGCAAAAATTCCAGATGGTCAAACACCGGGAGAAGTGGAAGTTCCAGTCACAGTGACATATCCAGACAACACAACAGATATTGTCAATGTAAAAGTTACAACTGGACCAAAAGACTCAGATACGTATGAGCCAACACTTCAACCAATTAAAAAACCATTTGGTCAAAGCACAACAGAACAAGAAGTGAAAGACAAAGTTACAGTACCAGACTTCCCTAAAGAAAAAGGCACACCGACAGTCACAGTCGATAACCCGGCACAAATACCAAACGGTCAAACACCAGGAACAGTAGATATCCCTGTAACAGTCACATATCCAGACGGAACAAAAGATTATGTGAAAGTTCCAGTAACAGTAGGAGACCAACCGCAAAAAGATAAATACGAACCAACAGCGGGAGAAATCACAAAACCATATGGTACACCGACTACTGAAAATGAAGTCAAAGATAAAGTAAGTATTCCAAACTTCCCTAAAGAAGGCGACCAACCAGTTATTAGTGTTGATACAACGAAAGTCCCTGACGGCAAAACAAGTGGAGAATTCGAAGTCCCAGTAACCGTGACTTATCCGGATAAAACAACAGATACAGTTAATGTGAAAGTCACTGTAGGTCCGAAAAACTCAGACACTTATGAACCGAAATTTGAAAATATCACAAAACCATATGGTCAAAATACAACTGAACAAGAAGTGAAAGACAAAGTAACAGTCCCAGATTTCCCAACGGATAAAGGTACACCAGTGGTAACAGTGGATGATCCAACTAAGATTCCGAACGGTCAAACATCTGGCGTATTTGATGTACCTGTAACCGTCACTTGCCCAGACAAAACAACAGACAAAGTCACAGTGAAAGTAACAGTCGGTGAACAACCGGATAATGTGAAATATGATCCTAAAGCAGGAGAAATCACTAAACACTTTGGTGAAAAAGCTACACCGGATGAAGTGAAATCAAAAGTGACTGTTCCAGGATATCCAGAAAACAGTCAACCATATACAGTGACAGTAGATGAAGCAAAAATTCCAGACGGTCAAACACCGGGAGAAGTAGAAGTTCCAGCCACAGTAACTTATCCGGATAAAACAACAGATATTGTTAACGTGAAAGTGACAACAGGACCAAAAGATTCAGACACGTATGAACCGACTACAGGAGAGATTAAAAAACCATACGGTACACCTACAACTGAAGAAGAAATAAAAGGAAAAGTAAGTGTTCCGGACTTCCCTAAAGAAGGCGATCAACCAGTTATTACTGTGGACACAAGTAAAGTGCCTGATGGTCAAACAAGTGGTGAATTTGAAGTTCCAGCTACAGTCACATATCCAGACAAAACAACAGACGTTGTGAAAGTTAAAGTAACAGTTGGACCAAAAGATTCAGTTACGTATGAACCTATAACACAACCAATAGTAAAACCTTTTGGTACACCGACTACAGCGGATGAAGTTAAAGGAAATGTTACAATTCCAAACTTCCCTAAAGAAGGTACTCAACCAGTTATTACTATCGATGACGAAACAAAAGTACCAAATGGTCAAACACCTGGCATATTTGATGTTCCTGTAACAGTCACTTACCCAGATAAAACAACAGATATTGTCAATGTAAAAGTTACAACTGGACCGAAAGATTCAGATACGTATGAACCAACAACACAACCAATCACAAAACCATTTGGTCAAGGCACAACAGAACAAGAAGTGAAAGACAAAGTCACAGTACCAAACTTCCCAGCGGATAAAGGTACACCAGTAGTAACAGTGGATGATCCAACTAAGGTTCCAAACGGTCAAACACCGGGTGAATTCGAAGTTCCAGTTACTGTTACTTATCCGGATAAAACAACAGATAAAGTAACAGTTAAAGTCACTGTAGGCGATCAACCTCAAAAAGATATATATGAACCGACTGCGGGAGAAATCGTAAAACCGTACGGAACTCCAACTACTGAAGACGAAGTAAAAGGTAAAGTAAGCGTTCCAGATTTCCCTAAAGAAGGTACTCAACCAGTTATTACGGTTGACACAACTAAAATACCTGACGGTCAAACACCAGGTGAATTCGAAGTTCCAGCGACAGTCACATATCCGGATAAAACAACAGACACAGTTAATGTGAAAGTAACAGTAGGACCAAAAGATTCAGACACTTATGAACCGGTAACACAATCAATCACTAAACCATACGGTCAAGGCACAACAGAACAAGAAGTGAAAGATAAAGTGACAGTACCAAACTTCCCAGCGGATAAAGGTACACCAGTAGTAACAGTGGATGATCCAGCTAAGGTTCCAAACGGTCAAACACCGGGTGAATTCGAAGTTCCAGTGACAGTCACATATCCAGATGGCACAAAAGATCACGTAACAGTCAAAGTTACAGTGACTCCACAGCCGCAAAATGATAAATATGAACCGACTGCAGGAGAAATCACAAAACCATACGGAACTCCAACTACAGCGGATGAAGTCAAAGGCAAAGTAAGCATTCCAGATTTCCCTAAAGAAGGAGACCAACCAGTAATAACGGTTGACACAACTAAAGTACCTGACGGTAACATAAGTGGAGAATTCGAAGTTCCAGTAACAATCACTTATCCGGATAAAACAACAGATGTTGTGAAAGTTAAAGTAACAGTAGGTCCGAAAGACGCTGATACTTATGAACCGAAATTTGAAAATATCACAAAACCATTTGGTCAAGGCACAACAGAACAAGAAGTGAAAGATAAAGTGACAGTACCTAACTTCCCAGTAGATAAAGGTACACCAGTAGTGACAGTGGATGATCCAACGAAATTGCCTGATGGAAACACTCATGGCGTATTTGATGTTCCAGTAACAGTTACTTATCCAGACGGTACAAAAGACCACGTGGTAGTTAAAGTGACTGTAGGAGACCAACCAGAAAATGTAAAATACGATCCTAAAGCAGGAGAGGTAACTAAACATTATGGTGAAACAACAACACTTGATGAAGTAAAAGAAAAAGTGACTGTCCCAGGATATCCAGAAAACGGCCAACCATTCACAGTGACAGTAGATGAAACAAAAATTCCTGACGGTCAAACTAGCGGCGAGTTCGAAGTACCGGTTACAGTGACTTATCCAGATAAAACAACAGATACAGTGAATGTGAAAGTTACAGTCGGTCCAAAAGATTCAGACACTTATGAACCAACAGTCAAACCAATTGAAAAACCGTTCGGCCAAGGCACAACTGAACAAGAGGTCAAAGATAAAGTGACAGTACCGAACTTCCCAGCGGATAAAGGAACACCAGTGGTCACAGTGGATGATCCAACAAAAGTACCTAATGGTCAAACACCAGGTGAATTCGATGTGCCAGTAACGGTGACATATCCAGACGGTACAAAAGATCATGTAACAGTCAAAGTTACAGTGACTCCACAACCGCAAAATGATAAATATGAACCGACTGCGGGAGAAATCACAAAACCATATGGCACAGCAACTACTGAAGATGAAGTCAAAGGTA
>NZ_PPRU01000054.1 GCF_002902285.1 Staphylococcus simulans | reverse complement strand
CAGCAGCAGATACAGCACGCGTTTTAGGCGGCATGTATGACGGCATCGAATATCGCGGATTCTCTCAACGTACTGTTGAAACATTAGCAAAAGAATCAGGCGTGCCGGTATGGAACGGTTTAACTGACGAAGATCACCCAACACAAGTATTAGCTGACTTCTTAACAGCTAAAGAAGTATTGAAAAAACCTTATCACGAAATCAACTTCACTTACGTAGGCGACGGCCGCAACAACGTTGCGAATGCGTTGATGCAAGGTGCAGCAATCATGGGTATGCGTTTCAACCTTGTTTGCCCTAAAGAATTGAATCCTA
>NZ_PPRU01000053.1 GCF_002902285.1 Staphylococcus simulans | reverse complement strand
CAATCGTAAGCATTACAATTTACATATTATTTATTCAAGGTTATATTTATAGCGAGGTGAAGATATGTCTACCCCAGTTTTTGAATTAAAAAATATAAATTACTATTTTGGAAACAAACAAGTACTGGAAAACATAAACATTAAAATATATAAAGGTGATTTCTTGGCAATTGTCGGACCGAATGGGGCAGGTAAATCTACATTATTAAAAATTATGCTAGGTTTATTTCCACTTCAAAGCGGTGAGATGTATATTGATGGCCAGAAATACCAACGAAAATTATCAGAGTTGAAAATCAGCTATGTATCTCAAAAAGCAAGAGCATTTAATTCAGGTTTTCCTGCTAGTGTAAAAGAAGTTGTTTTAAGTGGATTAACAAAACAAAAACACCTTTTTCAATGGTTTAATAAAAAGGATGTACAAAAAGTTAAAAACATCCTAAAACGCTTAAATATTGAACACTTATTAAACAAAAACATTGCTGAATTATCAGGTGGACAACAACAACGCGTGTTAATCGCAAGAGCATTGATTTCAGACCCATCAGTACTTATTTTAGACGAACCTACTAATGGTATTGATGCTAAACATGTCAGTGAGTTTTATCAAACTCTAGAGCAATTAAAAAATGAAGGTGTCACTATTATTTTAGTTACACACGATATCGGAGTTGTCGTGGATACTGCAACAAAAGTTGCTTGCTTAAATAGACATTTACATTTCCATGGTCCTGCACAAGAGTTTAAGTCGCTAGATCAAGTTGAAATATCAAAAATTTACGGCTATCCAATTAAATTTGTTGACCATCAACATGAAAGGGAGTGCTGTAACTAATGATTGAAGCATTAATGAATTTCGATTTTATGCGCTATTCTCTTTTAAGTGGTATCTTGATTGGGTTTATTGCACCATTTATTGGTGCATTTATCGTAGTACGCAGACTCTCTTTGATTGCTGACGCATTAAGTCATGTAACTTTAGGCGGTATTTCTTTCGGAATGTTTTTAACCACTTTATCACCGATATTTATCTTTATAAATCCTATGTGGGGTGGCATATTGTTTGCGGTAGTCGGTGCACTTTTAATAGAAAAATTAAGAACATCTTATCAAAACTATCAAGAAATTGCGATACCGATTATTATGAGTGCAGGTATTGGCTTAAGTGCCATTTTTATTTCACTTGCAGACGGATTTAACCAAGAGTTAGTAGGTTTATTATTTGGATCAATCAGTGCTGTATCTTTAAGTGATATGATTACTGTTTTGACCATTGCTGTACTTGTAACACTTTTCATTATGTTATTTTATAAAGAACTCTTTATCCTTTCATTTGATGAAGAATATAGTAAAGTTATTGGTATACCAAGATGGATTCAATTCTTATTCATTATCATTGTAGCCATGGTTATTTCAGCATCTATGCGCGTAGTTGGTATTTTACTTGTAAGTGCATTGATGACTTTACCAGTGGCCATAGCAATGAGAATGACAAAAGGATTTAAACAATTAATCCTCTATAGTATTATCATTGGAGAAGTATCTGTTATTGGTGGTTTAGTAATTGCTTTTTATTTAAATTTATCACCAGGTGGAGTTATTGTAGTATTATTAGTACTTATTTTAGTAGCTACAATGTTCACTCAGACTTTACGTACTAGGGTAAAAAAAGGAGATAGTTAAATGAATACGACTGATGCTATCAAATTATTAAAAGATAACGGTCATAAATATACAGATAAACGAAAAAAGATTATCGATATTTTCGTGAAGGAAAACAAATATGTAAGTGCGAAAACAATCCAACAAACTATGGATACTGCATATCCTGGAATATCTTTCGATACAATTTATAGAAATTTGTATTTGTTTAAAGATTTAGGAATTATCGAAAATACTGAACTAGATGGTGAAATGAAATTTAGAATTGCTTGTACACATCACCATCATCATCATTTCATTTGTGAAATTTGCGGAGACACGAAAGTGATTGACTACTGTCCGATGGACGCAATTAGGAAACAACTTCCTAATGTTACAATTCACACACACAAGCTTGAAGTTTATGGCATTTGTGAAAAATGTCAGTAACCATTAAATTTAGTAACTATATCAGTTTATAATGTTTAACTCCTTACTTTCAGGATAAACATATAGAGGAAAGAGTTCATATTAATTAGATACTTCATTATTTTATAAGCATAAAAATTGTAAGGTATCTAACGACTTGATATAGTAAATATGAAAACAATTTAGGAGGATGATTATTTATGGCTTTTGAATTACCAAATTTACCATATGAGTTTGATGCATTGGAACCACACATCGATAAAGAAACGATGGAAATTCACCATGACAAACACCATAACACTTATGTTACAAAATTAAACGCAGCAATCGAAGGAACTGATTTAGAAAACAAATCAATCGAAGAAATTGTTGCTAACTTAGATAGTGTACCATCTGACATCCAAACTGCAGTCCGTAATAATGGTGGTGGACACTTAAACCACTCATTATTCTGGCAAATCCTTTCACCTAACTCTGAAGAGAAAGGTACAGTAGTTGATAAAATTAAAGAACAATGGGGTTCTTTAGACGAATTCAAAGACGAATTTGCTAAAAAAGCTGCTGGACAATTTGGTTCAGGTTGGGCTTGGCTAGTAGTAGATAAAGACGGTAAATTAGAAATCGTTACTACAGCAAACCAAGACAACCCAATTACTGAAGGCAAAACTCCTATCCTAGGCTTAGACGTTTGGGAACATGCTTACTATCTTAAATATCAAAACAAACGTCCAGACTATATCAATGCATTCTGGAACGTTGTTAACTGGGAAAAAGTTGACGAGCTATACAACGCTGCAACTAAATAATCTTAATACCCACGAAAAGTTAAATTATAACTTTAACAGCAATTGGTTATCCAATTGCTGTTTTTTTTATTGTTTCATTTGATTTTCACTTCTTTTACGAAGAAATCTTAAATTTATGTTTGGTTTTCTATGCAAATTATAGAAAAAAGTTCCGATTTCATATATCATTTGTTTAGAGAACTGTTGAATTGAGGTAGGTTGTATTGCTAAAAAGATTAAAGGAAAAAACGAATGATGAAAAAATCAGGAATCTGATGGATAAACGAATCGGATTCTTCTTCGGTCTCGTTGTCGTAGTATTTGTAATCATTGTTTTACGATTGGGTTACTTACAAATTGCACAAGGTTCTCATTACAAGCAACTCATTAAAAATGATGAAAATATTACGGTAAATGAATCTGTCCCAAGAGGAAGAATTTTAGATCGTAATGGTAAAATTCTTGTTGATAATGCTTCTAAAAAGTCTATTACATATACTAGAGGTAGAAAGACTTCACAAAAAGATATACTCAACGTAGCAGAACGCTTATCTAAATTAATAAAAATGGATACTGATCGTATTACCAAAAGAGATAAACAAGACTTCTGGATTCAATTACATCCTGATAAAGTTTCAGACATGATGAAAAAAGAAGATAAGATGCTTAGTGAAGGGGAAATTTCACAAGAACAGTACGATGAAGAATTGCATAATAAAATCAAGCAAAAACAACTTGATGATTTATCTGACAAAGACTTACAAGTATTAGCAATTTATCGTGAAATGATGTCAGGTTCAACACTAAATCCTCAAACTATTAAAAAGGATGATGTCAGCAATAAAGAATATGCTGCTGTGTCACAACAACTTTCAAAATTACCAGGTGTAAATACATCTATGGATTGGGATCGTAAATATCCTTATGGAGATGTACTCAGAGGTTTATTCGGAAGTGTTTCAACATCAGAAGAAGGTATACCAAAAGAACTAACTGATTACTATTTATCAAGAGGCTATTCAAGAAATGATAGAGTTGGTAAATCATATTTAGAGTATCAATATGAAAATGTATTACGTGGTAAAAAGAAAGAAATGAAATACACAACTGATAAATCAGGAGAAATAACGAATGCAGAAGTAGTTAATCCAGGTTCACGTGGAGATGATTTAGTACTTTCAATAGATATTGACTTACAAAAGAAAGTAGAAGAATCTTTAGAACATCAAATTAATAAACTTCGTGGTGAAGGTGCTAAGAACATGGATAATGCATTCATTGTAGTGCAAGATCCAAATAATGGAGATATCTTGGCTATGGCTGGTAAGCAAATTAAGCCAGATGGTTCCATGACAGATTATGATATTGGTAACTTTACTTCTCAATATACGGTTGGTTCATCTGTTAAAGGTGGAACTTTATTAGCAGGTTATCAAAACAAAGCCATACATGTAGGAGAACATATGATTGATGAACCTCTACATTTCCAAGGTGGGCTTACAAAACGTTCTTACTTCAACCAAAATGGAAAAGTAGATATTAACGATAAAGAGGCATTAATGCATTCATCAAACGTATATATGTTTAAAACAGCTTTAAAACTAGCGAAAGATCCATATCATTATAATATGGCATTACCAAACGATATTAGAGATGCAGGTCAAAAATTACGTAAAGGACTAAATCAAGTAGGTTTAGGTGTTAAAACAGGAATTGACTTGCCTAATGAAGTTGCAGGTCAAATAGAAAAATTAGATTCAAACAGCGGTAACTACTTAGACCTTGCGATTGGTCAGTATGATACGTACTCTCCATTACAATTATCACAATATGTTTCTACGATTGCGAATAACGGTTATAGAATTACACCACACGTTGGTCTTGAAATCAGAAAAGCAACAGATAAAGATAGTTTAGGACCGGTTAAACATAAAATACGCGGTAATGTATTGAATCGTCTTAACAACTCACCTGATGAAATTAAACAAGTTCAAAAAGGGTTTGATATGGCATTTAATAAGGAACCAGGTACTGGATATAAGAGTTTCCATGACACAGTCGTACCATCTGCTGGTAAAACAGGAACAGCAGAAGTATTCCAAGACGGAAAGCCAAGAGTTAACTCAACTTATATCGGTTATGCTCCTAAAGATAATCCTAAATTAGCTTTCTCAATTGTCTATACTAATCAACCCGTTCCAGAACCATGGTTACAAGGTGGAGATTTAGGTCGCGACATTATCAATTATTATTTCGGTAAAGAAAAGAAATCATCAAAATCATAATTTTTCAGCTGATACTCACTCATCGAGTATCAGCTTTTTTATTTCTATATACCTTCAAATATTAAGTCTAATGACACTTATGCAGATAAACGTTATAATGAAAATATTAATTCAAATAGAAAATATTGGGGTGTTATCATGAAAAAATCTGAACTTCGCAAACAAGTTTTGCAGAAGATGAAAAATATTAACAATCTCAACAAAGAAAAAGCTGATCAATGGTTAAAAGAACAATTATTAAAGACTGACGCTTTTAGAAACGCAAAAACGGTTGGCATTGTATTGTCTATGGAACATGAGGTTAATACATTTCCGATTATTAAAGAAATCATCAGTCAAGGAAAAATCCCTTTTGTACCAGCAACTGATTATGAAACTAAACGTATGACATTCCAAAGACTAAATGATTTAAACCAATTAAGCACGGATGAAAAAGGTATCCAATACGTTGATGCCAATACAGAGCGCACAAATTCATTAGATTTATTAATTGTACCAGGCGTTGTTTTTAACCAAGAAGGTTATAGAATCGGCTATGGCGGGGGTTATTTCGATAAGTTTTTAAATCAACATCGTACAGAAACAATAAGCCTAGTGTATGATACACAAATCGATAATACATTTAAACCAGAAGCACATGATGAAGTCGTTGAACGTCTGATCATTGCTAAAACTAGTTAAACTGGAGGCACCATGAATATAGAAAAACAATTTTGGAAATTAATTTATTATTATGTTAAATACTTCAACTACGAAATCGCACATATCAGTAAAAATGATACAGAAGTTTGGCTATCCAATAAAAATAAGAAAAAACTTATTATTGTTAAAACTGGAGTAAGTAGCTCTCAAGAAATACGTTTTGACAAAAGCAGAGTTTTAGAACATCAAAACGAAATTAGTGAATACACAGGATTCATTCCAAAATATGTGACTTTCAATTATTTAACTGAAAAAATCTTCACTTATGAGAACTTGAATGAAGTTCATCCTATTCACATGAATTTTAATGTCATTCGAAACCAACAAGATTTATTAAAAACTTTGCCGAACCCTATTATAGCTAAGCTTTATTCGCGTCAAAATGATAAAACATCACTCTACTACAAGAAACGACTTTATAGTAACAATCCTATAGAAAAATATATGTTGAAATTTGCTCCAGTCACATACTCGCTTATTGCTATTAATATAATAATTTGGCTGTTTATGTTTTTGATCATCAATGCATTTACAAACAGAAGTTTATTAGATTGGGGCGGTTTAGTTCATTTTAATGTAGTGCATGGAGAGATATACCGTTTAATCTCATCTATGTTCATTCATTTTAACTTTGAACATATATTGATGAATATGCTTTCATTGTTTATCTTCGGAAAACTTGTTGAAGCCATTGCTGGTCATTGGAAAATGCTAGGGATTTATTTCATCTCTGGTATCTTTGGTAACATTGTATCTTTAGCATTGGACACAAACTCGATTTCAGTAGGTGCTAGTGGTGCAATTTTCGGTTTGATCGGCAGTCTATTCGCAATTATGTATCTTAGTAAACAATATACACCAAAAATGCTATTACAATTAGTTGGTGTATTAGCGTTATTAACAGTATTTTCATTATTTATGGCTAATGTAAATATCTACGCACATTTAGGTGGATTTATTGGCGGATTACTAGCTACTTTTATAGGTTATTATTTTAATAAAGATCGAAAGTTATTTTGGATTTTACTTGGTGTCGGTATTTTACTATTGATTATCTTGTTAATAAGAACATTCACTATTAAAGAGGATAATATTTATG
This sequence comes from Staphylococcus simulans, assembly GCF_002902285.1. Taxonomy (GTDB): domain Bacteria; phylum Bacillota; class Bacilli; order Staphylococcales; family Staphylococcaceae; genus Staphylococcus; species Staphylococcus simulans. Next base: position 52,634 of record NZ_PPRU01000053.1, on the reverse strand, counting down.
ATAAATTAATAAGTGAAGAGATGAGCAATGGTAATTACAACAAAGCTGAAGAGCTTATTAAACATACTATGAATAAAGGCTACGAAGATGATTATACATATTATTTAAGTGGTCTATTAAAAGCAACAAAAGATTCAAAAGCTGAAGGAATTTCAACATGGGAACGCGGATTAAAACATTACCCTAACTCTGGCGTTCTAAATTATGAACTAGCAATTGCTAATCGTTCATTAGGAGATAAAAAATCGGCACTTAAACATATAAAGGTTGCAGTAAAATCAAATCCTCATAATGAAAAATATAAGTATCTAAAAAAAGAGTTGGAAAAACAAAATGAATCGTCAAATTAACACGTTTTACGACGTACAACAGTTACTTAAACAATTTGGGTTTATAATTTACTTTAAAGATAAACACGACATGTATGAAATGATGGAACAAGAAATTAGAGAGCTATTTGAATATCAACTTATCTCTAAGGACGCATTTATCAAGTGTATCTTAATAATCAATCAAAGAAGGATGAATAAGTAATGAGAAATTTAATATTGGCAGCCGATGTCGGTGGAACTACATGTAAACTAGGAATTTTTGATAACAAACTTGAAAGAATCACTAAATGGTCGATACAAACTGATATCAGTGATCCATCAGGTGTCGTTTTACTTAAATCTATTTATAGTGCGTTTGTACAAAAAATGAATGAACTAAGTCTAAAAATGGAAGATGTTATTGGATTGGGAATTGGTGTACCAGGACCTGTTGATTTCGAATCAGGTATTGTTCATGGAGCAGTAAATTTAAACTGGCCTGGCGATGTTAACGTGCGAGCGATTCTTTCACAATTTGTAAGTTTCCCGATTTTTGTTGACAACGATGCTAATGCAGCGGCACTAGGTGAAAAACATAAGGGTGCAGGTCATGATGCAGATGATGTTGTAGCCATTACATTAGGCACTGGAGTAGGTGGCGGTATTATCTCAAATGGTAAGTTAGTCCACGGTCATAATGGTTCTGGTGCTGAAATTGGTCATTTCAGAGTAGACTTTGATCAACGGTTTGCTTGTAATTGTGGTAAAAATGGTTGTTTAGAAACTGTTGCTTCAGCAACAGGTGTAGTTAACTTAGTTAAATTTTATCATCCTAAACTTACAATCAAATCTTCGATTTTAGAGCTTATTAAAGAAGATAGAGTCACTGCAAAAGATGTTTTCGATGCTTCTAAAAAAGGTGATTTGTTCTGCTTATTTATTACTGAACGTGTTGCAAACTATATCGCTTATGCATGCAGTATCATCAGTGTAATGAGCAACCCGAAATATATTATCCTAGGTGGCGGAATGTCTGAAGCAGGAGATATTCTAATTGAAAATATTAAAACTGAATATAGAAACCTTACTTTTACACCTGCACAAAACGGCACTGAAATTGTGAAAGCACAATTAGGAAACGATGCCGGCATTACTGGTGCTGCAGGTTTAATAAAAACATATGTTATTGAAGAGGAGCGTGTTGAATAATGGCTATCGTAGACGTAGTCGTAATTCCAGTAGGAACAGAAGGTCCAAGTGTAAGTAAATATATTGCAGAAATTCAAACAAAATTAAAAGAATTCAAAGAACAAGGTATCATTGATTACCAGCTAACACCTATGAATACCCTAATAGAAGGTGATTTGAAGGACTTATTGCATGTCGTTCAAGTAATTCATGAACTGCCTTTTGATAAAGGTCTAGACAGGGTATGTACTAATATAAGAATAGATGACCGTCGAGACAAATCTAGAAAAATGAATGATAAATTGGTCTCTGTTCAAAAACAATTAGACAAAAATAGTGGTGAAAAATAATGGAAATTTCATTTTTAACTTTAGGTATAGCGGATACAAACACTTATTTTATAGAAAATGAAGACAGTGTTTTACTTGTAGATCCATCAAGTGATGGGCAAGAGATTATTTCAAAACTTAAATCTATTAGCAAACCGTTGAAAGCAATCATTTTAACTCATGCGCACTTTGATCATATCGGTGCATTAGACGAAGTGTTGGAGCACTATGATGTGCCTGTTTATCTTCATAAAGAAGAATTTGATTTTCTTACTGAACCTGCAAAAAATGGTTCTGAAAAATTCAGTCAATATGGTTTAAAGCCTATTACAAGTCATGCAAAACCTATTGCACTCGATGAAGGTAAACATGATATCGAAGGATTCAATGTCGAAGTCATGCATACACCTGGTCATTCACCAGGAGGGCTCACTTTTATCTTTGATGATTTCGCATTAGTTGGAGATGCTTTATTTAATAACGGTATCGGAAGAACAGATTTATATCGTGGAGACTACGAAACATTAGTAGACTCTATACAAGATAAAATTTTCACTATAAAAGATGATCTACCGTTATATCCAGGACATGGCCCTTCTACCACTGTAGAAGGTGAACAATTAAATCCTTATCTACACGGCTAAAATTTAAAAGTAATATTCTCACCTCCTACGTTTGTATATGTAGGAGGTGATTTTTTATGAAAAGGCTATTTGAAAAAATTTTAATCGACGCAATCGCACAACGCGTATCAGACATTCATTTTATACCAATAGAACATGCCGTACTTATTAAGTTCAGAGTTAATGATATGTTATTAAATTATGAATCCATTGAGATTACAACGTATCAGAAGTTACTTACTTTTATGAAGTTCTTATCTGGCTTGGATGTTTCTACTTATCACCAAGCACAAAGTGGCCAAACAACTTTCAAGCATCAAATGCTTTACAATTTAAGAGTATCTACTTTGCCGCTCTCATTAGGAATGGAAAGCTGCGTTATTAGAGTTTCCCCACAGTATTTTACTCAAGAATTTGAATGTGAAGGTCCAAAACACTTTCATCACTTAATGAATAAAAAACAAGGTTTAATTTTATTTACAGGTCCAACGGGTTCAGGGAAGAGTACTATGATGTATGAAATGGTTTCTTTTGCGAAAGAAAAATTAAACCTAAACATTATTACAGTCGAAGACCCAGTAGAGAAGAGGATTCCTGGGATAACTCAAATCTCTGTAAATGAAAAAGCCGGTATCAACTATGAAAGTTCTTTCAAAGCTATTTTACGATGTGATCCAGATATTATCCTTATCGGAGAAATTCGTGAAGCATCTATTGCTAAATGTGTTATTCAAGCCTCATTAAGCGGACATTTGGTGTTGTCTACATTACATTCTAATGATTGCGAGGGTGCCTTGTTACGTTTACTAGAAATGGGCATAACACCGCAAGAGGCGCAAGAGGCGCAACAAGCCATAGCCTTAATATCAAATCAAAGGCTAGTTACAAATCAATCAGGACATCGTGAACTAGCATATGAGACATTATATCAATCAGATATTCAATACTTTTTTAAAAACAATCATATGCTGCCCAAACATTTTATAAAATTAAGCAAAGTACTTAGTCAGATGAACAAAGAAGGCGTTATTTGTGAAGAAGTGTTTAAAAGATATACTTAATTCCAAGATTCGTAATAAGAAACAAATAAGTGACAAAGATCAACTCATATTATTAAACAGATTGAAAATATTACTTGATCATGGATTTACTTTGATAGAATCATTTGAATTCTTGAATATGCACATTGATTATAAAGATAAAGAAACGCGCCATACGATTATAAAATCTTTAAAAGATGGTAAGAATTGTCATTTTATCCTCTCGTTTCTAAACTATCCTCAAACTATTGTGACTCAAATATATTTTTCCGAAAAGTTCGGAAGGCTGTCTGACAGCTTAACTGAGTCATATACATTTCTAAAACAGAAATGCGAATCAAAACAGCGCTTGATCAAAACAATTCAATATCCTGTGATACTAATAGGTGTATTTATATGCATGCTGTTTGGTATCAATTATTTTATACTACCTGAATTCCAACAAATATATACCACAATGGACATTCAATTGTCTCCGCTTTTAAAGATACTCAATTATACAATCCAACATTTTCCTCACATCATTCTTTCCCTTATTGCATTTTTATCAATAATTTTCCTAATTCTATTCCAATATATAAGAAAGCTGCCAATAGAAAAACGTATCAAATTTATTATTAAACTCCCATTCATCAACACCTACTACAAGCTCTTTAAAACTTATCAAATTACAAATGAATTATCGTTGTTTTTTCGAAATGGTATTGTTTTACAGCAGATATCAAATATTTACACAGAACAGAAGATTGATTTGTTTTTAAATTACCTTGGTGATTTCATGATTAAAAATATTGAAAAAGGGATGCGATTACCTGAAATTTTACAAGCAGTTGGTTGTTTTCAAGAAGAACTTATTCATTTTATTGAACAAGGTGAAAAGAGCGGAAAAATTGATATAGAATTAAGCATCTACGCACAGATTCTTCTAAGTCAAATCGAGCGTCAAATGAACAAACAAATAAAGTTTATTCAACCAGTTATCTTTTTATTGCTAGGATTTCTAATTATCTCACTTTATCTAGTCATTATGTTGCCAATGTTCGACATGCTTCAATCCATCAAATAACAAAGAAGGAGAAACCTATGAAAAACCTTGTCAAAAACTTAAAACATAAATATTTACGAGCATTTACTTTACTAGAAATGCTTTTAGTTCTTTTAGTTATCAGTGTTTTATTGATACTCATTATTCCAAATATCGCTAAACAATCTAAGCATGTTCAAGATACTGGGTGTGAAGCACAACAAAAAATGGTGAATAGCCAAATAGAAGCTTTTACTCTCAATAAAAATAGAGCGCCTTCTTCAATCGATGAATTAGTTAGTGAAGGATTTTTAAAAGAAGGTCAAAAAACATGTAAATCCGGAAAAACGATTACAATCAGCGACGGCGAAGCTACCGTTAGTCAATAGTCATGAAAGCTTTTACTATGATTGAAACTTTGCTAGTTCTTGCGATTATTAGCCTTTTAACATATCTAAGTTTAAATGTTAAAAGCCCAACACATTTAAAAGACGTGGAAAATGAATTATTAGCTAAAAATCTTGCTGCGCAAATAATATACATGAAATCTACTGCTATTAAAAATCATGATGATGTTATACTATTTTTTAATCGTGGCAGCAATAGAATCAAAGTAATAAATCAAAATCATCAAGTAAGTTATATAACAATCACAAAAGGAGAAATAGTAAGAAGTAACAATATGGATATTGTTGTTATTAGTCCAGAAGGTGAGTTTAATCGGTTTGGATCTGTTTACATTAAGTTTAATCAAACAACATTTCGCTTTATTTTCCATATTGAGAAAGGAAGTTTAAGAATTGAAAAGACATCGTAGTAAAAATTATATCAAGGGATCTTTTATGCTTGATGCATTGACTTCGTTTTCTCTTATCATTACTTTACTTCTAATTTTCTTACCTGTATTAATTAATCAGCATTTACAGTTTCGTAAAGAAATTGAAAAAGCAGATATGTATCGCACATTAATAACGGTAATTAATCGTTTTAACATAAATGAAATTCAACAAGGGATACAACTGGAGCATTATACCATTGAAAAGATTGAACAATCTATTTGTATTAAAAGCAATGAAACTGATAGTCACTACTGTTTTAAAGTTAAATCAAAAAAGAATTAAAGGCTTTACATTCATCGAAATGATTTTTGCGTTATGTATTTTTTCAATTACAATGAGTCTAATACCACCTTTATTCAAATCTGTAAAAACATTAAATAAACACATGGATGATGCATCTTTGATTCACTATGAATTTTTTGCACAAGACATATCTAGAGAGATTAAACATATACCAATAGATAAAATCAATGTCAGTAATAGACGCATAACGTTATAAGAAGATAGCAAACAAACAGCGTATATCTTTTCTAATCGGAAAATTTATAAAAATATAAATTCACGCGGAAATATAACGCTGATACAGGATATAAGTGATTTCAAAGTAACAAAAATTGACGATAAATACTTAAAGGTGGAAATGACTCTGATTGAAAACGAAGAAAAATATTACAAAGTACTATACTTATAATCTGAAAGGTTACCTGTTACCGTTTACAACAATAATTTTTATGATTTTTATTCTTATTTTGACTTCCTATAGCTATCAATATAGCTTAAAATTAAAGACAATACACAACCTTAACATCTACTACAAACAACAACTAGAACAAATTGTTGAGAAGGATGAGAAATATGAAAAACAAGGAAGTTAAAAAAGAACCCATTATTTTTATAGGATTTATGGGAACGGGCAAAACAACATTAGGAAAATATATCGCTGAAAAAGAGGGTAAGAGCTTTATTGATTTAGATCAACTTATCGAATTGCGAACACATCAAACAATCCCTGAAATCTTTGAATTAAAAGGGGAGAGCGGCTTCAGAAAATTAGAAACACAATATTTACAGGAAGCTATTAATGAATATGACATCATTTCTACTGGTGGGGGTGTGATTGAAAGCCCTGATTCTATGGAAATTTTATCCCACTATAAATTTATAATTTGGTTAGATGCAAGCATTCAACTTATATACGATAGAATTAAAAACGATAGTAATCGACCTAACGCTGCAAATAAAGCATTCGATGAATTAAAAAGGTTGTATTTATCAAGGGTTTCACGATATAATGAAATCGCATTCAGCAGAATGGATACAGACAATGATTTGAGTTTATTACATCAAAATTTGATGAATATCATTATAGCGAATGATCAGTATTGGAGAGAATGAATTATCTAAAACATTATTTGTGTTTTAGCTTGTATTCATCGCCGAAGGTGCAAGATGTTATATCGAATCTCTCAGGCAAAAGGATAATACTGTGACGCATTCCTGAAGGTAACTACAGGATAGCAATTGGCTTTGCTATCCTGTTTTTAATATTTAATCACATATAGGGGGTTGCAAGATGTCAAACGACTTAAAAAAGACACCATTATACGACCGTTTTATTGAAAGCGGAGCAAAAATTGTTGAATTCGGTGGATGGGCAATGCCTGTTCAATTTTCTAGTATCAAAGAAGAACATAACGCAGTAAGGGAAGTTATGGGAATCTTTGATGTCAGCCATATGGGCGAAGTGTTAATTGAAGGCAAAGAAGCATCAGAATTCATTCAATATGTGCTTTCAAATGATACAGATCAATTATCAGATAACAAAGCGCAATATACTGCACTTTGCAATGAAAAAGGCGGCGTGATTGATGATTTAATCACTTATAAATTAGATGATAATAAATTTTTATTAGTGGTTAATGCTGCAAATACAGATAAAGACTATGAGTGGATTAAATCTCACTCAGACAAATTTGATGTAAATGTTGAAAATGTTTCTGATCAATACGGTCAATTAGCAGTTCAAGGACCAAAAGCACGCGACTATGTTGCAAGCTTGGTTGATGTAGATGTTTCTGAAATGAAACCTTTCGAATTCAAAAAAGATGTTGAAATCTTTGGAAAAAATGTTATCTTATCTCAATCAGGTTATACTGGTGAAGACGGTTTTGAAATTTATTGCGACTCTAAAGACGTCGTAGATATTTGGGATGGTCTTTTAGAAAATGCTGATTTAAAACCAGCTGGATTAGGTGCACGTGATACTTTACGTTTAGAGGCAGGTTTACCTCTACATGGACAAGAGTTATCAGAAGATATCACACCTTATGAAGGTGGTATTGCATTTGCTGCTAAACCATTGATTGAAGCAGACTTCATTGGTAAAGACGTGTTAAAAGATCAAAAAGAAAATGGAGCAAAACTTAGATCAGTTGGTTTAGAAATGATCGAAAAAGGTATCCCAAGAACTGGCTATGATGTGCTAGACTTAGAAGGTAACAAAATTGGGCAAGTTACATCTGGTACGCAATCGCCAGCAACTGGAAAAGGCATTGCATTAGCAATGATTGACCGTGATGAATTCGAAATGGGCAAAGAAGTCATCGTTCAAGTAAGAAAACGTCAAGTCAAAGCTAAAATTGTCAAGAAAAATCAAATCAGTAAATAATTTAATGAAGGGGTGGCAGTGGTGAGTCATCGTTATATACCATTAACTGAAAAAGACAAAAAAGAAATGTTAGAAACAATCGGCGCAAGCTCAATTGAAGAATTATTTGGAGATGTGCCAAAAGAAATTTTATTGGATAGAGAGTTAGATATTCCAAATGGAGAAGATGAAACTACTTTATTCAAACGTCTTAGCAGAGTTGCTAATAAAAACATTACAAAAGAAGATCATACTTCATTCTTAGGTGCGGGTGTTTATGACCATTATGCACCAGCTGTTGTAGATGCTATGATTTCACGTTCAGAATTCTATACAGCTTATACGCCTTACCAACCAGAAATTTCACAAGGGGAACTTCAAGCAATCTTTGAATTCCAAACTTTAATTTGTGAATTAACAGGTATGGATGTTGCAAACTCATCTATGTATGATGGAATCACAGCATTTGCTGAAGCATGTATTTTAGCATTAAGTCAATCTAAAAAGAATAAGATTGTTGTATCTAAAGGCTTGCATTATCAAGCATTACAAGTACTTCACACATATTCAAAAGTTAGAAGTGAATATGAAATTGTAGAAGTTGATCTAGACGGTACTGTAACTGATTTAGAAAAATTAGATGCAGCTATTGATGAAGATACAGCAGCTGTTGCTGTTCAGTATCCTAACTTCTATGGTTCTATCGAAGATTTAGAAAAAGTTAAATCATTTATTAAAAGTAAAAAGACATTATTTATTGTCTATGCAAATCCACTTTCACTTGGCTTGTTAACACCTCCAGGTGAATTCGGTGCAGATATTGTTGTAGGTGATACACAACCATTTGGTATTCCAAGTCAATTCGGTGGACCACACTGTGGTTTCTTCGCAACAACTAAAAAGTTAATGCGTAAAATCCCAGGTCGCTTAGTTGGTCAAACGAATGATGATCATGGAAACCGTGGTTTCGTTTTAACGCTACAAGCGCGTGAACAACATATCCGTCGTGATAAAGCAACTTCAAACATCTGTTCAAACCAAGCTTTAAATGCTCTAGCATCTTCAATTGCTATGTCAGCTCTAGGAAAACAAGGTATTCAAGATATTGCTGAACAAAACTTTGAAAATGCTAACTATGCTAAGAAAGAGTTTGAAAAAGCAGGTGTAGAAGTATTACCAGGTACATCTTATAATGAATTCGTTATTAAGTTGGACAAACCTGTTAAAGAAGTAAATGGTCAATTATTAGAAGAGGGCGTTATTGGCGGTTTCGATTTAACTGAAATCAATGACGATATGGGACATGCAATGCTAGTTGCTGTCACTGAATTAAGAACAAAAGATGAAATTGATACTTTTGTGAAGAAAGTGGGTGAGATTAATGGTCAGTAAATCAAGTCCATTAATTTTCGAACGTTCAAGAGCAGGAAGATATGCATACTCTCTTCCGAAAAAAGAGATTGATACAAATGCAGTTGAAGAATTATTAGATGATAAATTCATCCGTAAAAACAAAGCAGAATTCCCTGAAGTATCAGAATTAGACTTAGTAAGACACTATACTGAGTTATCTAACAAGAACTTCGGTGTAGATACTGGTTTCTATCCTTTAGGTTCATGTACAATGAAGTACAACCCTAAAATCAATGAAAAAGTAGCACGTATTCCTGGATTTGCTGAAGCACATCCATTACAAGAAGAATCTCAAATTCAAGGTTCTTTAGAAATCATCCATAGCTTACAAGAAGAATTAAAAGAAATTACAGGCATGGATGAAGTAACATTACAACCTGCAGCAGGTGCACATGGTGAGTGGACTGCATTAATGATTTTCAAAGCTTATCATGAAAAAAATGGTGAAGGTCACCGTGATGAAGTCATTGTACCTGACTCAGCACATGGTACAAATCCTGCTTCTGCAGCTTTCGCTGGCTTCAAATCAGTTACAGTTAAATCTGATGAAAACGGCGAAGTAGACGTAGAAGATTTAAAAACTCTTGTTAATGAAAATACAGCAGCAATTATGTTAACAAACCCTAATACTTTAGGTATCTTTGAACATAACATTATGGAAATTGGAAAAATTGTTCATGATGCTGGCGGCTTATTATACTATGATGGCGCAAATTTAAACGCGATTATGGATAAAGTAAGACCTGGAGACATGGGCTTTGATGCTGTTCACTTGAACTTACACAAGACATTCACTGGGCCTCACGGCGGTGGTGGACCAGGTTCAGGTCCAGTTGGAGTTAAAAAAGAACTTGCTAGCTTCTTACCAAAACCAATGGTAATCAAAGATGGCGACACTTATAAATATGACAACGATATTAAAGATTCTATCGGTCGTGTTAAACCATTCTACGGTAACTTTGGAATCTACTTACGTGCTTATACGTATATTAGAACAATGGGTAACATTGGTCTTAAAGAAGTTTCAGAAGCAGCAGTGCTTAATGCCAACTACATTAAAGCACGTCTGAAAGATGCATTTGAAATTCCATATAACCAATATTGTAAACACGAATTCGTATTAAGTGGATCTAAGCAGAAAAAAGAAGGCGTTCGTACATTAGATATGGCGAAACGTTTATTAGACTTCGGTGTTCATCCACCTACAATTTACTTCCCGCTTAATGTGGAAGAAGGTATGATGATTGAACCTACAGAAACAGAATCTAAAGAAACATTAGATTACTTCTGTGATGCATTGATTCTAATCGCTGAAGAAGCAAAAGAAGATCCAGATAAAGTGCTTGAAGCACCTCATAATACAGTAATCGATAGACTTGATGAGACTAAGGCAGCTAGACATCCAGTCTTGAAATTCGAAAACTTACACGAAGAAAAACTTTAATATCAATAATGATTAAACCCTCGTTTTTAATGAACGAGGGTTTTCTTCATGAAAAAAGCAGCAATGACAATTCATCGCTGCTACATTTTAATTATAATGCTATTTTTTTGATTTAACTTTCCCGGTCCATTTTTTGTAACCGCCTTTAAGCATGTAGATATCTCTATATCCATTTTTTCTTAAAATACGCGCTGCTCTATAACTTGCTACACCATTGGCATCGCATAAATAAATAGGCTGATCCTTTCTTAGACCTTTAAATCGTTGACTAAAAAGCGTCATAGGAATGTTTCTGGCACCAATAATATGGCCATAATCATAGTCAACTTTTTCTCTTACATCAATCACTTGAGCTTTACGTAAACCTTTATGGAATTCTTCTTGATCTAATTCTGTTACAGCTCTTTTATTGATGAAAAATTGGATTAACATATATACAGCAATAATAACTAAAACAGCTAAAATGATTATCCAAAAGCTATTCATCTTGCTTCCTCCTATATTTACCGATACTACAATTATAAGACTGTTTCACTCATTTATCAAAAAGTTTTTCTCAGAAATGAACCGAGATTTCATTTTGTACAAAAATGCAAATCAGATTTAATATTTACTGAAGAAAATCCAGCCATGAATATTAATCAAATATGCTGTATGTATGGTAATATACATACATATAGTTAAATACAAGGTGATTGGAGATTTTAAAATTGACAGAAACATGGAATTTTATTAATTCGGGCAGTCATGACCCATTTTATAATATGGCTATGGATGAAGCTTTATTAAACTTTGTATCCAGAGGTGAAATCGATCCTGTCATCAGATTTTATACATGGGATCCAGCAACGCTTTCTATTGGTTATTTCCAAAGATTAAAGAAAGAAATTGATATTGAAAAGGTCAAAGAAAAAGGCTATGGCTTAGTAAGACGACAAACAGGTGGAAGAGGCGTGTTACACGATAAAGAACTAACATATAGCGTAATCGTTCCTGAGTCTCATCCTAATATGCCTAAAACAGTTACAGAAGCATACAGAGTCATTTCACAAGGTTTATTAGAGGGATTTAAGTTATTAGGCTTCGACGCTTATTTTGCTGTTCCTAAAAGTAAAGAAGAAAGAGAAAAATTGAAACAACCAAGAAGTTCTGTTTGCTTTGATGCTCCAAGCTGGTATGAACTCGTCGTAGAAGGAAGAAAAATTGCAGGTAGCGCACAAACTAGACAAAAAGGCGTTATACTTCAACATGGTTCTATTTTAAAAGATATTGATATTGATGACTTATTTGATATGTTTATCTTTAAAAATGACCGCTTAAAAGATAAAATGAAGCAAGCTTTTGTAGATAAAGCTGTTGCGATAAATGATATTTCGGATAAAACAATTTCGATTGAAGAAATGGAAGTAGCATTTGAAAAAGGATTCCAAAAAGGGTTGAATATTAACTTTAAACCATTAGAACTTACTAAAGAACAACAAGCTGAAGTAAAAGAACTTGCAGAAAAATACAAATCTGAAGAGTGGACTTATAGAAAATAAGTAAAATCCCCTGAACCTCTATTTAAACGGTGGTCAGGGGGTTTCATTTTTATTTACGACGGTTTCTATATTTCCATTTTGCTATTTTATATTTCCTTTGATCTTTTGTTAAAAAGAAGAAGAAATACAGTAAGTAAGCAATACCTGCGATAATAGCTAAGCTAATTATCGTTCTTACAAGGGAAAATAATATTGAATCTAAGTTCAATATTAACCCGATAAGCGCAATTAATAATATGAGATAAAATAATACTTTACGCATGTTTTCACCTTTCAATACTTCTTGCTTTATGAATTAGTTTTACTAACTTTAATTTGTGCTAATTCTTGTTGGCCTTGTTTTATTTTCTTATCACTTTTTGTAGAGTAACCATCTCTGATAGTTTTAAATGCACTGACCAACTTATTATTAAGTTCTTCAATGTTTTTATTATCAGATTTATCTTTATCAGACATACTACTTTTTTCAAGATCGATTTTGTATTTATCATGTGCACTTTGTAAATCAGTGACTATTTTATCGAGTTTGCTGACCACAGCTTCTTTTCGTTTATTCTTTTGGACATCACTTTCAATTTTGTGATAATCCTTTAATGTATCAGTCACTTTTTGATAGTAATCTGATGTCGCGTTAGCATTTTTGGTTTTCATGCTATTTTGTGCTGCTTCTTTAGTATTCTTTTTATCAGCGCCGAGTTGTTTTTCTTTATCTTTTAAATCACTGATATTTTGCTCTAGTTCTTGGTTTTCTAATTTTAATTGATGATTATCATCTCTTAATTTAGTAGTTTTTTGTTCAAGTGGACCTAAGTTTTGACTCCCGCAGCCCGTTAGTAAAATCGTTGCTCCAATAATCGAAATAAATTTCTTTTTCATAACCTTCTCCTAATTCAAAAGCAAATATTATAGCAATATTTTATCATATTTAGTTCTCAGATTCTTATATTTCAGTTTGCACTTTAATTTTCTTATACTTTTTGGGAATTCTTCTTTGATATAAGGTATAAAAGCTTATAGTTCTATGCGCTTTGTGATAAACTTTGGTTATAATAAAAGTGATATAGTCACTATCACAGCTCCATAAAATTACATGATTAAGAATGACATAGGAGGAGTATGTATGTCTAGAATTGAAAAAGTAAATCAAATTATTTCAGAAAAAAATTTAGATGCGTTAGTTGTATTATCTGATTACAACCGCCGTTATTTATCAGGGTTTACTGGTACGAGCGGTGCATTAGTAATTACACCTGAGCGTCGCATCTTGATCACGGATTTCCGTTATATCGATCAAGCTACAAATCAAGCTTCTGAATTTGAAATTGTGAATCGTTCTGCAGGTTTAATTGACGAAGTTAAAGATGTTCTCGAACAAAACCAAGTGAAATATGCAGGATTTGAAGGGCACATCGTAAGCTATGATACATTCCAACAATTAAATGATTCAGACGTTGAATATCAAAGTGTCGGTAATGTAATTGAAGATATCAGAGCTATTAAAGATCAATCAGAAATTGATACGATTCAAAAAGCTGCAGATATTGTAGACAAAACGTATGAACATATTTTAAGTATCGCAAAAGCAGGAATGACTGAACAAGAATTAAAAGCTGAATTAGAAAGTAAAATGTTAAAATTAGGAGCAAGCGGCCCTTCATTTGACACGATCGTTGCTTCAGGATATCGAGGTGCTTTACCACACGGTGTAGCAAGCGATAAAGTGATTGAAGAAGGCGAGTTGATCACTTTAGATTTTGGTGCATATTATAATGGTTATGTATCTGATATCACACGTACTTTTGCAATTGGCCAACCAGATCCTAAACTAGTAGAAGCTTATAATATTGTATTAGAAGCACAGAAAGCTGCAGTCGCACAAATTAAAGCAGGAATGACAGGTAAAGAGGCAGATGCTATCGCACGTGATATTATCGCAAGTTACGGTTATGGAGATAATTTCGGACATTCAACAGGTCATGGTATTGGTTTAGAAATTCATGAACAACCAATGCTTGCAAAACAATCTGATTATGTATTAGTTCCAAATAATTGCGTAACGGTAGAACCGGGTATCTATATAGAGGGACTGGGTGGCATCAGAATAGAAGATGACATCTTAATCACAGAAAATGGTAATGAAGTCTTTACTAAATGCACAAAAGACCTTATTATTTTATAATGAAAGCGTATATGAGGAGGAAACTGAATGATTTCGGTTAATGATTTTAAAACAGGTTTAACAATATCTGTTGATAATGGTATTTGGAAAGTTATTGATTTCCAACATGTAAAACCAGGTAAAGGTTCAGCATTTGTTCGCTCTAAATTAAGAAACTTAAGAACTGGCGCAATTCAAGAAAAAACATTCCGCGCAGGTGAAAAAGTAGAACAAGCAATGATTGAAAACCACCGTATGCAATATTTATATGCAGATGGTGACACACATGTATTTATGGACAATCAAACATTTGAACAAACTGAATTGCCTGGAGATTATTTAGAAGAAGCATTAAAATACTTGAAAGCAAACATGGAAGTTCAAATCCAAACTTATGAAGGCGAAACGATTGGTGTTGAATTACCAAAAACTGTTGAGCTTACTGTAACAGAAACTGAGCCTGGTATTAAAGGTGATACTGCAACTGGTGCAACTAAATCAGCTACAGTAGAGACTGGATATACGCTTAACGTGCCTCTATTCGTTAACGAAGGAGACGTTCTCGTAATCAACACTGGCGACGGCAGTTACGTTTCAAGAGCCTAAATTTTAAATCACCCCTTTTCTGACATCCTATCCATTAATGATTATCAGCAATTTTATGCTGATGGATTCGATGAATGAAAGGGGTTCTTTTATTTTATTATCGTTAAATTACACGATGAGAAAGTTTAAAGTTACAGTGATATGCTTGAATTGATAATTTCAGTCAAGTAAAATATACAAGAAGAGTAAAAACAATCTGAAGGAGCAGTACTATGAATTTTAAAGAAATCAAGGAATTAATTGAAATACTAGATAATTCAAATCTTACTGAAATTAATATAGAAGATAACAAGGGAAGTATCATTAATTTAAAGAAAGAAAAAGAAAGAGAAATCATTACACCACAAATTTCTCAACAAGCTTTCCCTGCACAAGCAGCTGCGCCAGCACCTGTTCAAAATGATTCAGCTGTCAGCGAAGCTTCTTCTGCTGCAAATTCAGAAGCTGATCAGGGGAAAACAATTAACGCACCAATGGTAGGAACATTCTATAAATCACCGTCACCAGAAGAAGAAGCTTATGTAAAAGTTGGGGATACTGTATCAAACGATTCAACAGTATGTATTTTAGAAGCTATGAAGTTATTTAATGAGATTCAAGCAGAAGTTTCTGGGGAAATTACTGAAATCTTAGTTGAAGACGGACAAATGGTAGAGTATGGCCAACCGTTATTTAAGGTGAAATAATTATGAAAAAAGTTTTAATTGCCAATCGCGGTGAAATTGCCGTTAGAATCATCAGAGCGTGTAAAGACTTAGGGTTACACACAGTTGCAATTTATTCTGAAGGGGATAAAGAAGCACTACATACTCAAATTGCTGATGAAGCGTACTGTGTGGGTCCTACACAATCTAAAGATTCATATTTAAACATTCCAAATATCTTATCTATTGCTACTTCTACTGGATGCGATGCAGTTCATCCTGGGTATGGATTCTTAGCAGAAAATGGGGATTTTGCAGAATTATGCGAAGCGTGTCAACTTAAGTTTGTTGGTCCAAGTTACGAATCTATTCAAAAGATGGGGATCAAAGACGTAGCCAAAGATGAAATGATTAACGCAAACGTACCAGTTGTTCCAGGTAGTGACGGACTAGTAGATTCAATCGAAGACGCTAAGAAAACAGCGGAAGAAATCGGTTATCCCGTTATCATTAAAGCTACTGCAGGCGGTGGTGGTAAAGGTATTCGTGTAGCTAGAGATGAAAAAGAATTAGAAAATGGCTACAAAATGACACAACAAGAAGCAGAAACTGCCTTTGGAAATGGCGGACTTTATCTTGAAAAATTCATTGAGAATTTCCGTCATATCGAATTCCAAATTATTGGTGACCAGTTTGGTAATGTGATTCAGTTAGGAGAACGTGACTGTACAATTCAACGAAGAATGCAAAAACTTGTCGAAGAAGCACCGTCACCTATATTAACTCCTGAAAAAAGACATGAAATGGGTCAAGCATCTATCAGAGCTGCTAAAGCAGTAAACTATGAAAATGCAGGTACAATTGAATATATTTATGACTTAGATACTGATGAATATTACTTCATGGAGATGAATACTAGGATTCAAGTTGAACACCCTGTTACAGAAATGGTAACCGGGATTGATTTAGTCAAATTACAATTATTAGTTGCTATGGGTGAGCCATTGCCTTTCACTCAAGATGATATTAAAATCAATGGTCATGCAATGGAATTTCGTATTAACGCTGAAAACCCTTATAAAAACTTTATGCCATCACCAGGTAAAATCACACAATATTTAGCACCAGGCGGTTACGGAGTAAGAATAGAATCAGCTTGTTACACAAACTATACTATTCCACCTTATTACGATTCTATGGTTGCTAAATTAATTGTGCATGAACCTACACGTGAAGAAACAATTATGGCAGGTCTACGTGCTTTAAGCGAGTTCTTAGTATTAGGCATAGACACAACAATACCATTCCATATTCGTTTATTAGAAAACGAAATTTTCAATAGTGGACAATATAGCACTAAATTCTTAGAGCAAAATGATATTATGAAAGAAGATTAAGAAGGAGGCATTCACATGGTTAAAGTATCCGAAGATACACATGCACATTTAGGCAGAGTAGAAATTTCTCCAGAAGTACTAATCTCAATTGCAAGTATTGCAACATCTGAAATAGATGGATTAACTGGACACTTTGCTGAAATCAAAAATGCTTCACCTGAAAAGTTGAATCGTAAAAATTTAACTAAAGGTATTAAACTTGAAACAAAAGAAGATGGAATTTATATAGATGTATTCTGTGAGTTTAAGTATGGTATCAACATCTCTCAAACAGCATTGAAAATTCAACAAACAATTTTCAATTCCCTCAGCAATATGACAACTATAGTTCCTAAACAAGTCAACGTTCATATTACGCATATTGAAGTTGAAAATAACAAGAAATAAGTAACAAAGGAGCACGCTCAATGAGTCGTAAAGAATCAAGAAGCCAAGCATTTCAAGCACTGTTTCAACTTGAAATGAAGAATACAGATTTATCTATAGATGAAGCCATTAATTTTATTAAAGATGATTACCCAGATTTAGAATTCGATTTTATTCATTGGTTAGTATCAGGCGTAAAAGATCATGAACCTGTACTCGATCAAAAAATCCAAGAGAATTTAAAAGATTGGAAAATCTCTCGTTTATTGAAATCAGACCGTATCATTTTAAGAATTGCAGCTTTTGAACTAGAGCATAGTGATACACCACCAAAAGTGGTTATTAACGAAGCTGTTGAACTTGCTAAGCAATTTAGTGACGAAGACCATTATCGTTTTATCAACGGTGTATTAAGTAATTTAAATCAATAGGATAGAGTGATAAGTATGTCCGATTATTTAAGCGTTACAGCCTTAACTAAATATATCAAATATAAATTCGACCAAGATCCGCATCTGCAATCGGTTTTATTAAAAGGTGAATTATCTAACTTTAAACGTCATAGTAGCGGTCACTTATATTTTAATTTAAAAGATAATAATAGCGTCGTAAACGCTATGATGTTTAAAGCACAAGCTAATAAACTAGATTTCACACCCAAAGAAGGTGATGAAGTTTTAATAGAAGCACGCGTGAGTGTTTACGAAAGACGTGGGAATTATCAAATTTATGTAAATAAAATGCATTTAGACGGAATTGGCAACTTATATCAACGTCTAGAAGAACTTAAAAAGGCCTTAACTAAGCAAGGTTTATTTGATATGAGCCACAAAAAGCCGATACCTAAGTTCCCTAAAAAAATTGCAGTGCTTACCGCGAGTACAGGTGCGGCAATACGAGATATTCACTCTACAATAAACAGTCGATTTCCATTAGTAGAACAAATTCAAATTAGTACATTAGTTCAAGGCGAACAAGCTAAAAATGATATTGTAGAAAAATTACAATATGCTGATACTCTTGGTGCAGATGTCATCATTTTAGGACGTGGCGGAGGATCTATTGAGGATTTATGGAATTTCAATGAAGAAGATGTAGTACGAGCAATCTTTAATACACAAACTCCTGTTATCTCAGCAGTAGGTCACGAAACAGATTTCACATTAAGCGATTTTGTAGCTGATGTAAGGGCTGCTACACCAACTCAAGCTGCTGTCATTGCAACACCTGATCAAGTTGAGCTGACACAATACATCAAACAAATAGAGTTAAGTCTATCCAGACACATCGTCCAATTAATTAATAATAAGAAAAAACATTTAGAACATGTAGCTTCTTATTATAAATTTAAACAGCCATCGTTGTTGTATGATCAACAAATCCAACGACGAGATGAATTAGAAAAACAACTAAGTCTTGCGATGACTAATCATTTGACTCATTTACGACAACGTATTGATTTGCTAAACAGTCGCATAAACGTTAGAGATTTAAAACAACATACGCAACAAGCTATTTTAAACAAATCTCAACTTGATAAGGTATTAAACAAATCAATAAATAATATTTTGAGTAATGCTAAAACGATGTTGGCACAGCGATTAGAAAATTTAAATAATTTAAGTCCAACCAATACAATGTTGCGCGGTTACACGATTGTCAATAAAGATGAACAAGTTATTACAAGTACGCAATCATTAAAAACTAATGACCACATCAGTTTAACCATGAAAGATGGCGAAGTTGATGCAATAGTTAAGAAAGTTAGGTGCAATAAAGATGAGTAATGAGCAAAGTTTCGAAAATATGATGGAAGAGTTAGAAAACATCGTAAAAAAATTAGATAATGAAACAGTTTCTTTGGAAGAAGCATTAGACTTATATCAAAGAGGAATGAAGCTTTCAGCATCTTGTGATGAAACATTGAAAAATGCTGAAAAGAAAGTAAATGAACTCATGAAATCTAATGATGGAGAACAAGCTGAGACATCAGCTGAGAATGAAAATGAATAAAATGATTGAACTAATCAACCAACAATTAATAGAAACAATTCCTGATTCAGCTCTTGGCACTAATTTAGAAGAAAGTATGCGTTATTCTCTTGAAGCTGGAGGAAAACGTATACGACCAGTCCTATTATTAGAAACTTTAAAAATGCTGTCTAAAAACCATACTTACACTAAGGGTATTCGTACCGCATTAGCGTTAGAAATGGTGCACACATACTCGCTCATACATGATGATTTGCCTGCTATGGATGATGACGATTATCGTAGAGGCAAATTAACAAATCATAAAGTATACGGTGAGTGGAAAGCATTATTAGCTGGGGATGCGTTATTAACAAAAGCTTTTAACTTAATATGCACAGATAATGCAATTGATGCTGAAACTAAAGTAGCTTTAACATCCCAACTTTCTGATGCGAGTGGTCATTTAGGTATGATTGGCGGACAAACATTAGATATGGAAAGTGAAAATAAAAAAATATCTTTAGAGACTTTACAACAAATCCATCGTGAAAAAACCGGTGCTTTATTGTCTTTCGCAATCAATGCCGCAGCAACAATCGCAAAAGTTGATACTGAAGTATCCGAGATTCTTGATACGTATAGTGAACATTTAGGTTTAATTTTCCAAATTAAAGATGATTTACTCGATGTCTATGGAGATGCTAAAAAATTAGGTAAGCCTGTTGGCAGCGATGAGAAAAATCATAAAAGCACTTATGTGACTTTACTTGGTCTAGAAAAAACAGAACAACGACTTCAATATCACGTTGAGCAAGCGAACCAATGTTTGAAACAATTATCTGATAAACAATATGATACAACTGAGCTTGAAAGTCTGACACAGTTGTTCTATAAACGTGATCACTAAAATTATAAGCTGAGTCCTAATATTCAATTTAGACTTAGCTTATTTCTATTTATGAACTTTTATAAATATGCACTATTGTTGGATATTAATAAGCGATATAAGAAGAAAATAAAAGCATTTTGTTTGAACATGTGATACTATGAATGTATAAATATTCGTAATTTGAGGTGTAAGAAAAGTGGCTAAAAAATCAGTAAGACACATAAAAATTAGAGAAATCATATCCACTGAGCAGGTTGAAACTCAAGATGAATTAGTAAAACGTTTAAATTCATTTGATCTGAATGTGACACAAGCAACGGTTTCACGAGATATTAAAGAATTACAGTTAATCAAAGTACCTGCACCGACAGGTCAATATATTTATAGTTTGCCAAATGATAGAAAATACCATCCGTTAGAGAAACTTGGACGTTATTTAATGGATTCCTTTGTAAATATTGAGGGTACAGGTAATTTATTAGTATTAAAAACACTTCCAGGTAATGCTCAATCAATCGGTGCTATCTTAGACCAAATCGATTGGGATGAAGTACTCGGCACTATTTGTGGTGATGATACTTGCTTACTCATTTGTCACGATGAGGATGCTGCAAATGCTATCAAAACACGTATTTTTAATTTGTTATAAGGAAGCGATAAGCCATGTTACAAACACTAACAATTAAACAGTTTGCTATCATTGATGAATTAGAAATTAACTTTGGAAACGGATTAACCGTATTAAGCGGTGAAACAGGTTCAGGGAAATCTATTATCATCGATGCTATTGGACAACTTATAGGCATGCGTGCATCTTCAGATTTTGTTCGTCATGGCGAAAAAAAAGCAACCATAGAAGGTATCTTTAATATTGATAATAATCCCGAAGTGATTAGAACCTTGAACGAATTAGAAGTTGATGCTGATGAAGATTTCTTAATCGTTAAAAGGGAGATCTTCAGTTCAGGTAAAAGTTTGTGCAAAGTAAATAACCAAACAGTAACATTGCATGATTTACGTTTAATTATGCAAGAATTACTTGATATCCATGGTCAACACGAGACACAATCACTGTTAAAACAAAAGTACCATCTTCAACTGATTGATTCATATTCAGATGGCAAATATGATAATATTTTAAAACAATATCAAAATACGTATCAAACTTTTAAAGATAAAACACGTGAACTCGATGAGTTGGAATCTGCTGATCAAGCTTTATTACAAAGGTTAGATCTAATGAAGTTCCAAGCTGATGAACTATCTGAAGCCAATTTACAAGAAGGCGAAGTTGAACAACTTGAAGCTGATATTAAACGCATTCAGAATTCTGAAAATTTAAGTTTGGCTTTAAATGCTGCACATGCAACTTTAACAGATGAACAAGCTATCCCGGATCGTTTATATGAATTGAGTCTGCAACTTGCGAACATTGATGAAATTATTCCTAAAAAGTTCACCGAACTTAAAGAGCAAGTCGACCAATTTTACTATACGTTAGAGGATGCTAAGCATGAGTTGTATGATGAATTATCAAATACAGAATTTGATGAACAGTATTTAAATGAACTAGAATCTCGTATGAATTTACTAAATAATCTTAAAAGAAAATACGGTAAAGATATTTCTAGTTTAATTCAGTATCAAGCTAAACTAGATGATGAAATTAACAAAATAGAAAATTATGAGCAAAGTACAGCAAACTTAAAAGAAGAGATTACTCAGTTACAAAAACAATTAAATAAAGAAGGTCAAATGCTTTCAAAAGAAAGAAGAAAAGTGGCGCGTGAACTAAGAGATCATATTGTAGAAGAAATTCAAAATTTACAAATGAAAGATGCCAATCTCGAAATCTCATTCAAACCTTTAGATGAACCGAATGCAGAGGGTATAGAAAAAATAGAAATATTAATCAGCCCTAACAAAGGTGAACCACTTAAAAGCTTGGCTAAAATTGCTTCGGGCGGAGAATTATCTCGTATCATGTTAGCTTTAAAAAGTATTTTTGTTAAATCTAGAGGTCAAACTGCTATACTATTTGATGAAGTTGATTCTGGTGTTTCTGGTATTGCAGCTCAAAAAATGGCTGAAAAAATGCGTGCAATTTCTGAATATATTCAAGTTATATGTATCTCACACTTACCACAAGTAGCATCTATGAGTGATCATCACTTACTAATCAGTAAAGCATCACAAGATGATAGAACAACAACACATGTTGAAGAATTAACTGGAGAAAATCGTATAGATGAAGTTGCACGAATGATTTCTGGTGCTAATGTGACGAAATTGACAAGAGAAAATGCTAAAGAAATGATAGAGCAAAATCATGCGCTGTAATCTATTTGAAATGAGGGGAGATTAACTATGGAATTCGAAACATTGATCTCTAATACTAAAGAGTTACAAGGTAACATTGGTGTTTTATTTGCGAATGACGAGAAAACAATAGCTGCGATTGTACAATTGCTTAAACAAACAAAATGCCATGTTACGCTCTACGGTACTAAAGATCCAACTGAATTAATACGTTCTTTTAATATAGAAGGGGACTTATTAAGTCGTATACACTTACGAACATTTCACGAGCGTGAGGATGTCTTTAAGAAGTGTGCAGATGATTTAAACTCAGAACAAACTCATGTTTTAATGAAGGGTAACTTACCATCATCAGAAATCTTATCTTTTGTACTAAAACATAAGTCATTTATGGATGAACGACGTTTCTTAAATCATGTATCATGTTTCGATATTCCTTCATATCACAAAATGTTAATCATTAGTGACGTTGCTTTAAATGTAAAGCCTAGCATAGATGATCGTATTCATATGATTGAAAATATTGAAAGCTTTGCGAAGAATATTGGTTATAAAAGTTTAAATGTGGGATTATTATCATCATTAGAGCATCCCACAACCAAAATTCCTTCATCAGTAGATGCTGCAGAAATTGCCGCACACTTTAAACAACATAATTTTTTAAAGGTTGAAGGACCATTCGCCTTTGATAACGCGATTGATAAAGAAAGTGCAATTGAAAAGGGTATTGAATCTGAAATCGCTGGTGATGTTGACGCGTTGATTGTTCCACATCTTGACGTCGGCAACACACTCTATAAATCATTAACTTATTTTGCAAATGCCCAAACGGCTAATTTAATTTTAGGATCGAAATTCCCGATTGTTTTAACGTCTCGCGCAGATTCTATACAAAACAAAGTTAATTCAGCTATTTTGGCACTGCATACATTAAAATAGACATATGAAAAATTCCATTGAAATCTAACTTTTTACTAAATAGGAACAGGATGAGTAAATTCATTTCTGTTCCTATTTTCATGAATAATAGTATCAATTCCTCAGAATATAGTACGATTTTCTTAAAAGCAAAGATATTTCAAATAAATCCTTTTAACGATTTAATTTCAGGTTTTAAATATTTATTGCACCATGAAGAGATTTTTTTGATAGTTGTACTTTCTGTACTTGTAAACTTTTTTCTTGCAGCTTATAACTTACTACTGCCATTTAGTAATCAAATATTTCCTGATATAGCAATAGGTTTATATGGTTCATTTTTAACTGCTGAAGCTTTTGATGGAATAATTGGCGCATTACTAATAGGAATATCAAAAAAAGATCTACCAATTCAGAAATTGATGACTTTATTAGGAATTTCAGGAACCTCATTAAGTGTTTGCCCAATTGTATACTTATTACTACATAACTATTTTGTGATTCTACTCATACCATTAATTTTCAATTTATTTTTAACAATGTTTAACATACAAATTTTTTCATATACTCAAAGAAATGTTGAAGACATATATTTAGGAAGAGTTTTTGGGATTATATTTTCAGTTGCAATACTATTTATGCCGTTAGGAACTTGGGTGTTTTCTTCTATAATGAAACCTACTAATCTATTCAATTTCTCAATTGTTGGAATAGCCATAGTTATGATATCCATCATTTTCAGACTCATATTAGGTTTTCGTCATAACTAATCTTTTGTATCAAAATTAAATCATGACATACAAATCTATTATGTGATATTCAGGTTTCTATAACGTTTAAGGCTAATGAATTAAAAAGTACGATTTTCATTTGTCAGTGAAAGTCGTATTTTTATTTTGTTTTTAGAGATTTAAACTGCAAAATAACTATTTGAGGGTAACAAGTCATTACTTTTATAGGGGATTACTTTTAATTGAATACTAGATTAAGGTAAAATATAAAGGGTAGTTTTGAGAAAACATGAATACTGCATCATGAATGCAATATAAAGCAGGTGAAATATATGACCAATATTTTAGTCATAAATTTAGGTAGTACCTCTTCAAAAATAGGCTTTTATCAAGATGAAAATTGTGTTTCAATGGAAACGATTCATCATGATTTGAACATCTCACAAAAGCCTTTACTTGATCAAGAATCATATCGAATTGATTCCATAAAATCATTTATAAAAGAAAAGACTCCAGGGATGCAAAGTATCGATGCGATAGCTTGTAGAGGCGGTCTACTTAAACCCATAGCTGGCGGTACATATACAGTGAATTTTAAAATGTATGAAGACTTAAGATCTCTCAAATATGGTGTACATGCTTCCAATTTAAGTGGGATTATAGGGTATAAATTAGGAGAAATACTAAATATACCTGTATTTATTGTTGATCCTGTAGTTGTTGATGAATTAATTGATATCGCAAGGATAACAGGTATAAAGGATATTAAGCGTAGAAGTGTTTTTCATGCTTTAAATCAAAAGGCAGTTGCACGTCAATATGCAAAGTCCATTCAAAAGCCTTATAACAAAGCCAATGTTATTGTGGTTCATATGGGTGGAGGTATTACAGTAGGTGCGCATTTACAAGGTAAAGTTGTGGATGTGAATGAAGGCTTATACGGTGAAGGTCCAATGAGTCCAGAACGTGCTGGCACAATTCCGAATGATATGCTTTATCAATTTGGAGTTGAGCGTGGGTATTCACCTGAAGCACTTCAACACTTTATTAGCAAGAAAGCAGGACTCGTTAATTTATGTTCTACTAATAACATGAAACAGTTAGTGAATGAATATAGCGTAAATAAAACAACTCATTTAATTTTAGATGCAATGATTTATCAAATTGCGAAGACAATTGGCGAAAGGGCTGTTATTTTTAAAGGCGATATCGATCAAATTCTTTTAACAGGCGGAATTGCACACAGTCAACTCATCACGGATAAAATTCAAGAATATGTAGAATGGATTGCTCCTGTTAGTGTATATCCAGGCGAGTTAGAGATGGAAGCTCTTGCAAATCAAGTTTATGAAGCAGTTAATTTACGCGAAGAAGTAAAAATATATAGTTAGGAGATCAATCATGGCAGAAGAACAATATGATTTAGTTATTCTAGGTGGTGGCACTGCAGGTTATGTCGCAGGCATCCGCGCATCTCAATTGGGCAAAAAAGTCGCGATTGTTGAAAATCAATTACTCGGCGGTACATGTCTGCATAAAGGATGTATTCCGACTAAAGCCTTGTTAAAGTCAGCTGAAGTATTACATACAGTTAAACATGCTGCGGCATATGGTATTGAAACAGAACAATTTAATTTGAATTATAATAAAGTATATGAACGAAAAAATGATATTGTTGAACAAATGCATACTGGCGTTAAGCACTTAATGCAGCACAACCATATCGATATCTACAACGGCACTGGACGTATCCTGGGTTCATCAATTTTTTCACCTCAACCAGGTACAATATCTGTTGAATACGAAGATGGTACATCTGAACTTATTCCGAATGATTATGTGCTGATCGCGACAGGTTCTAGACCAGCGGAATTACCTTTCTTATCATTTGATCACCAAGTTGTACTTTCAAGCAATGACATTTTAAAAATGACAGAGCTTCCTCAGTCCATTGCTATTATTGGCGGCGGTGTTATTGGTATGGAATTTGCTTCATTATTAAATGATTTTGGTGTTGATGTAACAGTTATAGAAGCAGGTGAACGCATTTTACCTAGTGAAAATAAATCAGTTACACAAACATTAAAAAAACACCTGAATGATAGAGGTGTGCAGATTCGTGAAAATGTTCAATTATCTGAAGACCAAATTCAAATTAGTGATGATTCAGCTGAAATCAAACTAGAAAATGAAACACTGCAAGTAGATAAAATTTTATTAGCAGTAGGTCGCAAACCAAATACAGAGGATATCGGCTTAAACAATACAAAAATTAATTTAGACGAAAAAGGTTTTATTGAAGTTAATAACAAACAACAAACCCAAGAACAACATATTTATGCAGCTGGAGACTGCATCGGTAAATTACAACTTGCACACGCTGGTTC
The DNA here is from genome assembly GCF_002902285.1 of Staphylococcus simulans. Classification (GTDB taxonomy): domain Bacteria; phylum Bacillota; class Bacilli; order Staphylococcales; family Staphylococcaceae; genus Staphylococcus; species Staphylococcus simulans. The sequence goes on along the minus strand of NZ_PPRU01000053.1, from coordinate 25,846 downwards.
TAAAGAAGGGACAATTGCAGTAGAAGCAATGTTTGAAGACTCAGTAATTCCAGTTGATTATAATGCAATTCCAAAATGTGTTTATACTTATCCTGAAATCGCATCAATCGGCATGAATCTAGAACAAGCTAAAGCCGCAGATTATAAAAAAGCACGTAGTTTTAAAGTTCCTTTTAAAGCTATTGGTAAAGCTGTGATTGAAGATGCTAATCAACAAGATGGTTTTTGTGAAGTAGTGGTAGACCAAGAAACAGATTCTGTATTAGGATTAAGTATGATAGGTCCACATGTAACAGAACTAATCAACGAAGTTGCTTTACTACAATTTATGAATGGATCTACGCTTGAATTAGGACTAACAACACATGCACATCCTTCACTTTCAGAAGTTCTAATGGAAGCTGGACTTAAAGCAGCAAAACGCTCTGTTCATGCGTAATATGAGGAGGAAATAGAAAATGATGGATTATAAATCTGCCGGTCTGACCGAAAATGATTTAAAAGAAATGTATAAATGGATGGATCTTGGCCGCAAATTAGATGAAAGAATGTGGCTCTTAAACCGTGCAGGCAAAATTCCTTTCGTAATTAGTTGCCAAGGTCAAGAAGCAGCACAAATCGGTATGGCGTTTGCGATGGAAAAAGGAGATGTTTCAGCACCTTATTATCGTGATTTAGCATTAATCACATATCTCGGTATTACACCTGCTGAAACAATGATGTCAGCTTTTGGTAAAAAAGGAGATATCAACTCTGGAGGTAAACAAATGCCTTCACATTACAGTAAAAAATCTGTCGATATTTTATCACAAAGTTCACCAGTAGGCACGCAAGTATTACAAGGTGTAGGTGCAGCTTTAGCATTAAAAATGGATCGCAAACCTAATATTGCTATGGCAACACTAGGTGAAGGAACATCTAACCAAGGCGATTTCCATGAGGGACTAAACTTTGCTGGGGTTCAAAAATTACCATTTATTTGTGTGATTGAAAACAATGAATATGCAATCTCAGTCCCATCACACTTACAATATGCTGCTGAAAAACTTTCTGATCGTGCGCTTGGATATGGTATCCACGGAGAAAGAGTAGATGGAAATGACCCAATTGCAATGTATAAAGCTATGCATGAAGCACGCGAAAGAGCATTAAGTGGCGAGGGTTCTACTTTATTAGAAGCAATGTGTACTAGAATGACTGCACATTCTTCTGATGATGATGACCAATATCGTAGTCCTGAAATCAGAGAAGGCTTAAAATCTCAAGATTGCAATATTAAATTTAAAGCACATCTGATGGATTTAGAAATTGCGGATCAAGCTTGGTTCGACGAAATTGAAAAAGAAAATAAATCAATCGTCAACAAAGCAACAAAAGAAGCAGAAGCTTCTCCTTATCCAGATCCAAGTGAAACATATACATTTGTTTACGAAGAAGGAGGGCTTGAATAATGGCTAAACTCACTTATTTAGCAGCTATCAAACAAGCAATTTATCAGGCTATGGAAAAAGACCCTGATGTATTTGTATTAGGAGAAGACGTCGGTAAAAAAGGTGGCGTATTTGGTGTTACTCAAGGCTTACAAGAAAAATTCGGAATTGAACGTGTCATCGATACACCATTAGCCGAATCAAATATCGTTGGTACAGCTATCGGAGCATCTATGTTAGGTAAGCGCCCAATTGCTGAAATTCAATTTGCTGAATATATTTTACCAGCGACTAACCAAATTATGAGTGAAGCTGCAAAAATGCGTTACCGTTCAAATAATGATTGGAGTTCACCAATCACTATTCGTGCACCTTTTGGTGGAGGTATACATGGCGCTTTATATCATTCTCAAAGTATAGAAAGTGTTTTTGCATCTACACCTGGATTAACAATCGTTATTCCATCTACACCATATGATGCGAAAGGTCTGCTATTAGCTTCAGTTGAATCGAATGATCCTGTACTTTATTTCGAACATAAAAAAGCGTATCGGTTACTTAAAGAGGAAGTACCTGAAGAATATTATACAGTCCCACTAGGTAAAGCGGATGTAAAACGTGAAGGCAATGATATTACAGTCTTTACTTATGGTTTATGTGTTAATTACAGCTTACAAGCTGCAGATGTTTTAGCAGAAGAAGGTATAGATGTAGAAGTTGTCGACTTACGTACAGTTTATCCATTAGACAAAGAAACGATTATTGAACGTGCAAAACGTACAGGTAAGATTTTACTTGTAACTGAAGATAATTTGGAAGGCAGCATTATGTCAGAAGTATCAGCAATCATCGCTGAAAATTGCTTGTTTGATTTAGATGCTCCAATCATGCGTCTTGCTGGTCCAGACGTGCCATCTATGCCATTCTCGCCACCATTAGAGGATGAATTCATGATGAATCCAGATAAAATCAAAGCAAAAATGTTAGAACTTGCACGTTTCTAAATTATAGGAGGCTTATCAAATGGAAATCAAAATGCCGAAACTCGGAGAAAGTGTACATGAAGGTACAATTGAACAATGGTTAGTAGAAGTCGGCGATACTATTGAAGAATACGAGCCTATTTGTGAGGTTATTACAGATAAAGTAACAGCGGAAGTACCGTCTACTGAAGCTGGTACAATTACCAAAATCCTAGTTGAAGCTGGGGAAACTATTAGTGTCGGGACTCCAATTTGTGAAATTGATGCTGAAGGTTCATCAGATGAGATTTCAGAATCTGATTCAAAACCAGAATCAACAGCAACTACAGAAAAACCCGAAAATGAAAATACATCAACAGAAACCCAAACTGAATCTAAACAAAATTTTAAGAACGCTACCTCTGATAAACCACTAAATAATGGTAGATATTCACCTGTTGTATTTAAATTAGCTTCTGAACATCAAATTGATTTATCACAAGTTAAAGGGACAGGCTTTGAAGGTCGTGTGACAAAAAAAGATATTGAATATGTAATTGCTCACCCAGAAGCTGTCTCAACTCAAGCTGGGTCAACACCAATTCAAAATAAACCTGCTGAAAAAGAAAATATCCAACCTTCTGCATCTACAGAACAATCAACTGTTCCAGCTGATTCTGTTCCTGTAAATGGTGTGCGTAAAGCGATTGCTAAACATATGGTTCAAAGTGTTTCAGAAATTCCTCATGCATGGATGATGGTTGAAGCTGATGCAACAAACTTAGTGAAAACTAGAAATCATCATAAAAAGCAATTTAAGGCAAAAGAAGGTTATAATTTAACATTCTTCGCATTCTTTGTTAATGCAGTTGCAGAAGCATTAAAAGAGTTCCCAATGTTAAACAGTAGTTGGCAAGGCTCTGAAATTAAAGTTCATAAGGATATCAATATCTCAATTGCAGTAGCTGTAGAGGATAAATTATATACACCAGTCATCCACAATGCAGATGAAAAATCAATTAAGGGAATTGCACGCGAAGTTAATGAATTAGCTCAAAAAGCACGTCAAAATAAATTAACACAAGCTGATTTACAGGGTGGAACTTTTACTGTAAATAATACTGGAACATTCGGTTCTGTCTCTTCGATGGGCATTATTAACCACCCACAAGCTGCGATTTTACAAGTAGAATCCATTGTAAAAAAACCAGTTGTGATTGATGATATGATTGCAATTCGTAATATGGTGAACTTATGTATTTCGATTGATCATCGTATTTTAGATGGCTTACAAGCTGGTCGTTTCATGAACACAATCAAAAATAGAGTAGAACAATTTACAATCGAACATACGCATATTTATTAAACTGTTCTTAATGTTAAAGTTAATCCTGTTGAAGATTACTAAATTAATTAGTAGAATAAAATAGAACGTTATTAAGAACTGAAAGGTGATTTCGATATGGATTTAAATTTCGATTTATATATGAACGATGTTGTAGAACAAGCACGTAACGAGATAGAAAAAGCAGGTTATGAACAACTTACAACGCCTGAAGAAGTAGATGCTGTATTAAAACAAGACGGTACTACACTTGTTATGGTTAACTCAGTTTGCGGTTGTGCCGGAGGTATTGCACGTCCAGCTGCTGAACATTCATTACATTATGATAAACTACCTGATCGCTTAGTTTCAGTCTTTGCAGGACAAGATAAAGAAGCGACACAACAAGCGAGAGATTATTTTGAAGGTTATGCTCCTTCAAGTCCATCATTTGCGTTAGTTAAAGATGGTAAAATTGCTGAAATGATTGAACGTCATCAAATAGAAGGCCATGACATTATGGATGTTATTACACAGCTTCAAAATTTATTCGAAAAATATTGTGAAGAACGATAAGAGGTAAAGCAGATGATGCGTTTTAATCCCTATAAAATAGGATTTAGAACGATAAAGACTGCTGTAGGAATGGCACTTGGAATAATTATTGCCAAATTAATTGGTTTAGATAATTTTTCTTCAAGTGCCATTTTAGTTGTTTTATGTATTAAACATACAAAAGTACATTCCCTACAAGCAATTGTTTCTCGTTTTGTATCCTGTATTCTTATATTGATATTAGGATCTATCGTTTTTAGTTTGCTTGGTCAAAATGCAATTGTATTAGGTTTAATCGTATTATTCTTTATACCTTTAACAGTAGTATTAGGGGTACAAGAAGGTATTATTACAAGTTGCGTTATATTGCTACATGTTTTTAATGCTAAAGTTATTGATTTACATTTATTTATCAATGAAGTTTTACTGTTAATCGTTGGCTTAGGTATCGCTTTTATTATGAACTTAATTATGCCAAGTCTAGATAAACAATTAAAAGAATATAAACATAAAATAGAGAAACAGTTTACTGAGACTTTCAATGCATTCAGTAAATCATGTTTTGATTTAGATTATCCAGTAGATGTGCCACTCAAAAACATTGAACTCGAAATCCAAAAAGCGAAATCTTATGCGTTCAGAGACGTAAAAAATCACTTTGTTCGTAACGAAAACTCTTATTATCATTATTTTGATATGAGAGAAGAACAATTGGAAATAATAGAGCGTATTGAACACCTGCTGAAGAATATAAAATCAGAAGATAAAATGATGCACCGTTTAGGTAATTTGTTTGCTGAAATAGCTAAGAACGTTAATAGTAATGATTATACTGCGATGCGTCTGTATTCACTTTATGATTTACATATTGATCTTTATGATCAATCTCTGCCTCAGTCGAAAGAAGCCTTAATCAATCGTGCAAACGAAATACAAATTGTTAGTGAACTAGAACGTTATTTACAAATTAAATCTCATTTTGGATCGTTAAAATTATACGATGAAATATAAAAAACGAGGGTGATCTTTTTTACAGATCATCCTCATTTTTTATTACTGCATCAATGGTGCTAAACTTGATAATATCAGTGCAACGATTACTGCTACCAACATAACGATGATAACAACTTTTGAGACTTTGCCTTTAAACACGTTATTCTCCTCCAGATAAACTTTCTTCTTAATTATAAATATAGTACTTTATTTTAAATCAATATGGTTATGTTTTCAACTTGACGCTTACAAATTATTATATCATGATTTTAACCTATTTTTTAGAACATATATGTTTTACAAAGCAGATAAATCGTATACACTAAACATAGTATAGGAAGGGGTTAGAACATGATTAACGAACAACGTTTACTAGAAACATTTTTAGAATTGGTACAAATCGACTCAGAAACAGGTCATGAAGAAATCATTCAACCAATTCTTAAAGAAAAATTTGAAAGTTTAGGTTTAACAGTAAAAGAAGATAATGCAGGTGAGCAGCCTGATTTAGGTGCAAACAACTTAATCTGTACACTTGCGGCAACAGAAAATCACAATAAAACCCAAAAAATTTATTTTACAAGTCATATGGATACAGTTGCACCTGGTATTGGCGTTAAACCTATCATCAAAGATGATGGATATATCTATTCAGATGGTACAACTGTACTAGGCGCAGATGACAAAGCAGGGATTGCTGCTTTACTTGAATTAATTCAAGTATTAAAAGTAAATCAAATCCCACATGGCCAAATTCAATTTGTTATCACAGTAGGTGAAGAGTCTGGTTTACTAGGTGCTAAGGCGCTTAATCCTGAATTATTAGATGCACAATTTGGATACGCAGTAGATGCTAGTGCACCAATTGGAACAACTGTATTGGGTGCACCTACACAGATGAAACTTAGTGCAGTAATTCATGGTAAAAAAGCACATGCCAGCACACCGGATAAAGGTGTAAGTGCTATTAATATTGCGGCGAAAGCAGTCAGTAAAATGAAGTTAGGTAAAATCGATGATGAAACAACTGCCAATATCGGTAGTTTTACTGGCGGTTCAGCAACGAATATAGTCGCTGACGAAGTCACATTACATGCAGAAGCCAGATCACATGACAATAACAAAATCGAAGCCCAAATCAACCATATGAAACAAGTATTTGAGGAAACTGCCGAAGCTTATGGTTGCAGTGCTGATGTATTTACAAGTAAAAGTTATCAAGGTTTTAAAGTAGCTGAAGATGCTAAAGTGACACAATATGCAGTAAAAAGTGCACAAAGTTTAGGATTAAGTGGAAATACAGTGGTTGCCGGAGGCGGCTCTGATGGAAATATTATCAACGCATTAGGTATTCCAACTGTGATTATTGGTATCGGATATCAAAATATCCATACAACTGAAGAAAGAATGGAAATTCAATCTTTAAATTTATTAGCTGAACAACTACTTAAAATTGTAGAATTAACTAGCGATTGATTTTAAGCTTGAATAAGTGAGCAGGAACGCTAATTGTGATACAATAAAATAGAAAATTTTATCAAAGAGAGGTAAGTAATATGACGCAACAAATTGGTGTAGTCGGTTTAGCCGTAATGGGTAAAAACCTAGCTTGGAATATTGAATCTCGTGGCTATACAGTCTCAGTTTATAACCGCTCAAAAGAAAAAACTGACACAATGGTCGAAGAATCAAAAGACAAAAATATTCACCCAACTTATTCTTTAGAAGAATTTGTGAATTCACTTGAACGTCCACGTAAAATTCTTTTAATGGTTAAAGCAGGTCCGGCAACGGATGCGACAATCGAAGGTTTATTACCATTGTTAGATGATGGTGATATTTTAATCGATGGTGGTAATACAAACTATCAAGATACGATTCGTCGTAACAAAGCATTAGCAGAAAGCGGCATTAACTTTATTGGTACAGGTGTATCAGGAGGAGAAGTAGGCGCATTGACTGGTCCTTCAATCATGCCTGGTGGTCAAAAAGAAGCATATGACAAAGTTGCTGATATCTTAGAAGCAATTTCTGCTAAAGCTGACGATGGTGCGCCTTGTGTAACATACATTGGTCCAGACGGTGCAGGACATTACGTTAAAATGGTACACAATGGTATCGAATATGCTGACATGCAATTAATCGCTGAAAGTTATGCATTAATGAAAGATGCATTGCATATGTCACATACTGAAATCGCAAATACATTCAAAGAATGGAATGCAGGCGAACTTGAAAGTTACTTAATTGAAATTACTGGTGAAATCTTCAACAAACTTGATGAAGACGGTTCCCCATTAGTTGAAAAAGTAATGGATAAAGCAGGTCAAAAAGGTACTGGTAAATGGACTTCTATTAATGCATTAGAACTAGGTGTACCATTAACAATTATTACTGAATCTGTATTCGCACGCTTTATCTCATCAATGAAAGATGAGCGCGTCGCTGCTTCTAAAGAATTAACTGGCCCATCACCAAAATTTGAAGGTAATAAAGATGAGTTCTTAGAAAAAATCCGTAAGGCGCTTTATATGAGTAAAATCTGTTCATATGCACAAGGTTTTGCGCAAATGCGTAAAGCAAGTGAAGAAAACGAATGGAACTTACAACTTGGCGATTTAGCTATGATTTGGAGAGCAGGTTGTATTATTCGCGCACAATTCTTACAAAAAATTAAAGAGGCATATGATAATAATCCAGAATTACAAAACTTATTATTAGATCCTTATTTCAAAGATATCGTAACAAATTATCAATCAGCATTACGTGATGTTGTTGCTGAAAGTGTTGCAAATGGTGTTCCTACACCTGGATTTGCTGCGAGCATTAATTACTTTGACAGTTATCGTTCAGAAAACTTACCAGCAAACTTAATTCAAGCACAACGTGACTACTTCGGTGCGCACACTTATCAACGTAAAGACCAAGAAGGTACATTCCATACACATTGGGCTGAAGAAAAATAATTTTATAAATCTATAAAAAGCACACTATCAGATTATCATTTCTGATAGTGTGCTTTTCACTTTAATTATTCATCTAAATCAACAGGCAACCATAATTGAATTTTTGTAAAAGGATTGTCGAAAGAAATATCAAATGGATAAACCTCTACATACAAAGCTTCAGTTTCATAAGGCATCGTCAGCTGCAATCTTGTTTCAATATAGTGCCATGCTTCATTGACCGCAAAATCAATCTCACCTTGTAAATTAAACTTAGCATATTGTCTAGAGGGTAAAAATCGACTTTCTAAATGAGCGGGGTACCGTTCGCTTGGTACACCTATAAACAATTCAACACCATTTTCCAGTGGACACTTTACAACAAATAGTTCATGAGGACTTACATCGTTATAACGTTCAAGTTCTTTAATTTTACCATCTACTAATAAATCCTCTAAAAAATCAGCAACAAGAAATGGATTGCTTAAGTCCTCTGTATTCACAAATTTAGCATAACCGACTAATGCGTGATCCTCAGATTTTTCCAATCTATACGTATAAGGTGGACGATCCGTTGTTGCTATTCTTAAATATAATCTTTCTTGCATTTTCAACTCATCTTGCTTCAGCTTTGCTTGAATAGGGGAAATGCCATGATAATCACTAAATGCATTAGCAAAATCATTTGTATCTTCATAATGATACTTTTTAGCGATATCTACTAAACGAAAAGCCCCTACAATCACATCTTCAGCTGCTTTCGTTAATTTTCTAGCTTCTGCATACTCACTAGGAGATAAGCCGACAACCATTTTAAAAGACTGATCTAGATGCATGGGAGAAAGGCCAACGTAATCGCTTAAATCTTGCAAATGAAAAGGCTCATAAACACGGTCCTCAATATAAACAATGGCCTGTTGTATTTGCTTGATAACGTCCAAACTGCTCACTCCTAAAATAACTATTGTCCTATATTATACCGTATTCTTCTATGACTTTCCTACAAAAAGACGTTAAAAAGACAAGACAGTATCAATGTTGTGACACTGTCTTGTCTTCATAAATTTAAACTGATATTAATGTATATCGTCCCACCAGTGGAATCCATCACGACTTAATAACAATTCACTTGTTAATGGACCGTTAGTACCTGATTTATAGTTAGGGAAGTCAGGTTCAACTTGATCCCATTCTTCTTGAATTGCATCAACATATTTCCAAGTTGATTTTAATTCTTCCCAGTGTGTAAAGTTTGTTGCATCACCTTTTAAGCAGTCGAACAATAAGTTCTCATAGGCGTCAACGGTATTCATTTTATCTTGTGCACTCATTGAGTATGATAGTTGAACTGGTTCAGTTTCAATACCTTGTACGTTTTTCTTCGCATTTAAATGAATAGAAACACCTTCATTAGGTTGGATGTTAATAACCAATAAGTTGGAATCTAAATGCTTATCTTTTTCGTAATATAAATTCATAGGTACTTCTTTAAATTCAACCACGACTTGAATAGATTTACGTTTCATTCGTTTACCAGTACGGATGTAGAATGGTACACCAGCCCAACGGAAGTTATCAATCATGACTTTACCTGAAACAAAAGTAGGTGTGATTGAGTCTTCGCTGACACGATCTTCTTCACGATAGCTTTTAACATACTTGCCATCAATTTCACCAGCATCATATTGACCACGTACAAAGTTTGTACGAACCGCTTCAGAATCCAATGGTTGCAACGACTTCAACACTTTCACTTTTTCCGCACGGATATCTGCACTATTTAAACTGATCGGCGGTTCCATCGCTAACAACGCCACCATTTGAAGCATATGGTTTTGGAACATATCCTTCAATGCACCGCTAGATTCATAATACCCTCCACGGTCTTCAACACCTAAAATCTCAGATGAAGTCACTTGAATATTTGAAATGTATTTATTGTTCCATAAAGGCTCAAACATCGCATTCGCAAATCGTAACACTTCGATGTTTTGTACCATATCCTTACCAAGATAATGGTCAATACGGTAAATTTCATTTTCTTTAAATGATTTTCTAATTTGTTTGTTTAATTTTTCAGCTGAAGCCAAATCACTGCCGAATGGTTTTTCAATTACAAGGCGTTTGAATCCTCTTGTCTTAGTTAAACCAGATGATTTTAAGTAATCCGTAACTAAACCAAAGAAGTTAGGGGCCATAGCTAAGTAGAATAGACGATTTCCTTGTAAGCCGAATTCTGAATCGAGTTGATTACTAAACTGCAATAAATCATCATAGCTTTGTTCTTCGCTGACATCATGTTTGAAGTAAAATACATGTTCCATAAATTGATCAAGGTGTTTTGTATCTTTTACATGAGCTTGAATAGATGACTTAACTTGGTTGCGAAAATGCTCATTCGAATAGTCACGACGGCCAATACCAATGATTGCAACATGTTCATCTAAATTATCTTGTTGGTATAAATGGAATAGTGAGGGGAACAGCTTTCGATGACTTAAATCACCAGTTGCTCCAAAAATTGTAATCAAACATGGTATATGCTTTCTTTTATTACTCAAGATTCAAAACCTCAATTCTATATTAGATATGCTATTATTATAAACTATGAAGAATTAATGTAACACATTTATGCTTAAATTTCTTCGTGTTTGTCATTTTAGATATGGTACACTAACGTGTAGAGAGGAGCGTTATAATGGAAATTACATTTTTAGGTACTGGAGCGGCGTTGCCAACCAAAGAACGCAATACACAAGCAATAGCGCTCAACTTAGAACCCTATTCAAATTCAATATGGCTATTCGATGTAGGAGAAGGAACGCAACATCAAATCTTGCATCATTCGATTAAACTCGGAAAAGTAGACCATATTTTCATCACCCATATGCATGGTGATCATATATTCGGCTTACCCGGCTTATTAACAAGCCGTTCTTTCCAAGGAGGGGAAGATAAACCCTTAACAATCATTGGGCCAAGAGGTATTAAAAGCTATGTTGAAATGACATTACAAGCCTCATTATCTAAATTAAATTATCCAATTACATTTATAGAAATTGATGAACAATTACATTACCATCACGAAGGTTTTACAATCAGTGCATATGCTTTAAATCATGGTGTACCATCATTCGGCTACCGTATTGAAGCACCAACCACACCTGGTAAAATAGATGTCGCTGCATTAAAAACTATCGGTATGGAACCAGGACCAAAATACCAAGAAGTCAAAGAACAAAATACTTTTGTATTCAACAATCAAACTTATGACTCATCACAATTTAAAGGTTCAGATAAAATAGGTCCTAAAATCGCAATATTCGGCGATACCATGCCTTGTAAAAATGAATATTTACTTGCTGAAGATGTTGACGTGATTGTTCATGAAGCTACATATATTGATGGTGATAGAACATTAGCGGATAGTCATCATCATAGCCATATTTCAGATGTATTAAAACTATTAGAAGATTCTCATGCGAAACAAGCATTGTTGAATCATATTAGTAACCGTTATAACCTGAGTGATATCGATGTGTTGTATGCTGAATTACAAGAGCATTATCCACATTTAAAATTTAAATTCGTAAGAGACTTTGATGCGTTTGAAATATAAAAATGCTGAGGCAGATAATTTAACTGTCTCAGCATTTCTTTTATCAATTTTAACTTATTCGTCGTTCGATAACTCTTTACTTCTTTTTACTGCCGCATTGAAGCAATCTTCGAAAATACTTTCAATATCGTGTTGAGCTAAAGCATCTAAGCCTGCTTGCGTCGTTCCACCTTTAGAAGTCACGTTTTGTCTTAATTGTTCCATACTTAAATCAGAACGCTCAATCATTTTTCCAGTTCCGATTATCAAGTTACGTATAGATTCTTCAACTTCTTCTTTATCTAAACCAAGTCTGACACCCGCTTCTACATATTGTTCAAACACATGATACAAGAAAGCAGGGCCGCTGCCAGTAATCGCAGTGACTTGATGCAACGCATCTTCTTGAACTTCAATTTCTGAACCAAACGCATGGACAATATCAATAACTTGTTTTCTATCTTCTTGCTTATAGTTTTCTGAGAAACTGATACCTGTGACTGAATGACCGACTTGTGCGTTCGTATTAGGCATAATACGTGCAATTGGGTTATCATGGTCAAGTTGTTTTCTGATATACTGTATCGAGATACCAGCCATGATGGAAATAAATCTATTTTTATCTGTAATATATGGACGGATTCTATCAGCTAATGCTTCAAAATCATAGGGTTTCGTTCCTAAAAAGACAAAGTCAGCATCTGCTAATAATGCGGCGTCATCATAACTATAATTAACGCCTAATTCGTCAGCATAGCCTTTTAAGACCGCTTCATTAGAACGGTTTGTAATATAAATATCATTAGGATCGATTACTTCAGATGCAATTATTCCTGCAAAAATAGCATGAGCCATGTTGCCTGAACCATAGAATACAATTTTCATATTTTGAATAGCACTCCCTATATTTTGATAATTGATACACTTATCATAGCAATATCAATCATTTTGCACAACAATGTTAATTTGAGGCTATAATTTCAACGGATATACAACTCATACAGAGCGGAGGATTATAATGCAACAGATAATAGGAAAGCATTTTATCGTAACAGGAGGCACGAGTGGACTTGGCTATGCACTTACGCAACAACTTTTAGCCAAAGGTGCTCATGTGACTTTACTAGTAAGAAACATAGAAAAATTTAATGAAACACATTTTCCAGTCAATCAACACTTATTAGATTCAAAGTATTGTGATTTAAATGATGCAACAGATATTCATCAACTCACATTTTCAAAACCAATCGATGGATTTATACATAGTGCAGGGTTGGGATATTTTAAACCTATACTGCAACATAGTGAACAGGAAATGATAGAAACGTATACCATTAATGTCCTTCATTTCAACTTATTATTATCTCAACTTGCACCTTATTTTACACAACATCCTTTTATAGTCGGTGTCAGTAGTTTAGCAGCTTTTTCTACCCAAACAGCAAGTGGTCACTACGCAGCGAGTAAAGCAGGATTTAATCAAGTATTAAACACATTAAGATTGGAACAGCCAGATTATCAAGTAACAGTAGTAAATGCAGGACCGATACGTACACCATTTCATGCTAAAGCAGATCCTACACTAAATTATGCTGCACAAGTTGATAAGTTTATGTTAGATCCAAATGTACTAGCGAGAGATATCATTTCTGCGATGTTAAAAGGAAAGGCTGAAGTTAATCGCCCTAAATGGTTGCACAAACTTTTGAAAATCTATCAATTATCACCAAGAACACTTGAAAGGTTGGCACCGCAATTATTTAATAATAAAAACTCATAATAAAAAGACTTGTCATATCCGTCCAAAATAGTTCTCAGTAACAACGTGACGTTATTTTGAGGAGATGACAAGTCTTATTCATTTATATTCCTATTTATGATTTAGTGGTTTAGTTGAGATGATTTGTATAATGTAAATCTTTCACGCGTTCTTTTGCGGCATGTAAACGTGTTAAATCCACATGTGTTTGATAATTCTTCACGTTTTCTTCTAGTTGTTCAACACTACTAGCACCTGCCACAATTGAACCTAAAACGTCTTGTGTTAATAAGTAATTGAAAGTGAGTGCTGATAAATTATTTTCAATTTCTTTAAGCGATGCGACTGTACTGCCAAGTTCTTGATAACTATAATCAAAAATACCATCCGCAAATTTTTGGTCTAACGCTGTATTGCTTTCAGCTGTCAGTAACCCTTTAAATAATGGTCCACGCGCGAGCATTTTAACACCTTTTTGATGTGCTTGTTGAATTAAATCTTCAGGACGATTATCAATCAAATTATACTGTGCCATCCAAGTGTCAATTTGACTGTGCTCTAAATAATATTTAATAACATTAGGGCGAATAGAAGAGATACCATAGGCACGAATTAATCCTTCTTGTTTTAATTCGTCAAAAGCACTGATTGTTTCATCAAGCGGATCTTCAATTGTTCCGCCATGTAATTGATATAAATCTATTTGATCGACACCTAAGTTTTTTAATGATTGTTTGACACTTTCTTTGATGTGTTTCTTAGAAGGATCCCAAAATGTCGTACCATCTGGTTGAAGGTGATTACCGACTTTGGTTCCGATAACGATATCTTCTGAGTTTTGATACGGTTTCAAAATTTCTCCTACTAACTTTTCATTGATGCCTTTGTCATACATGTCTGCTGTATCAAAATATGTTATTCCTAATTCAATGGCACGTTCGATAATGGCTTGTGCATGTTTCTTTTCTGTACCAAGACTCATACACCCTAAACCTAATTCAGAAATCTCTAAACCGCTATTCAAAACATTCTTTTGCATGTTGTGACTCCTTTCGATACACTTTAATTGTCTAACACTGCTAGTTTATCAGTATTTCAATATAGTTAAAAGGAACGTGATTCAAATGGATTTAACAGAGAAAACATTAAATAAACAAACTATCTACAAAGGTAAAATTATTGAAGTAGATGTAGATGAAGTACAATTACCAAATGGCAAGACTTCAAAACGTGAAATTGTTAATCACACAGGTGCAGTTGCAGTATGTGCATTAACTAACGAAAACAAAGTAGTTTTCGTTAAACAATATCGTAAACCGATTGAACAAGTATTGTTAGAAATCCCAGCAGGCAAGTTAGAAAAAGGGGAAGAACCAAAATCAGCAGCTTTACGAGAATTAGAGGAAGAAACAGGTTATAAAGCGAATAGTTTAGAATTGATTGCTGATATTTATACCTCTCCTGGATTCGCAAATGAGAAAATCGCTATTTATTTCACTGACGATTTAGTAAAAGGCGAGGTCCATCTAGACCCAGATGAATTTGTTGAACAAGTAGAGTTGAGTCTCGATGAAATCAATGATTTAGTACAAAATCATAAAATTGAAGATGCCAAAACTTTAATCGCGTTACAACACGTATTATCACATTATAATCATTCTAAATAACAAATGAGAATGTGTTGCAATTTGCCTCAAATACTGGTAATTTATAGATGAGTCATTAAGTTACATTACAATGATAATAATTATTAGTAGAGGAGTGAGGCTTCCGTGGAAGAACGTTTAAAACGCGTGAAGCAACAGTTACAAAAATCATCCTACAAATTAACTCCACAACGTGAAGCAACGTTAAGAGTGCTTATTGAAAACGAAGAAGATCATCTCAGTGCAGAAGATGTCTATTTAAAAGTAAAAGACAAAGCACCAGAAATTGGTTTAGCAACTGTCTATCGTACTTTAGAACTGCTTGCTGAACTTAAAATCGTCGATAAAATCAACTTTGGCGATGGCGTTTCACGTTTCGACTTGAAAAAAGAAGGCGAAAAGCACTTCCATCACCATCTTGTATGTATGGAATGTGGTAAAGTTGAAGAAATTGTCGAAGACTTATTGCCAAAAGTCGAAGAAAGAGTAGAATCTGAATTTCATTTCAAAATTTTAGACCACCGTTTGACATTTCATGGTATTTGTCGTGAGTGCCAACAAAAGAAAAAAGAGAGTTAGTTTAGGTTAGAAGGTGAACGGATTGGAAACGAATTTTCAAAATATTATTGAGGAATATTTAAAGTTCATCCAAATTGAAAAAGGTTTAAGTGTTAACACCATTGGGGCCTATCGTCGTGATTTAAATAAATATAAAGCCTATTTAGAATTAAAAAAGGTTAAACATATAGATTTTATTGATAGAGAAACGATTCAACAATGTTTAGGATATTTACACGATGAGGGTCATTCCGCAAAATCAATCGCACGCTTTATCTCCACTGTTCGAAGCTTCCATCAATTTGCGCTCAGAGAACGCTATGCCGCAAAAGACCCGACAGTTTTAATTGAAACTCCGAAATATGAACGCAGATTACCAGATGTGTTAGATGTCGATGATGTTTTAGCGTTGTTAGAAACGCCGAATTTAGGGAAAAACAACGGCTATCGTGACAGAACTATTCTAGAGTTGCTTTATGCAACGGGCATGCGTGTAACAGAGTTGATTCATGTCAGAGTCGAGGATGTCAATCTGATTATGGGCTTTGTCCGCGTATTCGGTAAAGGAAGCAAAGAGCGGATTATCCCTTTAGGTGAAACGGTGATTGATTATTTGAAAAAGTATATCGAAACTGTTCGTCCGCAATTATTAAAGCGTACAGTTACGGACGTACTCTTTTTAAATATGCACGGCAAACCTTTATCACGACAAGGAATATGGAAACTCATTAAACAATATGGTGTCCAAGCCAATATATCTAAAAAGCTGACCCCCCATTCATTACGTCATTCATTTGCGACACATTTACTAGAAAATGGGGCAGATTTAAGAGCAGTTCAAGAGATGTTAGGACATTCTGATATTTCAACTACACAACTTTATACGCATGTTTCGAAATCTCAAATCAGAAAAATGTACAACGAATTCCACCCACGTGCATGAGCCATGATCATTTGGTTCATGCACTATTTTTTATGTTTCAATTGGTTTTGTTTTAATGCTTCTAATCTTGCTTGTTCAACTTCATGACGATCTCTTAACAAGTGATGGTCGCAGATATAAGGAAGTGTATTAATTTGATGCATGATTGCATAATCAGGATAAATGCGTTTGATTTGTTTTTTCATTGTTGAGAGTAAAGGTAATTCTACTGGTTTAAATAGTAGCTCCTGATTAGTACTTTCAATTAACTCACGTAATAACCTTAGATAACTTCTGCTTTCTAATCCTAATTGATCTAATTTGGCATAATTCGCATGAGCTGCTCGATAAGCACGATTAAATAATGTATGTGCACCTTTATAATTTGCGCGTCTATAGTGATAGCATCCGGTCGCACACAAAATTAAACTCACTACAGCGTCTTGTTTCGTGAAATGAGATTGAGCTTTCCATGCGTCTTCTAAAATATCATGGCACAAAAAATAATGTTGTTTAGTGTGGAACTGATAGTAAAACTCGATTAATGCTTGTTTCATCTGTTAAGCGCTCCTTGTTTCTCGTTTAATTCTTATAATGATTGATGTATAATATTGTACTGAATGACAAATGCGACTTGCAATTAAAGGAGATACAAATGGATGTACGAAGTTAAACTAGATGCTTTTAATGGGCCGCTCGATTTATTATTACACTTGATACATAAATATGAAATTGATATTTATGATATTCCCATGAAAGCTTTAACCGAACAATATATGAATTATATTCATGCGATGAAACAATTAGAAATTAATATTGCAAGTGAATACCTAGTTGTAGCATCAGAGCTGCTTATGATTAAAAGCAAAATGTTATTGCCGCAACAACCAGATCTAGAAGATGAAGACTTAGACGATCCTCGTGAAGATTTAGTAGGAAGATTAATAGAATATCAAAACTACAAAGAATATACTGAATTTCTAAATGAAATGAAAGTTCAAAGGGAACAGTACTATAGTAAACATCCAACTGACTTAAGTCATTTAGAAACTGCAGAATTATGGGATGAAAACCATACGATTGACCTGACTGAATTAATTATGGCGTATCAACGTATCAAGACTAGAGCTTCATTTGACACGCCGAGACAAGTTACTATCCAAAAAGAAACATTTACGATTGAACAAGCGTCAACACAAGTGTCTGAACGTTTGGCAAAAGCAACGTCATTTAATTTCTTCAGTTTGTTCACTTTTAAAGAGACAACAGAGCATGTCGTTACACATTTTCTAGCAATTTTAGAATTGTCTAAATCAGGCATTATTCAAATTACACAAGATAAAGAATTCGCAGACATTAATATAACTCGAGGTGTAAATTATGGCGCTTAAGCAAATCGGAATATTAGAAGGTTTATTATATACAGCAGGGGATGAGGGGTTAGAAATAACTCAGCTGCAAGACATATTAGATATCTCTGAGGAAGAATTGCTTACATTAGTAGCTGACTATGAATCACCCGGACTCATGATTCATCAATATGGAAACACATTAGTTCTGACAACTAAACAAGCATTAGCTGATTATATCGAACAACTTGTGAAGCAACAATCTAATATGAAACTGTCTCAAGCAGCCATGGAAGTCCTTTCAATCATTGCTTACAACCAACCTGTCACAAGAAGTGATATTGAAGTCATACGAGGAATTAATTCTGATGGTGCTGCCAAAACATTGATTGCTAGAGGGTTAATCGAAGCTAAAGATGAAGACAATTCAAGAAGCCAACAATTATATACTACGCCGTTATTCTTAAATGTATTCGGCATGAAAAATATAGATGAATTACCAATGACCGAAGAAGAGGAAGAAGAAATAGAATCATTCTTCAACAATTTAATTAACCAAAAAGGAGATAATAATGAGTAAAGAATTAGAGAGATTACAAAAGCGTATTGCAAATAGCGGTTATACGTCTAGAAGAAAAGCAGAAACATTAATTACAGAAGGTAAAGTTAAAGTGAACGGGGAAACTGTAACTGAATTAGGTACTAAAGTAAAACCTTCAGATAATGTTGAAGTTGAAGGCGTTAAATTAGAACAAGAAGACAAACTTTATATTTTATTCTACAAACCAGCACAAGTTATCACAAGTGTATCTGATGATCGAGGCAGAACAGTCGTAACTGATTATTTCGAAGACTTAGAAACACGTATTTATCCAGTTGGCCGTTTAGACTACGATACATCTGGATTGCTTATCTTAACTAATGATGGCGAGTTTACAAACTTAATGACACATCCTCGTTATAAAATTAAAAAGAAATATGTAGCTAAATTAAAAGGTTATTTGATGCGCGATGAAGTGAAACAACTTGAAAAAGGAATTCAATTAGAAGACGGAAAAACACATCCAGCAGAAGTTAAAATTAAAAATCAAGATAAAGAAAAAAATACAACACTTGTTGAAATTACAATTTCAGAAGGTAGAAATCGACAAGTACGTCGTATGTTCGAACATTTCGGTCATGAAGTAACAAAATTGACGCGTATTGAAATGGGTGGTCTGACATTAAAAGGCTTGAACGCTGGAGAAGGACGTGTCTTAACGCCACATGAAGTAAAAAAACTTCGCAATTTAGCCGCAAATGGTTAAAACTTGTAGCAACAGCATAAAAGTTTGTGAAATTATGCACAAATTATGTTAATCTATTTTTATTCACAAGGTTACAATTAACTTGTTGATATATGCTTATGTTATAATATGCTTTGTAGTGAAAAATCGTCTTTTTTTACAACCTTTATATATAATAAAAATACGAAGACGATACTCAAATTATTAAATCCGAGAAAGTTATGACAGATATTTTATCAATACAGGAAATCATTCATGATGTTTATGATGTTTTAGGACTTGTCTGTCTATCTTATTGGACAACTATTGTTGAATGCTCATATGGGAGGTACATAAAATTATGACAAAAATTCTTGTCGTTGATGATGAAGAAAGAATTCGCAGACTATTAAAATTATATTTAGAACGAGAATCTTTTGATATCGAAGAAGCTCGAGACGGCAAAGAAGCATTAGATTTAGCTTTAAATCATGACTATGCTTGTATCTTGTTAGACTTGATGCTTCCCGAAATCGATGGTATTGAAGTTGCAAACCGTTTGAGAGAGTACAAAGAAACTCCAATCATTATGTTAACTGCAAAAGGGGAAGAAACGAACCGTGTAGAAGGATTTGAATCAGGTGCAGATGATTATATCGTCAAACCATTCTCTCCAAGAGAAGTCGTACTTAGAGTAAAAGCTTTATTACGACGCACGCTAACAGCAACTTCAGATCAAAATGAACCACATGCTAGAGATTTAATAGAATTTAAGCATTTGGTTATTGATAATGATGCACACCGTGTACTTGCAGATGGTACACAAGTCAATTTAACACCTAAAGAATACGAATTATTAATTTTCTTAGCGAAAACACCTAACAAAGTATTCGACCGTGAACAATTATTAAAAGATGTTTGGCATTATGAGTTCTATGGAGACTTGCGTACTGTAGATACTCATGTTAAACGACTCAGAGAAAAATTAAACCGTGTCTCAAAAGATGCAGCTCAAATGATTCAAACTGTATGGGGCGTTGGTTATAAATTTGAGGTCGACAACAACGATGAAACGACTCAATAATGTCGTCATAAAACTGTGGTTAACTATTATTTTAATAGTAACGACAGTTTTAATTTTACTTAGTGCTGCATTAATCACATTCATCCAACAGTATTATACGCAAGATACTGAACATTCTTTAGTCAACGATGCACATCGTATCAGTAATCTGCTAGAGGAGTCAGATAATAAATCATTAGCTATCAAACATAGTAAAATGCTTATCGAAGGCCCAAGCGGTTTGATTATAATGAAAAATAAAAAGGATGAATATTATAACTCACATTCAAAATTCAAAGAACAAATGATGGATGTGATTCAAAAAGATAAAGACTTTGCGCAAGTATTCGACAATAAACAAAAAGCATCTGAACATATTAAAATGACTGTTGATGGTCAAAAACATACGTATGTTTTAGTAGGATATCCAACAAAAGTTGATAACACACATCCTAATGGTGCAGTCTTTATTTACCAAGACCTAAAAAGCATCGATGATACAAATAATGTTATTACCATTATCATACTTGTTACAGCGGTTATTTTCTTAATCGTGACCACTGTATTCGCTTTCTTCTTATCATCACGAATCACAAAACCGCTTCGCCAACTCAGAACCCAAGCAACCGGCGTTTCTAAAGGCAATTATTCTTTAGTGAACGATATTCATACAAAAGATGAAATTGGTGAACTCGCACACTCATTCAACCTGATGAGCAACGAAATCCAACGTCATATTGATGAAATCTCAGCCTCTAAAAATATTAGAGAAAGTTTAATCAATTCGATGGTAGAAGGTGTATTGGGTATTAATGAGAATAGGGAAATCATCCTATCTAACCAACTCGCTCAGCAAATGGAAAATGAGCTTGATGGAGAAAACAAAGCATTATTCGTTGAACAAATGAATAATACTTTCACAGATAAGGAAACTCAGTTTGAAGAATATGAAGTCAATAACCGTTATTATGTGGTAATTATGAGTTATATTGATCAATTCCAACCAAACGGCAGCAGTGGTATTGTCGCAATCATTCGAGATATGACAAATGAACACAAACTGGATCAAATGAAAAAAGACTTTATTGCAACAGTTTCACATGAACTCAGAACACCAATTGCCTTATTGCAAGGTTATACGGAATCAATTGTAGACGGTGTAGTTTCAGAACCTGAAGAAATTAGAGATTCGCTTTCTATTGTCTTAGATGAGACACAACGTTTGAATCGATTAGTCAATGAGTTGTTAAATGTTGCGAGAATGGATGCTGAAGGCTTATCTATTCACAAAGAAGTGCAACCTATCAGCCAATTGCTTGATCGCATGCAGTTGAAATATCGTCAACAAGCAAGTGAATTAGAAATTGATATAGCTCTCGCGCCAGAGACACACAACCAATTATGGTTCTATGATTCGGATCGAATGGAACAAGTACTAACAAACCTAGTCGATAATGCGACAAGATATACTGGTCCTGGAGATTCCATTAAAATCACAACTGGCGAAGATGATAATTACGATATTTTATATATCTCAGATACTGGCAGTGGTATTGCACCTGAACATGTAGAATTAGTTTTCGATAGATTCTATAAAGTAGATGCTTCTAGAAAACGCGGCAAAGAGGGAACAGGACTTGGTCTATTCATCAGTCGTATGATTATTGAAGCACAAGAAGGTACAATTAATTTAACGAGTGAATTAGGTAAAGGCACGACTTTCATTATTAAATTACCAAAACCACATCATCATGAAGCATAATCATTTAACTTGGGCGTTTCGCCCAAGTTTTTTTATTTTCCTAGTTAAGCAATCGGATTGAACTTTTAAGATAAATCGGCTACAATAAATAGGAAAATAAAATATTAATGAAATTCATCTTCGGGGTCGGGTGCAATTCCCAACCGGCAGTAATTTAAGCCTGCGACCTGTATTTATCGATTGATAGATATGGCTGATCTAGTGAGATTCTAGAGCCGACAGTATAGTCTGGATGGGAGAAGATGGAGGGTTTATTTGTTGTGCAATGAAATCCTCCTATTCACGTAGATGAATGGAAGGAGCCTTTATGAATCAACAAAACAACAAACGTTTCATCGTCATAAGTATGTTGAGTGCAATTGCTTTTATTTTGATGTTTATCAAATTTCCTTTACCATTTTTGCCTCCGTACTTAACTTTAGATTTTAGTGATGTACCTGCTTTATTAGCAACCTTTATTTTTGGACCTATAGCAGGCATCATCGTCGAATTGATTAAAAACTTATTGAATTTCTTATTTAACATGGGAGATCCTATTGGGCCTTTAGCAAACTTTGTAGCAGCAGTAAGTTTATTATTAACTGCGTACTATGTCAGCAAAGCAGTTAAAAGCCGCTTCAATATCATCATTGGCCTCATTGTAGGTACAATCGTCATGACATTGGTATTAAGTGTTTTAAACTACTTCGTATTATTACCGCTTTACGGTATGATTATGAACTTAAGCGATGTCATGAAAAACTTAAAAATCATAATAGTATCTGGTATTATACCGTTCAATATTATTAAAGGTATCGTAGTATCTATTGTTTTCTTATTGTTATATAAACGATTAAAGAAAGCACTGCGTTATTAATAACAAACTAAAGAAACCCCCGGAAATATTTTTCCGGGGGATTTTTTAAGACATCATCTGTCTTGTTTTATCAATCTATGTTAAGCGAAGACAGCCAACTGGTCTCACGATTGATACTATTCGAATTTTAATGCATCACCATCAAACGGTTCGTCTGCAATTTTAATAGAATCTGTTGGGCAACCTTCGTCTGCATCTTCTAAGTCTTCGTATAATTCTTCTGGAACAGGCGCTGTCCCTTCATTATCATCTAAGATAACATATGCAATACCTTCATCATCATAATCATAAATGTCAGGTGCTGCAGCACCGCATGCGCCGCAAGCAATGCATGTATCCATATCTACAATCGTATATTTAGCCAATTTACTTCGCCTCCTTCTCTAAAAATGCTACACTGATAACGTAATTTATATTTTAACACCAGTTTATCTTTTTTCAATACTATAAGTCATAGGTGATGATGGATTTGAACGAAATAATTCAATACATAAAAAAACATGCATTTCATTATAAAACTGACAAAAGTATCTACAATATACTGATTGGTGCTAAAACGCATCAAACCTACTTTGATGCATGTAGCCAACAACTTTTATCATTATATCATAGTCAACCTGATTTAAAATATACGTCATTCGAACGAATCTATCATCAGAATAACGAAGATTTATCATCAATTCCGTTAAAAGTTTCAACACGTTATACCTTTGAAAGTATCCAACAGACTTTTCAAGTTTTGCAGTTGTTAATACAAACCATTTCATTCAAACAACATCATACGCTTTCTTTTATACCCGTTTCAGAAATCAGTAAAGTACAAAAGCGAGTAAAAACTATTTATTTTAAGCTTGAAGCACAGCAAAGCTTAGATGCATTTAAAACAGAGATATATCAGCTTTTCGAACTATTAAACCAAGCACAGCCGCGTTCTATATTGCATTATTTCTTACAAGGTTATGATGAAGTCATGTATACGAACCAACAAGTCAGCTTAATCGAAAATTTAAAAATGTCAGAGTTAGCCATCATTAAAATGAATGATTTAGTCGAGATGATGCATTTATTGGAAGATCAAGAGACTTTTCCTACCTTGCACCAAGCTATTATCTTACCTGCGCTTTCTATCAATACTAAAGATACATTAAAGTTAGTAAATAACGGTTTATCGTTAGAAGCAATTGCACAAAAAGAAGGCGTAAAATTAAATACAATTGAAGACCATATCATTGAGCTATATGTTAAAGGATATTTTACTGATTACAGCTTGTATTTGGATAAGGAAGATTTAAATGAATTTAAAACATTTTATATTGACCGCCAAGAAGAACGATTACGAAATTTTAAGGCAGCGTTTCCTAATATGAGCTATTTCGAAATTAAACTTGCGATTACCATATTAGCGAGGGAGGGGATTTGATGCTGGAAGAAGCTTTAAAAAAATGGTTTGGCTTTGATTCATTTAAAGAAGGTCAAAAACCTATTATCGAAAATGTATTGAATCATCAGCACACTTTAGGCATTTTACCTACTGGTAGTGGTAAAAGTTTGTGCTATCAACTGCCGACTTATATTAAACAAAAACCCACACTTATCATTTCTCCTCTAATTTCATTAATGGATGATCAAGTTATGCAGATGCGAAAGAACGGAGAACGTTCTGTCAGTTACATTCACTCTGGTATGAGTTATGAAGAAAAGATGAAGAATTTAAAACAATTGAAATCATCAAAGTTTATCTTTTTAGGTCCTGAATTTATCTTGCATCAAGATAATATTAAATGGATTGATTCGATAGATTTGGGTATGATTGTGCTTGATGAAGCACACTGTATTACAGAGTGGGGTTATGATTTCAGACCGCATTACGCGTTAATTGGCAGGATCACTAAAAAATTTCCAAAAGCGACATTGCTCGCACTGACTGCAACTGCACCATTACATTTACAAGAGGATATAGAAGATATCGTACAGACAAAATTGAAGGTGGTCAAAACCAAAATGAGCAGAGATAATATTATGTTATCTCATCTAAACTTTGAAAATAACGCCGAGAAAAATGAATGGTTAAAATCTTTCATAGAACATTCAGGACCAACTATTATTTATGTATCTTCAAAGAAAAAGTGTAGGGAACTAGCGCAAATGATTTATGATGAAGGTTACCTTACCGGCATATACCATGGTGATTTATCATATCAAGAAAGACAAACTGTACAACAACAATTCATACAAAATAAAATTCCTATGATTGTCGCAACAAGTGCATTTGGCATGGGAATTAACAAATCTGATATCCGCACAGTCATTCATTATCATTTACCGGTCAGCCCTTCAAGTTACCTTCAAGAAATTGGTCGTGCCGGAAGGGATGGACAACTTAGCCAAGCTATCAGTCTTTATCAACCAGACGACTATTTCTTATTAGAAACTATTCTTTTTGCGGATATCATAACTGAAGCTGATATTGATGCATTTGATCAAGGTGCCAACTTACCTGAACAAAAGGCAGAAATTCTTGATGTTTTAGCAACTCAATATACAATCGAACAAATAAAAACGATTTTCTCAATCTCAGAACAACGCAAAAAAGAAGGGTTATTAACCATGATGGGATACAAAAACTTAACAACTTGCAGACGTCATTATTTAATGTCATATTTCGGAGAAACGATCACTCCGACAGAAAAATGTTGTGACAATGATAATACAATTCAACCTATAAATGTATTGAATAAAAAGAAAGTCGCAAGAAAAATGGATTATTTAGAAAAATTAAACCAAATATTTACTTAATATTAATCATTATCCTTTGATTTAATGTTATGGTTAGTGAATAACCACTTACATCCTAGAGAT